>CAZHOX010000093.1:2396-12304 GCA_964534345.1 uncultured Anaerolinea sp.
CCGCATACCTATGTCAACTCATGGCTGGCGATCCCTCTCAAAACACGCGGGAAGATCATCGGCATTATTGCGTTGGATGGAAAAGAAAAAGGAACATTCAACGAGCATCACGCCAGTCTGGCAGTTGTATTTGCCAATCAGTTGGCAATTGCCCTGGAGAACTCACAGCTATTCTCGGACTTGCAAAATGAATTAAGCGGCCGCGAGAAACTCATTCAAGAACTTGAGAAAAAGAATGCCGAACTGGAGCGTTTTACCTATACCGTATCACATGATCTAAAATCACCGCTTGTTACCATCACCGGGTTTCTCAGCTATCTCGAAGCGGATGTAACTTCCGGCAACATGGAGCGTTTTCAGCAGGATACCGGGCGTATTCGCGGCGCAGTGGAAAAGATGCACACCCTGCTCGGAGAACTGCTTGAACTCTCGCGTATCGGACGCCTTATCAATCCATCGGGAGTGTTCCCATTTGAGGAATTGGCAAACAACGCGCTTGAGCTTGCACACGGGCAGATTGAAACGCTCCGCGTTGCGGTCTCTCTTCAGCCGAACCTGCCAGCTGTTTATGGAGATCCTCAGCGCCTGACAGAAGCCTTGCAGAACCTGATCGATAATGCCGCCAAGTTTATGGGAGGTCAACCTAATCCGCAGATCGAGATCGGTTATGAAGGAGATGAGAATGGCCTTTCCATTTTCTTTGTGCGGGATAATGGCATGGGCATCCCGAACGAATTGCAGGGGCGAATCTTTGGTCTCTTTGAAAAACTTGATTCACGAAGTGAAGGCACAGGTATTGGGCTTGCCATTGTGAAAAGGATTATTGAAGTGCATGGTGGCAGAATATGGGTTCAAAGTGAAATGGGGAAAGGCTCCACATTCTTTTTCACTTTACCCAAAAAAGAAAGTTAAACTGCCAAACAGGAGATTCTTATGAAAAAAATCCATTTGTTTATCGTTTTGATGGTGCTTATGCTTTCAGGGTGTAGCGCAAAAAATGAGACACCCGATCAACCTGCTGAATTACAAGTTTCTGATTCTGCCAAACAGCTGGAAGCGGCGGCAGGGAAGGAATTCAAGATCATCCTTGATTCCAATCCAACCACGGGTTATCACTGGGAAGTTGTGGGAGATTTGGATAAAAACGTGGTTGAGTTCGTTTCAAAGAATTACAAAGCGGACGGATTACAAGTCACTGGCTCTGGCGGCAAGGATGTATGGGTTTTTAAGGCTGTTGCAATCGGGACGACAACCATTACACTGGGAAATTATCCGCCAGATGCTTCGGCAGATGCAGAGCAGACCATTACATTTAATGTGGTCGTGAAGTAAAAGGATGTAGCTTTAAGTACTATTCAGGTTTGACGAGAGTATCTTTTTCCTCACTTTACCGACTACACAGATGAGCCCGTTGACTTTGAAGTACAGGTTAACGAAGAATATAAAATGATACGGAGTAAAGATGAGAATAAAAGCTATGAAACCTGTGATGTTTTTTTGTGCATCCCTTGTTCTGGTCAGCCTTGCGTGCAGTGTTGATCTATATGGAACGCCAACCCCTGTGCCAGCAACGGAACCTCCTGTGCTGCAAGAGCAACTGACGGCCACTCTTGCGCCGGAGCAAGCTCTTGTTGGTGCCCAGCAGTTTTATACGGAAGAATTCGATGTGGAAAACGCTGCCTGGCAATATATGGTTGTGAATGGGTCGGGACATCAGATCGTCAATGGCATTGTAGGGCTGATGTCTGTCCGCACTGTTGGCGGGTTGCTCATCTTTGACCTGCAAGGCAAGGGCGCATGGGTCTATGCCACGTATGAGCCTTTCACATACACGGATGTGCGCCTGGATGTAAAAGTGGGCAATCGTGGTTCGAATAACAATAACGTCAGTTTGTTTTGTCGCAAAAGCGATGCAGGCTGGTATGAATTTGATATTGCCAACAACGGTATGTATGAGGTGTTCTTTAGCAAGATCGTTGACAACACCGTGGAATACTCGCTGATCGCAGATGGCGGGTCGGTTGAGATCAACTCTGGCATGGCAGAGAATGAGTATGGGATTCTCTGTCAGGGCAATACGCTGACGCTTTTTATCAATGGCAAGGAAGTCCGCAGCCTGGTGGATAATAAATATGGATTGCCTGAAGGCAAGGTGGGCATCTCTGTTTCGTCTTTTCGGGATGTGCCTGTGATCGTTGATTTCTTTTGGGCGAAGATCAGCCAGCCGGAATAATGATTTCAGCGCTGGCCTGAAAAAGACGCCAAGGCCATTGATGAATATGACGGAATGACAATAAAAAAACGGGCAGCCACTTTAGTGGCTGCCCGTTTTGCTTACAGCGAAGGGAAATGAATCTCGGAGCGGGGTCAACTATCCCTGAGTAGGACGCGGCGCTTGCACTGCCGGTTTTTTGTTCTGCGGGAAGAACTTGTCTGCCATGCTGGCGAGAATCCGGTACATCAACAAAAAGATCAAACTGCCTGCGGAGATCCAATAATAGTTTTGTGCCCAGGCTGCGCTTGTATCTGTGCCGCTGAAGATGCCGTGGGAGATGCCAAGCAGATACATGCCGAAACTTCCGTAGTGCAGGAAGCGCCATGTTTTTTGCCCAATAACCGGACGGATGTAGAAAGTGGCGGCGAGGATGGCCCATGTGTAAAAGCCGACCTGCCCAATGCCAACCCAGAACGGGCGGTATCCTACTGTGCTGAATGGAGTGAGGAGTTGCAAGAGTGTAAATTGAATGTAGTGGTCGCCAAGGATAACGATGGCATGAAAAATTGCAAAGGCCAACCCAAGCAGGCTGACGTATTCATGAATGGCAAATGCGGCGGGTGCTCCCGGCCAAAGACGTGCCATTTTGTTGGTGATGCCAAGCCCCAACGCCATGGACATCCACAAGAGGGTGAGGGCCACGAACGAAGTTGCGCGTGAAAGATACCAATAGGCTTTGGGGGCATCGCCGCTTAATGAGAAAGCCATGTTGGGCAGCCAGGCTGGTAAAAGTAGAACCGCCACGAGCAGGCCAACCGTTGTAGCAACAAGGAACATTAAGAAGGATTGGATATTGACGGATGATTCGTACTCTGCTTGTTCGGGTGAGTTCATAGACATATGTAGTACTCCTTACAAATACTGATTGATTCTTTGGCTGTATAAGATTTTTCCGTTTTCCAACATGATGAGACCAGCCAGAGCGGGATTGGATTCCAGCCAGGCGAGGCCTTCTTCACTGCCACGGATCAGAACGGACTTTGCAGCTGTTTCTGCTTCGACAGCAGTTGGCGCCACGATGGTGGCTGAGATCACGTCTGAGTTTGCAGACTGACCGGTGTGTGGGTCAATAATATGGTGGCGCATCATTTCGCCTTGCATCCAGCGGCGGCGATCTGTGGCTGAGGTTGCCACACCGCAGGGCTGATGAAAATACATCCTGCCGATGTAGCCGCTGCTTCGGTCAAATGGACGGTGGATGCCGATCTCCCACGGGTTGCCATTTAAGAGCGGGCCGCTCATGAAAATATCTCCGCCACAATTCATCAACGCAGAGCCGTGATGTTTGAGCCGCTGAACTGCCTGTTCTGCAGCCCAGCCTTTGGCGATGCCGCCGAAATCCAATTCCACATCTTCGGGCAGGTTGATGCTGCGAGTTGATTCATCCCAAGTGACAGAGTCTAGTGTGCGGACTGTATTCGGCTCTTGCTCAAAAGGAGAGAGGATCTTGTTTGCGAACAGGTTGAAGTCACGGTCGTACCCTGATTCAACAACGGCTCTGGCAATTGTGGGTGTGACCAACCCGTCTGCATATTTTTCGGCAGATCTAGCTGCCTGAAATACTTGCCATAGGGTTTCGGAAACCGGAACGAGCCAGTTGCTCGTCCGGTTTAGCCGTGTTAGTTCGCTGTCTGCACGAAAACGGCTGAGAACCTGTTCCCATTCTTCGAACCAGGCGGGGACATCTGCCAGTTCAATGGGGGGAATATCTGAGCCGTTGTCCACGCAGACGAGCATTTCAGTGCCCATCGCGCGGAATTCTAAGCGGTGTATCATGGGTTAGGAGCCGCCAGTCCCACCGCCTGGAGGGGCTACAGGTGCGCCGCCACCACCTCCACCGCCGCCGCCTCCACCACCACCTCCACCGCCTCCGTTATTGCTGCTCTGTTGTGCAACAATAACAACCTGTTGGGGTTCAGCGCCGCCAAAAAACACCTTGCCAACTTGCGGGGTTGCAATTATTGCAGCGGCTGTTGTTGCAGGGTCTACTGTAGCTTGTTCCTGTGCGCGTTCCAAAGCCGATGCACGATCTGGTCCGGCGAACATATTCCAACATGCCAGGGTTGTCACCATGGACGCAGTAGCAATAGCTACTTGAACATCATTCCAATTCTTGGGCGCAGGTTTATTATTTGCCATGAGAATTGCTCCTGTTGATTGACGTTTTTTTAATCATCATCGCCTTCATGATCATCACCATCATCGTGGTGTTCTTCATTGTTGGATGAGGAACCGGAGTTGTCTTTGTTTGAAGAGCCACCATTGTTTTGCACAACCGGTTGACCAAGTACATATTTAACCGGCAATTTTGAAATGGAGAGAATTTTTCCGTCGAGGCTCACATAAACAAGGTCACCTGAAGAGAATGTCACCAAATATGCATCCACTCCGTTAAGCTGTGTGTTTTCCGAGGAGTACAAATCGGTGCGCCCAATAACAGAGGAAGCCAGGTTGGCGGCTTCTTCCAGAGTAATGGTTGTAGTGGTTGCGGCACTTGTTGCAATGATTGGTTCTGCAACCATTACATCGGTTGGCTGGGTTTGTGCTGTTTCAGTTGGAGACCCACCCGTTTGTACTATTTTTTGATACGCCGTAGCCACACCAAACATGATAGCCAGCATAAATGTGGTTAATACTGCTGAAATGAACATGGTACTTTTTCGCATTTTCTAAACTCCTTCGGTCGTTGAATATTTTGACAGGCTTACTACATTCAGTCGCTTTCGCGGCACAAAGGTTACTGGTAATTATTAATTCTTTATGAGGGAATTCCCAGCGCCTGATTTGAACTTGCGCTATTCTATAGAATCATTATGACGCCACGATGAACAGAAAATCATCATTTTGTTTTGCTTTATAATCATTCGCATGAAAAGATTTACAAAAATTAATAAATTCTGGCTCATCCCCTTGGCACTCCTTTTTATTGTTGGCGTGTACTTCCTTCCGCCTGTGCATGACCGCCTGTCCACTCGTGTGGACCTCCTGCGTACAAGGATCATCTATTTTTTCAACCCGCCAAACGAAGCTGTCTTTCAACCGAGTGGCGAAACCGCTCTCACCATCGAAACTGTGATCGCAACAACTCGCGCTGAATATTTATTGACATTAACTCCACCAGCCACTTCTACGCCTCGGCCTGTGTCCACCCTCATACCGACGATCACATCCACGCCCCTGCCTGATTCTGTTATTCTGCCGGGAGTTACCTACGTTGATCAACACAACCGCTGGAACTATTGCGGCCCCGCCAATTTGACAATGGCCCTGAACTTCTGGGGCTGGAAGGGAACCCGTGATGATGTTGCCAAAGTGGTAAAACCAGGTTCAGGCGACACAAAAAAAACTTTTATTGAACAGGGCCTGCCCGATAAAAATGTTATGCCCTACGAACTCGTAGACTTTGTCAACGAGAACACAGAGTATCGTGCGCTTTCCCGTTATGGCGGAAACGTGGAGCTTGTAAAACAGTTGCTCGCGGCGGGCTTTCCGGTCATTGTGGAAAAAGGCTATTACGAACGAGACTACAACGGGAAGATCGACTGGCTGGGCCATTACCTTTTCACCACAGGCTATGATGATGCTCGCGGCGGCTTCATTGTTCAAGATGCCTATCTTAAGCCGGGCAAAGACCTCTTAAGTGAATACAAAGAGTATCAGGATAATTGGCGCTCATTCAATTATCTTTTTATGGTGGTTTACCCAGCAGAGCGCGAATCTGAGGTCTTGGAATTGCTCGGCCCATGGGTGGATGAGAAATGGTCTTCACAGCATGCGTTAGAACTTGCTCAAAAAGATATCCAAAGCCTGAAAGGGAATGACCTTTTCTTTGCATGGTTCAATAAGGGTACCAGTCACGTTGCTTTACAACAGTACGTAGATGCTGCCACGGCCTACGACCAGGCATTTACCGTTTATGCAGGCTGGAAGACCGATGCAGGAAATCGTCCCTTCCGTATGATGTGGTATCAGACAGGTCCATATTTTGCGTACTATTACGCAGCCCGCTATCAGGATGTAATTAGCCTGGCGAACACCACTCTGAACGATACGATCTCCACCCCTACATTGGAAGAGTCCCTGCTATGGCGAGGACGTGCCTATTACATGGCAGGCAACACTCAAGCCGCCGTGGAGGATTACCGCGCAGCGCTGAAGGTTCATGTCAATTGGGCGCCAGCGGTTCAGGCGTTGCAGGAACTAGGCTTGCAGCCTTAATACAGAAATGCGGACAAAAAGTCCGCATTTCTGTATTACTTTAATAATATGCTGATTTTATCTGTGCGATGTAGGTTGATATGGGTCAATAGGATTTGTCTTTGAGGTGGAAACAACCTGCCCATCCAGACTAACATATACAAGATCGCCAGATAAAAACGTAACAAGATATACATCCGTGCCATTAAGCTGGGCATATTCTGTGAGATAGACATCGTTGTGTCCCATCACTTTGGCGGCTTCTGCGGCAGCATCAAAGATGCGAACAGAGCCAGGAGCGGGCGTATCTGCAGGATTTGGTGTTGAAATGGCGGCAACCGGCGGCTGAAACTGAAATTCATATTGGCTTAGATCTTCGGTGGCTTCCGCAGATGCAGCAGTTTCAGTAGTCCTTTTGTAATTCGAAACCAACACGAACAGCAGAGCTAATACTGCTCCGGTTAACAAGATCGAGAGAATTAAGGGGCCTTTTTTCATGAGATACTTCCTTTTTTGTTCAGGGTAAGACGGCATTCTATTTTCTGAAACAGACTTACACAATCACCCGCAAGTCACGTATGAAGAGTTACAATTCATATGCCTGATAAGCATACACCAAAATTCAAAACATCGTATTGATACTGATTGAAAATATAAAAATGAAAATCCTTCACTTTGCAGATGCACATATTGACATGGCTAATTACGGCAGGCATGACCCTGAAACGGGATTGCCTTTGCGTGTGTTGGATTTTCTTAAATCATTGGATACCATTGTAAATACAGCGATCTCGCGAAAAGTGGATATGGTCATCTTTGCGGGGGATGCGTACAAAGACCGCTCGCCTGCGCCCACGTTTCAACGCGAGTGGGGCAAGCGCATCATGCGGCTGTCTCAGGCAAAAATTCCCACTTTGCTTTTGGTTGGCAATCACGATATTTCACCAGCGGCGGGGCGTGCTCATGCTTTGCAGGAATTTAAAACTCTACAAGTGCCATTTGTGCATGTGATTGATCAACCGTGCTTTCTGAAGCCAGGTGAACTTTGGGGTGTTCCTCTTCAGGTGATTGGAATGCCATGGATTCCCCGCTCGGGGTTGATGGCGGCGACAGGCGAAACCAGTTCAACCGATGCCTATTCACGGATCGAAGGAAATATGGGCGAGTTGATCGAAGGATGGATCGAAGAAGCAGATTCGTCCCTGCCGATTGTTCTCACGGCTCACGCTTCCATTGAAGGTGCGAAGTTTGGCGGGGAGCGGCTTGTAATGCTGGGCAATGACCTTGTGCTTACGGGAAGTTTGGTGAAGAACCCGAAATTCAATTATGTAGCGATGGGTCACATCCACAAGCCGCAGGATGTGAACGAAGGAAATCAGCCGCCTGTCATTTACCCCGGCTCCATCGAGCGAGTGGATTTTGGCGAAGCGAAGGAAGACAGGTTCTTTGTTATTGCTGATGTGGAGAAGGGCAAAGACACGGAAGTAGAATGGATCGAGCTGACCGATGTGAGAAAGTTTATAGACCGCCGAACGATTCTTGACTCGAATGAGAATGTGACAGAAGCGCTCAAGAAGGCTTTGCCCAGCGTGAAGGAAATGTCTGAGGCGATCGTGCGGCTGGTGGTGGATTATCCGCGAGAGTGGGATTCGCTGATCGATGAATCTGCTTTGCGAAAATATACCGAGGATACGTTTGAATTTCATCTGGTAAAGAGACCACAAAGCGAATCTCGGGTTCGGATCGCGGAGGGACAAGTGGTGAGCAGTTTGAGTCCGCTGGATCTGCTGGCGCAATATTTTGATTCTGCGAAGACACGGGATGTGGAGGAGTTGCAGAAGCTCGCGCAGGAAATTATTTCCAGCGATGAAGGCGCGGAGGAATAGCCCGACGGTTCACGTGTTCCCTTTAGGGTATCGTCGGGCGGGGATAAGGGAGGAAAATGCAGTTCGAAACAGAGGCAGGTTTGAGTTAAGAATGAGGCGGGAATTAAGAGAATCGTCACTTAGGGCAAAATATCACGGGTGATATAATCCGGCAAAATCTCCAAAGGATAAAGAGGTAAGTATGGCATACACTAATGTTACGGTCCCCGCTGGCGGGGCGAAGATCTCAATTCAAAATGGGAAGTTGAATGTTCCCGACAACCCGATCATTCCGTTCGTGGAGGGCGATGGAACTGGGCGCGACATTTGGCGCGCTTCGGTGCGTGTGTTCGATGCGGCGGTGGAGAAGGCGTATGGCGGGAAGCGCAAGATCCATTGGATGGAAGTGTACGCGGGTGAAAAGCCGTTCAAACTATTCCAAAGTTGGCTGCCCGATGAAACTACCGAGGCGTTCAAGGAATTTCTCGTTGGCATTAAAGGTCCGCTCACTACCCCCATTGGCGGCGGCATTCGTTCGTTGAATGTGGCGCTTCGCAAGTTATTGGACTTGTATGTTTGTCAGCGTCCTGTGCGTTGGTACAAGGGTGTGCCTTCGCCGGTGCGCCACCCCGAATATGTGGACATGGTCATTTTCCGCGAGAACACGGAAGATATTTACACAGGCATCGAATTCCAATTTGGAACCGATGACAATAAGAAGTTCAAGGAACTTTTCAAGGAAGCCTTCCCCAAGGAATACGCAAAGATGCGCTTCCCTGAGACCGCGGGTATTGGTATTAAGCCTGTTTCTGTGGAAGGTACCGAGCGACTTGTTCGTGCGTCTATTCAGTGGGCGTTGGATAACAATCGCAAGAGCGTGAACTTTGTTCACAAGGGTAACATCATGAAGTTCACCGAAGGCGCGTTCAAGGATTGGGGCTACACCCTCGCCAAACGTGAGTTCCGCGGCAGCATTGTGACCGAACGCGAAAGCTGGATTCTCGGTAATAAGGAAGCCAAGCCTGAATTGTCTGTGGAAGATAACGCCAAGGCAATTGACCCGGGCTTTGACATGATGAGCCCTGCCCAGCAGAACGACATCAAGAGCGAAGTGGAAGAAGCCTTGAAGTTGTGGGATACCCACGGCGACGGCAAGTGGAAGAAGATGCTGCTGATCAAAGATTCGATTGCGGATGTTTCTTTGCAGTTCACCATTATTCGCCCGCGTGATTACGATGTAATTGCTACCTTGAACCTCAATGGTGATTATCTCTCGGATGCGTTGGCTGCTCAGGTTGGAGGCATTGGTATTGCCCCCGGCGCGAACATCAACTACGAGACGGGTCACGCCATTTTTGAAGCGACTCACGGCACTGCGCCGAAGTATGCCGACTTGGATAAGGTGAACCCTGGCTCGGTCATCCTTTCGGGTGAGATGATGCTGCGCTACATGGGTTGGGGCGAAGCTGCTGATCTGATCGTGAAAGGCATGGAAGGTGCCATCAATGCCAAGACCGTCACCTACGATTTCGCCCGCCTGATGGATGATGCGAAAGAGATCAAGTGCTCCG
>CAZHOX010000094.1:0-12176 GCA_964534345.1 uncultured Anaerolinea sp.
ATCTTCTCCGTAGCGGAAGATGATGTCGGCAAGTTCTTTTTCATCGTAGGTATTGATGATGTCTTCCGCGCTCATCGTCACGTGCGGGCCGAAACGCATATCGAGCGGGCCATCCTGCATGAAGGAGAAGCCGCGTTCGGCGTTATCGAACTGCATGGAGGAAGCGCCGAGGTCGAGTACCATGCCATCAATCGAGTCCCAATTCAATGAAGCGAGTTGTTGTGAAAGAGTGATGTGGGAGGCTTGCACGAGATGAATGCGCTTTTCGTAAGGAGCCAAGGTCTCACGAGCGAGCGCCAAAGCCTGCGGGTCTACATCGAGACCGAGCAAAAGCCCATCTGGCGTGCAAGCCTCCAGGATCCCGCGAGCGTGACCGCCCGCGCCCAAAGTGCCATCCACATACCGCCCGCCATTGCGGGGTTGCAGAGCGTGTATAATCTCTTGGTAAAGTACAGGTTTGTGCTGCTGCATAAGTAGTTGCGACTTTACGAAGTACCCTGTGGGTCAGTCGCCCCTAACGGCTAAAGCCGTTACTACGATGGCTTACTCTTTGAAAGATCAAGCGTGGAGAAGCGCGCGTTGTTGGCTTCGGTATCCTGAAGCTGGGTCATTTGTTCGCCCCAGGCTGCAGGTGTCCACACTTCGAAGTACTCGCCCTGCCCTGCTACAACCAGCTCGCCATTCTCGATGCCGAGAAAAGCGCGCAAGTTTTGCGGCACGAGAATGCGCCCAACTTTATCCACTTCAATGGGATATGCGTTGGAAAGGATCAAGCGGCGCAGCAAACGGGCGGTTGGGTCGGCTAGGTTCATGGCTTCGATGCGTTCATAAACCTGCTGAAAGTATGTTTCTGTCATTACCATGAGGCATTTATCAAAGCCTTGTGTAATGTAGGCGCCAGTTGCCAACAAATCACGAAAGCGCGCTGGTATCATCAAGCGCCCTTTATCATCAAGATTGTGTTGGAACTGACCTAAGAACATTTGTGCTACAATTCCTTTTAATAGACGAACGCCGGGAATTCCGGCGCTCTTACCACTTTCTACCACTTCTTACCACATTATACTGTTTTGTGGGCAAAAATCAAGTGGAATGGTACTTATTTCTCATATCAAAGGCATTACCGACTCATGAACCCCTCCCCCTCTTTCACTCTGCTCGAAGCCAACAACTGGCAAGACTATGAATTACTCGATTCAGGCGACGGCTTGAAGATGGAACGCTTTGGCAAATACATTTTTTCGCGCCCCGAATCGCAAGCCATGTGGAGTCGCGCGCTCCCTGCTTCAGAGTGGAACAATGTCCACGCTGTGTTTCAGCCCTCGGGCGAAGAAAGCGGCGGTCATTGGGATTTCAAAAAGCGAGTGGATGAGAAATGGATCATGAGTTATCCCCTTCCCCAGCTTGGTGATATCAAATTCAGCGCGATGACAACACCAGGCCGCCACCTCGGCGTATTTCCCGAAGTCGCCTCTCACTGGGACTTTATGGCTGATACCGTCCGAAAGGCAGGTCGCCAACCGAACATCCTCAACCTATTTGGTTATACGGGGCTGGCATCTCTTGCAGCGGCGGCGGCAGGCGCACAAGTGACCCATGTGGATGCCTCGAAGAAGTCAGTAACTTGGGCGCGGGAGAATCAGGAACTCTCTGGATTGAAGGAAAAACCCATCCGCTGGGTAGTGGAAGATGCCGTGAAATACGTCCAACGCGAAGCCAAACGCGGCGTGAAATATGATGGCATCATCCTCGACCCGCCGAAATTTGGGCGCGGCCCCAAAGGCGAAATTTGGGAAGTGTACAAGTCTCTGCCCAGCTTACTGGATATGTGCCGCGCCTGTTTGAGTAACAATCCCCTCTTCGTGATCGTCACGGTGTATGCGGTGCGTGCATCTGCCATCCATGTAGCGCAAGCTGTGGATGAGATGATGAAAAAATACAAAGGCGAGACCGACAGCGGCGAACTGGTGACACGCGAGAAAAGCGCGAACCGCCTGCTTTCACAGGCGGTCTACGCGAGATGGTCTTCCAAATAGAAAAACCTCCGAGTTCTTAAAGAACTCGGAGGTTTCTTAATTCAGCTATCCTTTTGCTTCGCCATCCGAACTACTGCCCCCGCCGCCTCCACCTTTCGATGGAGACACGATCTTCTTCAACAAGTCATACCAGAAAGACGAGCCTTGTGATACAGCCGCTGCGGTCAGGCCTAGGCCCAACACCTTCAAGAGGATAAAGCTAACCCAGGTCGGGACATCGGCGCCTGCTGCGGGACGCTCCGTTTGCCACCAGCCGATCTTGATGGTGAGATCGCCCAATTCCTTGATCAGGTCATCAATGGTGGCATCTGTGCCTTCCTGCTGTACAACCATTTCCGCTTTGGCTGCGGCAAGCGCACGTAGTTCTGCATTGGTCCACAAGGTTTGAGCAAGTTGAATACTATCTGTGCCAAAGAGAACCGTCACGCCAATAGATAAGATAATCACAAAGCTTCGCGCATTGGCTTTGAATGTTGAGGAAGCTTGCTCCATCATACCGGTGAAATAAGCAGTCGTGCGTTTCCGCAGGTCATCGATATTGGTCACACCCTGTTGTATCCACTGAATGAATGCTTGTTTTCCTTCCGAATCAGGCAGCCTGTCTACTAATTCAGCAAGCTGTGCCAGATTTAAATTCTCTTTTGATGTAAGACCAACAAGGTCAAAGTATGCATCCACAAGTGTGGCAACCGGAATCTTCTCGATCTTCTTTGGCTCTGTCACCGAACCGAATACGCTGAGAAAGTTCTTGTATCGTATAGGGCGTAATGCCTGCAACTGTGGAAGTTTCACCAGATCTTCTAGCTTTTTATCACCAACGATCTTTACCAGATAACGCTCCAACGCCTTACCGCGCGTTTCAAGAAATTCGTTGATCCATTGAGTGACCATTGAGACAATGGAACCCAAGACATAATAAATAAATATCAAACCGATGACAACCTCAAGAGCTTGCGATATGGACATATAAGTTTCTCCTTGTTAATTCATCAATGTTTGTCTTGCTCAAGTTCTCTCAGCCAATCCAACGGCCTGCCCCAACGTTTTCTTTCCTGCACGCCAATTTCGTTCTTCTTTGGCCTATCCCATTTCGGGCCGGGCGGGCCAGATTCTTCCTTTAAGAAACTTTTTACGCCCCATAGTCCTTTATATTGTACCCATTCCGGTTCAGGATTCAAGAGCACTCGCTTCCACTCCTTAATCTTCGGGCGGGTCGTCTTACGGTCAGACATGATGCGTTTCAAATAACTACTTGACTTGACAACACCCTCCTTTAAATTATCTCCCTGCACTCCAACACGAAATCCATCCCCAGAAGCGATTTCCATCGGCAGGCTCACTACATAATGATCAACCTCATCACGCAAATAAATGAAGGCGTCCTCTGCAAGAAAACGGGTACGTTTGGCTTGTAATTCTTTTATAGCGATCTGCCTTGCCTTCTGGCTTGGGTTAATGAGCATGAAAATATAATGTATCCAGCCATCCAACTTAAAAAGAATACGCTGCAAACGACCGGGTTTGTACATACTTGGTGAGCGTATCACTTCCGGCTGGCTGTAATTTGCATGAGAACCCAACGCAACATAAACGACGGGATGTGTGGTTTCATCTCCCAGACTATCCAGCGCTTTGTTCGTCGTTTCCCATTTCTCAATATTTCCCGCGCCATGCTGTGAAAATAAAACAGCATATGGCACATCATTTTTCAAATAGACAGCCGTCATCTCCCAATCCCCTTCGTGATGATTCATTCCATTCGCCGCAAGTCGCCAATCATTGAATGCATAAAAAAAATGATATTGTAAAATCGTCCACTGGTTACCTGCCTTATCCCTCTCACGCAACACTCGTCCATAATAAACCGGCTGATCGTCCTTCTCCAAAATCTTTGCATACAGAAGATAAGCCTCCTGCGCAATTCTTTCCGTAGCCAGCGAAAGCATATCCATCACAAGGCCGGGGCCTTCGGGAATGACATGATCTAAAATAAACTTCATCGTCCGAACCGATAAATAAAACAAAACCAGCAGATAGATCGGAAGCAGAATCAAATACTCAACAGCAATTCCGATCGTGCGGTTTGGATGAAGAAAAAACCAAATCGGTGCAACTTCCAATCCGATAAATAAAAACGCCGCCAATGCAGCAGGGATGATTCTTAATCGAATCGGAGAAGCTGCCATGAAAATAATAAATGCAGCAACCAAAGATATAACCAGCGTCATCTCCAACCCTGTCCACCGGCCAAACCACCATGAAATACCAAGCCCCGCAGCAGACCCAACACCCCACCAAATCCACGCATCGAAATCGCGCAGAGGATCGTTGACAAAACGCAAATAAAATTGCTCGCTTTGCAATTCACCCATGTGATCCACAAGAGCCTCATTCAAATGAGAGATCGTCTCAACAGCCCCCTTCGGCCCGCTTGGAAAGATTTTACACATCGCCAAATACGGCTCAACAGCCATCGGAAAAAAACGCTCGCTTTTAGCAAAGCGTAACACCGGCTCATATTTTTCAAGCAACTCGAGGTCGTTCATATTGCCTCTGCTATGGTATAACCACGATTATGAACACACAACTTCTAAAGCAATCTTTCGCATCCTATTTTAACTCCGAATCTGAAATCATCGTCCGTGCGCCCGGACGAGTCAATTTGATCGGAGAACACACTGACTACAATGACGGATTTGTCCTCCCCATGGCGATTGACCATGCCGTTTGGCTCGCGCTCCGTCCACGGGATGATAGAACCGTGCGCCTCTTTTCTCTGGACCTTGAAACTGAAGCGGCTTTCGAATTAGATTCCCTCACGAAGGGCAGCGACTGGATCGAGTATCCCAAAAGCATTGCCTACGAATTGATGAAAGCTGGCTATGAATTACGCGGATTTGATGCAGTGATGACAGGCGATGTTCCACGCGGCGCTGGCTTATCCTCCTCCGCGGCCGTGGAGTTGGCTGTAGCCCGAGCCTTTGCAGCAGTCTCAGGCATTGAGTGGGATGCGCCAAAGATGGCAAAGCTTTCACAAAAAGCGGAGAACGAATGGGTTGGCGTCAACTGCGGCATCATGGATCAAATGGCAAGTGCAGCCTGCAAAGAAGGTCACGCGCTATTTTTGGATTGCCGTTCACTGGAAATTCAACACGCTCCCCTGCCCCAGGGAATCTCCATCGTAATCCTCGATACATCCACACGGCGCGGGTTGGTTGGCTCCGCCTATAATGAAAGACGCAGTCAATGCGAGGAAGCCGCACGTTGGTTTGGCGTGAAAGCATTGCGCGATGTAAGCGTGGAAGAATTTAATAAAAGCTCAAAAAATGGATTGAACGAACTGGCAGAAAAACGAGCAAGGCATATCATCACGGAGAATGCACGGGTGTTGGAAGCCATGGAAGTAATGAAAGCAGGGAATGTCAAAAGGCTTGGAGAATTATTCAACGCCAGCCACGACAGTCTGCGTGATGATTTTGAAGTGACAAATGATGCGCTAAACATCATGGTGGATTGTGCAAGAGAACAAGCCAGCTGTTACGGTGCACGCATGACGGGCGCTGGTTTCGGCGGCTGTGCTGTGGCTTTGGTCAAGGAGGAAAATGCCGCAGAGTTTGTAACTGCTGTTTCAGAGGCATACAGGCAAAGGTCAAGTATGGAGGCGGCGGTGTACGTCTGCAAACCGAGTGAGGGAGCAAGTCTCATCAATGAATAAACAAAAACGGGACACATTGCTGTGTCCCGTTTTTGTTTAAGTGAAAGCCATCTGCTCTACTTCAATCACGCGTTTGCGGCGCTGGCGCTTGATAATCTTTTCAGCCGCCATACGCGTCTGGCGGCGCTGGCCGGAGCGAATGATCAACTTCATGAACTTGGTGTGGTCAATATGCTTATCATTCATCAGCGAGTAATCAGCCGAGCCAGGTTCATGCGGTGGGTAGAAAATACCGCAATTGGGGTTGATCTCCAGCATGTGAATTACGCCGTTTGCGTCCATGCGGTAATCACAGCGAGCATAGCCATTGCCGCCCAATTCATTGAAAACACGCAGTGTCTGTTCACGAAGAGTTTTCTCAATCTTTGGGTCAGCGACCACTGCGACAGACATCTTCGCGTACTCAACCCATTTCATGTCATAGTGTTTGAAGGATTCACCACTTGGGAAGATGAACTCAACAGGCTTAACAGTGATGGGCTTGGTCACATCATCAGGGTTTTCGGCGATCAAACAGGTGAATTCGCGACCTTCGATAAACTCTTCAATAAGCGCGCGGCCAAACTCTTCAACCTCAACGGCAATTTGTTCACGAAGCTCATCAACATTTTCAACTCGCGATTTGCGGCGAATACCAACACTGGCATATCCATGAGGCGGTTTGACGAGCATGGGGAATTTCAAACGTTTCGCGACTTTTTCAGCATCTTCTGCGCGGTTGACAAAGATCCAATTGGGTGTGGGAACTGAAACGCGGCGCGCTGCGTTCTTCATTTCATCACGAGTGGGGTCAAAAAACTTTGAATCCGCGCCTGTAAATGCAGCATTGTATTTTTCGAGAGCATGAACAAGAGCAATACCAGATAATGCATCATCAGGTGTGCCATCGCACAGATTAACAAAAACATCCACACCTTCATCCATCAATGTCTTGATCTGTTTTTCTACATCCGTTGGCTCCACATGATGCTGCTTCCAACGATATCCATTCATGTATGGTGATGGATCGTAAGGAATATCGTCGTCGTCTGGTGTGCTTGTTAATACGCAAATGTACATGATTGTTCCTTTATTGTCTTTCCTTTACACTTTCAAGTTGCTGATTCAACATTGATGAATCATTTTTTTAAAATTTATTTTTTTATTCAACATACAACAATGAATCATAATCATTATTGTATGTTTATTTTATACAACTATTGATTTATGTAAAGGTTTTTGAACATATATTTATCTTAAAATATCATAAGCGTTATTTATGACTTAATGTTATTGTTTAAAAATTTCTTTAACGTTTTTAAGGTATTTAAGAATCAAAGACAGACACACTTGCCTGTCTTTGAAAAACACAAGAAAAATAATAAACAGTCGATTATTTATAAAATTGAGGCAAATGTCCTCGATATGTGTTCAGATAATCATCAAGAATATTTTTTGCGATTTCCATATCAGCAATAACCGGATCAAGCAGCAGACACTGCAATGCCTTTTCATAATTACCTTCCACAGCAGCATCAATTCCTAATTGTGCAACCATGAGTTCTCTGCGACATAGTTCTGCGATTGGTTCAGGCAAACTTCCAACATGCACAGGATAAATCCCTGCCCCATTGACATGGACTGGTGTTTCAACTATTGCGCCAAGTGGAAGATTTGCGATCTGCCCTACATTAGGAAGATTTGCAGCAAGGTGATAATGATTACCAGCAAATGAGATATTCTCAATCATCTCCAATGCGCCTTCCGAATCAGTCTCCAGCAGACTATCAATGGCAAGAGAACCATTCGCCATTTCATTCAATCGGTCCAGGCTGAAATCGCGCAGGCCAGCCATTAGTTCCCAGTCATACAGGCGGATATTGAATGTTTCCCAAGGCTTGGTGATGGGGTCACTCATCCAAGGCAGATACTCACAGAGATGGGTATCTCCGGGAACGGGAAACAGGCCAAAGTCATGAAAGACGCGGCGCGTGAGCGGTTCAAATTTTTTATCCAGTTCAAAGAATCGCTTCCGAAAGAGCGGATATAGATCTTCGCCAGTTCTTTTATCGTGAATGGAAAGTATCCACGAAAAATGATTTGTGCCAGCAGCGCGAATATCCACCAACGGGACGGTTTGATCCATGACCATGTGTTGAAGTGGATGCTGCATCACATCTGCGTGCATCCCTTCGAGGCCGTCAGGAACTTGGATTCCAAGGTCATTTGCCAGCGCCACCCCTACCATGCCATACCCGATATAAATTTGATGACAAAGACCCACGGCTTTTATTTTGCTGTGACGATTGACGAGGTCGCAGATGCGCACCATTGGGTTTGTAAAATTGATAAACCATGCGTCAGGGCAAGCCTGCTCCATATCGCGGACAATTTCCAATACAGGGTTTACATTGCGCGCGGCATGGATAAAGCCACCCGGGCCGCCATTCTCTGCATATGGTTGACGCACACCATATTTGATTGGAATTTCAAAATCGGATTTCCACAATTCCTCACGCGGACCTACTTCAATAGCAGAGACAACAAAGTTCGTGCCTTCAAGTGCATCTTTGTGAGTTGTATGTGCTGTGATGGTGAACCTTGAATCCCATTCCTTGTTCAATCGATTTGCAAGCCTATGAACAATATCCAGACTTTGTGCGTTGCGATCCACAAGCCGAAGAGTGGAGCCTTGCAGTTTTTTGGAGCGAAGCAATGCAGAGAGAGTATTTTCTCCAAATGAAGCACTGCCTGCGCCAATTACAGTAATAGTGGTCATGTGAGTCTCCTTTATTGTGGTGAGTATACAGGGAAAGTTGCAGACAAGTAAACTGTATACAGATAAAAAAAGCAGACAGGTGATTGCATATTTATGTGCAATCACCTGTCTGCTTGTGTAATTTTTGTTTATGTTCTCGTTTACTTGACGGCTATTTGCACTTCAGCCGTCATACCCCAGAAAAGCCCTTCAGGCTGTTCACTTAATTCAATTGTTACCGGGAAGACTACATCTCCACCAACGGTTTCGGCAATAGGAGAAATACGAACTACTTTACCAGCCACATTTACATCCAAGGCCTCAATATAAACATCCACACTTTGACCCACCTTGACACGCGTAATATCTCGTTCGCTCAAGTCGGTTGTCTCAATTTGTAAATGGCTTAAATCTGCAAGGACTAGAACCGTCTGGCTGGATTGTACGGTTTCCCCTGGGATAACTTGAATATCGACCACAGTTCCAGCGTATGGGGCAAGCAGTGTATTTTGTGTAAGGCTGGCTGCAGCAGAATCCCAGACGGCTTTTGATTGGTCAGCTACAGATAATGCCTTCAAATACACTTCTCTCGGAAGGCTGTACCAGCGTTTCTTGCCTGTGTCTGGATTAACGTATAAAACCTTTTCTGCTTTCTGTAATTCAGCAGCCAGGCTTTTCGAATTGTAGTCCTGCTCTGCTGCAATGACTGCAAATTCTAATTCAGGCGTATCCAAAACAATGAGTGGCTGCCCAGCCTGAACCTGTTCGCCTTCCTGTACAGCAATTTCTTTTACAAGCGCTGAAATGGTAAAGCCTAACTCAGATACCTGAACAGGCAGAACCTTTGCAGAGGCAACCACCGTGTTTGGGTCGGAAACCACAACGGGCTCTGCAACAGTCGTAGAAGCAGGTGCGGCCACAGGGGTTGGGTTTCCACCGCAAGCTGCCAGGAAAATGGTCAATAAAATTGGCCAGATCAATCTTTTCATTTTTATCTCCTCGTTAGTTTCCAACGAGGATTTCAACATCCGCGCTCATGCCCCAGAGCAAACCCTCAGGCTGCTGATCGAAATCGATCGTCACTTTGTAGACCACATCCCCACCAAGTGTGGACGAGATGTTGGAAATATCTGCGACCTTGCCTTTGAAATCCTGTCCCAAGGCTTCCACAAACACATTGACTTCCTGCCCGATCTTTACATGCGGCACATCACGCTCACTTAAATCTGTGGTTTCAATGCGGTAGCCGCTGAGATCACCAAGTACGATCACGACCCCGCCCGGGGTTACTGTTTCAGCGGGGGAAATATCTACAGAGACAACCGTACCAGCAAACGGCGCGGAAAGATGCGATTGCGCGGCCAACGTAGCTTTTGCAGAGTCAACCAACGCCTGTGCGCGGGCAACTTCATTTTCTGCCACTTCAATATGTTTCTGGCTGGGCGTGCAGCCTTCGCCGCGGCATCCCGTAACGCGAATCAAATATTTGAGATCGGTCTCCGCAAATGCCAGATTGGCTTCAGCTTCTTTGACCTTGGCCTCAAGAAGGGCCGTGTCTAATTCAACAAGGATTTGACCCGCTTCAACCTTATCTCCAACCTGCACGTTGACCGAGGTGACTCTGCCTACGCTGGTAAATGAAAGACGCGCCTCAGACATCGGGACAACGAGTGCCGCTGCTGAGACAGAATCTCCGCTGTTGGTTTGAGAGTTCGATGCTGGCTGGCCGCCTTCCAAAACAACGGTTGGAATTGCTTCCGTTGTAGCAGCCTGTCCACAAGCTGTAAGTACAATTGCAAAAATGCTTATTAATATCCAAAAAACTTTTTTCATTCGATGATTCTCCAAAAACTGTGCAATCCTGATGTATCAATAAATTCTAACAGAATGCACAGGTTTTGCAAAGGTTTTATCAAGTATTGGTTTTCGCCTTTATTGGGAGGCGTCTTTCACTATAAGGCCATCTTCAAGGGTGACCACTCGCCTCGCATAATGAATGACACGTGGGTCGTGCGTGGCGAATACAAAGGTGACGCCTGTATCCTTATTAAGTTTCTGCATGATGTCCATCACCTGCTTGCCATTTTCAGTATCAAGGTTGGCGGTGGGTTCATCAGCCAGGATCAGCTTGGGATTAGTGGCAAGCGCTCGGGCGACAGCGACACGTTGCTGCTGTCCGCCGGAGAGTTGGTCGGGGCGGTGATGTGCGCGGTCTGCGAGTCCAACTGCATCCAACATTTCATTGACGCGTGCTTTGCGGTCGGCAGGTTTTGTGCCATTCAACAGGAGCGGCATCTCAACATTTTCGTAGGCGGTCAGGGTTGGGATGAGTGCAAAGAATTGGAATACGAAACCAATTGCATTCTTGCGCAGGTCTGCACGTTGATTGCGATTTAGTTTTGTGGCATCCTGGCCGTTGATGGCTACGCTGCCAGATGTGGGCTGGTCTAACAGACCAATGAGTTGCAGCAATGTGGTTTTACCGGAACCGGAAGGACCAACCAATGCGGTGAATTCGCCGTTTCCAACTGATAGATCAACTCCGCGAAGGGCTTTGGTCTCAACTTCTCCGATCTTGAATACGCGTGTAGCCTGGGTAACTTTTGTAACTTCCATTTTAGTCTCCTGCTCCATGTAATGCTTCGACGGGTTCCATGCGCGCAGCAAGGCGGGCAGGATAAAGTGAAGCAACAAGGGTAATAATATAGGTAACGATTGTTAGAGTGATTGTATTGTCGAGAGTGAGGTGGGCATAAATACGGTCTTCAAAGAGAACACCTGTAATGCCATAATCACCGATGTAAATTCCATAAACCGTGAAATAAGCAACCATAGCGCCGCCGATGATCAGCCCACCGATCACTCCTCCTGTGGCGAGTAAGGCGGCTTCCGCAAGGAATTGAGCCATAATGCCGCGCCCTTTCATGCCAATGGCAGCAAGGATACCGATCTCACGTGTGCGCTCAAAAACTGCCATCACCAATGTGTTGGTGACAACCGTTGCAGTAATACCCAAAACGATCAGGTAAATAACAACGAAGAAAGCGCCGGCGTAATCTTCAAATTGGGTAATGAACACATTCTGTTCGCGCCAGGTAAGAACCTGATAATTTTCTGATTGAATTGCCTGCTCAACAGCTTCTGCTTCTTCGCCGTTTTGCAGCATTACGAAAATAGTACTGGCGTGATTTTCGGTGACGGTAATAGCCTGCGCCTTGGCGATCGGCATAAAGACTGTGCTTTCATCGTACCCTGGAGTTCGTGTGGTAAATATGCCGCGGACCGTGAACAACTGCTCATTCACATCACCATTGGATGTGGTTATCAGCAAATTGACCTGGTCGCCAACATGCAGCCCCAATTTCTCCGAGAGGACGTTACCGATCAGAATACCTTCGCGGTCATCGGCTTTGATGAATTCTCCAGCGATCATTCCATCACGGAAGGGTTGATTTGCAACAGAGTCAGGATCTATGCCGAGGATCTGCACGCCTTTGGATTCATCGCTAAGCGTCAGGATGCTGCTGGCGATCAATCGCGGTGTTGCAACAACAACCTGCGGAAGTGATTTGATCTGCTGCGCCATCTGGTCGGGGTCTGCGATCAGATCTTCCCACTTCAGGCTGACCTTGCCTTCTTCGTAGGAGGCAGGCCTGATCTGGAGATGTCCACTTTGAAGGCGGATGGT
>CAZHOX010000095.1:0-5471 GCA_964534345.1 uncultured Anaerolinea sp.
AAAAAAAGTAGACAAGTGTTGGCACAATCTTACGTGTGGACTTGTCTACTTTTTACTTGATTATTTTTTGCTTTACTTCATAACTGCTGTATAACCTTTTTTCTTTACTGCTGCGACAATCTGTTCATCGGTCAGTTTTGATTCATCATATTCGATGACCATTTCCAGCCTGTGATAGCTGGCATTGATCTCTTTGACGCCGTCGAGAGTATCTTCGAGGGACTCAAGTTTCATGGCGCAATTGGAGCAGGTCATGTCGGGGATGGTGAAGGTTTTTTTGAGCATTGGGAATTCCTTTGGGACGGTGGACTGTGGACGGTAGACCGTGAAGAACTGTCCATTGTCCACGGTCTACGGTCTATTATTCAAACACAATCTGCCCTGTGTACATTCCCATGGAGCAGGTGAAGAAGAGTGTGGAGCCTGCTTTTTGGGCGGGGATGTTCACTTGAACAGTTCCAGTATCAGGGAGTAATTGATAATAATCCAAGGCAGGGATGACAAAGTCCCGGGCGCAGGAGTAGGTTTGGTCAGTGACAAGGTTCAGGGTGAAATCTTTCCCTGCGGGGGCTTTGAGGGTGGTGGGGAAATATCCGCTGTTTTGGACTTCGAGGATGATGGAACCGTCTGCGGCGGCGGGTTGGGAAGATTCTGCTACAGCGTTGGATTCTGTTTGAGATGGGAACCAGCTGCGGGTTAAGTTTTGAAGCGAGATCGGGGAACCCATTAAGTTGAGTCCGCCGTCGAGAGTCACAAATCCCAAAATCAGAACCAGCACGGCGACAAATCGCATGAAGAATTTTTCAAGCCGTGAACCGAGT
Source organism: uncultured Anaerolinea sp. (assembly GCA_964534345.1). GTDB lineage: Bacteria > Chloroflexota > Anaerolineae > Anaerolineales > Villigracilaceae > Villigracilis. Next base: position 822 of record CAZHOX010000095.1, read on the forward strand.
TCCGTTGTCAAATAGGCGATGATGAAAAAGACGGGGCTGGTGCCGAGGGTGAAGGCGAACATGAGTGCCGCGCCCATGGCGATGCTGCCTGTGCCGAGGGCGGTTGCCATCATGGCTTGTGTGACGCCGCAGGGAATGAAGACAGTGAGCAAGCCGAGAAAGATCGGCGTGGCGGTGTCTGTCCCTTTGGCGGTCTTGCGGATGTAGCGTGTGATGAACTTCGGCGGCTCGATGGAGAAGTAACGGAAAATGGGATGGACGTTGAACATGCGCAGGGCATTGCCGATCATGAAGATGCCGATGGCGATCATGAGAAAAGCGCGAGTGAGCGGGCTGAGAGTGAGATAGGAACCCAGCCAACCGAGGAGTGCGCCAAGCAATGTGTACGCGACCAGTTTTGCAAGCAGAAAGAGTGCAATGGGCAATGCGGAGTTGGAACGCGGAGCTGCTTTTGCTTTTTTGGTTGTCGCAGCATGTTGAACATAATCCTGCTCGATCTGATGAGCGAGGGAACTTGCGAGCAAGCCGCCCTGCACTGCGAGGCAGCTTAATCCGCCTGTGGTGATACCAGTGACAAATGCAACGAGAAGCTGGCTCATCGTGCCTGCGTCTGTGGCGATGTTGATGGAATTCGAGTCTGGTTGAAATACGATCATTGCAGCGGCAACAGCAACGAACACAACGCCGAGCATGACGATCACAACAGGGTCAACAGAAGGTGTTTGTTTTTTGGACATGGAACCTCATGGAAGAAATATACAAGTAAACACGTATACAGGTACATATCTACTGTTAATAAGGCTTACGCAAACCATTTTTTTACCAGAGATGAACAGCGATAAACAAAGATGTTTCGTCTATTTTTTTACAATCTCTGTTTATCTCTGTTCATCGCAGTGAATTCTGCGTAAGCCCTATTTAATTTATCGCTGTCCGCCATCCCAAACGACGAAAGGCATGTTGATCACGACACCAGGTTGTTCGATGGTAAGTTCGCCAGCGGCTTCTGCTTCCAACACTTCTGCTGCAGATTTGAGTTCGCGGGCTGTGGATGCATCAACCCATGCAATGACATTCAATCGGCGCAGCGGAGAATAGCCATCTGTGTCGGGAGGGTTGTCAAATACATCGGCTTGAAAACCGAACGGGCCAGAACCTTCCAACCCATTGGTAAAGACATACACATTCGCAAGTGATTCATCGGGCACGTTTGCCAGCGATGGTACAAGAATGACGGGTGACTTCATCATACCTGTCAGTTTTTCAGCCACACCCGCATCGGATGCTTCGGTGTGAACGAAATAAATTTCCTTGCCTTCAGCCCAGGCTTTACCAGCGGGCAGTTCTGCCTTGGGCATTTCGGCTGCTTTCGGAGCACATGCAGCCAGGGTCAACGCAAGTATTACAAGAGTAAATAGAGTGAACTTCTTCATATTAAAATTTTCCTAATTTCTTTCAGGCTTATTCAGCCTCATCCTCTGGGTGTTCCACTTCTCCTGCCATGAAGGCTTCCGGTGATTTCTGGAACGCTTTCAAACAGGCAGCCGTACAAAAATAGACCAACTCTCCATTGAACATCGCGCTTGGGTAGCGTGATGGGTCTTTCAGTTCTCCGCCGCAAGCGGATTTTATGATTTGGGGTTCGGGGTTTTGAGTTTGATTTATCATTTTTGACGATAGACAGTAGACCGTGGACGGTAAAAACGGTCTATCGTCCACAGTCCACGGTCTATTTATATTTTCACGCTTCGCAACCGCAAACTGTTCGTCACAACGAACACGCTGCTGAAAGCCATTGCGCCAGCGGCAAGCATGGGGTTCAAATATCCAAACATCGCAGCAGGGATCAGGATGACGTTGTAAATAAACGCCCAGAACAGATTCTGTTTGATGGTGGAAAGTGTCTTACGGGAGAGCAAGATCGCACGCGCAACACCGCGCAGATCACCACTCATCAAGGTCACAGGCGCAGCAGCCATCGCCACATCCGTGCCTGTTCCGATCGCAAGACCAACATCGGCTTGGGCAAGAGCAGGAGCATCGTTCACACCGTCACCAACCATGGCGACGACCTTCGACGTTTGACCTTCGACGCTCGCTTGCAACTTCTTCACCTCAGCAGATTTACCTTCGGGCAGCACTTCGGCAAGTACCATGTCAATGTCAACTTGTTTTGCAATGGCATCGGCGGTCTTTTGGTTATCGCCTGTGATCATCGCAACCTTCAGACCCATTTTGTGCAGGTCTGCAATCGCATCCTTCGAGCTGTCTTTGATCGTATCCGCCACCGCGATGATTCCCGCAGCGACATTATCCACAGCAACGAGCATCGCTGTCTTTGCTTCGGATTGAAGACGTGACACCTCAGACTCGAGATTCCCTAACTGGATTCCCCTCGCCTCGAACATTCGCTTGTTCCCAACAATGACGCTTCTTCCTTCGACCTCAGCCTGAACGCCATGCCCAGCCTCTGCCTTAAAACCAGTTGGTTCAACTAAAACCAACCCACGAGTGGTTGCTTCTGCCCAAATGGATTCACCAAGCGGGTGTTCAGAACCTTTCTCAACGGAGGCGGCAAGGCGAAGAAGTTCTTCATTGGTAATTAGTAATTGGCTATTGGTGATTATGTCCGTCACAGCAGGTTGACCTTTTGTGATCGTGCCAGTTTTATCCAACACAACCACTGAGACGTTCCCCGCGCGTTCCAATGCTTCACTGTTGCGGAAAAGGATTCCAGCTTCAGCGCCTTTGCCCGTCCCAACCATAATGGCGGTCGGTGTGGCAAGACCCATCGCACACGGACAAGCGATTACCAGCACAGCAACCATATAGATCAATGCGCGGGTGAAGTTATCTACATCTGCATTGATGGGCAAGGTGGGACCAAAGAAATACCAGCCGAAAAATGTCAGCGTTGCGATGGCAATTACAGCAGGAACAAACACGGCTGAGACTTGATCCGCTATCTTTTGGATGGGAGCCTTGCTGCCTTGCGCGTCTTCCACAAGTTTGATGATCTGCGCGAGCGCAGTTTCTTTGCCAACTTTGGTGGCTTCAAATTTCAACATACCCAGCTTATTGAGCGTCGCACCGATGACGGGGTCACCAGGTTTCTTCTCAACAGGCAGAGACTCACCCGTCAGCATGGATTCGTCAATGGCGCTGCGGCCATCCACAACCACACCGTCAACGGGAATCTTCTCGCCAGGTTTGACGAGAACCATGTCTCCGACTCGAACATCATCTATCGAGACTTCAGCCTCCACCCCGTCACGGATGACGCGGGCGGTCTTGGCGCGAAGTCCCATTAATTTTTTGATCGCCTCTGAAGTGCGTCCTTTTGCACGCGCCTCCAGGAATTTTCCAAGTTTGATCAGCGTGATGATGACGGCAGCTGTCTCGTAATAGACATGCCCCATCAACAAGCCGAATGTGATCGGCAGCGAATAGAAGAATGCGGCGGAAGAACCCATCACGATCAGCACGTCCATATTCGCGGATTTGTTGCGAAGCGCTTTATATGCGCCTACATAATATTGCCAGCCTACATAGAATTGAACAGGCAAGGCAAGCGCCAGCATCAACCATCCAAACCATGGCTGGGCGTCACGCATCCCTTCCATGGTGGTGCCTGTGTAAAAGAAATCGGGGAGCAGACCAAAGTCCTTGCCCATCGAGAGCAGGAACAATGGAACTGTAAATATCAAACCAATGATGAGCAGGCGGCGCTGCTCGTTGATCTCGTGCTCACGTGCCTGTGCTTCGGCATCTTCTGCCTGGCCGCCAAGTTCCACGGCTTCAAATCCCGCGGATGCAACGGCACGGCGCAGTTCAGCCTGTGTCACAATGGTCGGAACATATTTGACACGCGCTTTTTCAGTGGTGAAAGTGACTTGTGCTTCCAACACGCCTTCGAGTTTTGCGAGAGCCTTTTCCAAACGGCGGGCATCGTTATCGTCCGAAAGCCGCTTGATGACCAGGTCCGCTTCGCCTGTGGCGACGCCATACCCTGCGCGGTTGACACGCGCAATGACATCAGTCAACCCGAGTTTGGCGGCGTCAAAGTCCACGGTGGCACGCTCGGAAGAAAGATTCACGATCGCGCTTTGAACGCCATCCATTTTCTTCAAATTGCGCTCTACTGTGGCAACACAGTTCGCGCAAGTCATGCCTGTGATGGGAAGGGTTAGTTGTTTGGTATCAGCCATTTGTCTTCCTTGTAATTACCAGTTACCAAAAAGTGATTGGTAACTGGTAATTAGTAATTTGAGCTATAAAGTAATCAAGCCTTCAGCGGGGTAATTGATCTCGGCCAACAAAGCCTTGATCATTTCTTCGTTCGCGGGAGCATCAAAAGTGATTTCCACTTTTTTCGTGTCAATTGCAGCCTTCACGGACTGAACACCCTGCAACTCACCTACTTCGGTTTCGATGGTATGGGTGCAATGTCCGCAGGAAATGGCGGGGACGGTATATGTAACTGTGGTCATGATTTATTTCTCCTATTGGGTTTGAATATTTGGGGTTGAAGGTTCAAGGTTGAAAGTAAATCCACAACTTGAAACCTGTAACTTACAACTCGAACTTACACCTTCGTAGACATTTCGAACACTTCGGTGATTTCCTTCAACACACGTTCGCGTTCTTTTT
>CAZHOX010000095.1:5571-12154 GCA_964534345.1 uncultured Anaerolinea sp.
GTAGACATTTCGAACACTTCGGTGATTTCCTTCAACACACGTTCGCGTTCTTTTTTGTCATTGCCTTGAATAGCGGTTGTTACACACGAATTCAAGTGACCTTCCAAAATCTGTGCGCTGACCTTGTTCAAGGCAGCTTCAATGGCTTGTATCTGGCGGATGACATCGATGCAATAGGCATCTTCCTCCACCATGCGAATCACTCCACGCAGGTGGCCTTCGACTGTCTTCAATCTTCGGATGGTGTTATCGTTTTCCATGGTTACCTCAAATTCTCAGATACAGTTATCCATCTTTCTCTTACCCCCCCCAGGGGGGTTGGGGTTACCGAAATATACTTCACAGCCCAGCCGCCCGTCAAGCGGACAAATGTCATCTTCTTAGGGTGTAAAATAACTTTATGAATATTTCTCCTCAAGACCTTCGTCAGGTGGTTGTATTTGAAAATGCAACAGATGATGACTTGAAACTTATCTTGCAAAACAGCATCACCCGCTCCATTGAAGAGAGCAGCTTCTTCTTTTTTCAGGGTGATGCGGCTGAATATCTGTATATCCTCACCAGTGGACAAGTCAAATTAATGCAGTCGAACCCGAACGGGCAGCAAGTCAATTTGCGGACGTTGTATGCGTGGCAGATGTTCGGTGCGCTGGGGGCTGTCCGTGCGGAGGCCACCTACCCTGCCAGCGCGCAGGCACTCGAAAACAGCACGGCTCTTGCAATACCGAGCAAGTTTCTACATTCGATGCTGGAGACACGTCCCTACCTTTCTTTTGACCTGATGAAGTTAATGACTTCATACATTCAGGAAATGCAGGCACGCTACCGTGAACTCGCAACGGAGCGGGTTGAGCAAAGAGTGGCTAACGCGTTGATTCGCTTGGCAGGGCAATCAGGCGTAAAGTCCAAGAAAGAGGCGGGGATCGAGTTATCCTTTTCGAGGCAGGATGTGGCCGAGATGACCGGGTCCACGTTGTACACCATCAGCCGTCTGTTGAGCGATTGGGAGCGGCAGGGCATCATCAAAACAGGCAGGGAAAAGATACAAATTATCAAACCGCATGATCTAGTGCGTATTGCAGAAGGTTTGGAAAAATGAACGGGACGGGGAAACCGTCCCGTTCTTATTTGCGCTAGCGCAAAGACATGTTTGGGGGAAACGGATATTCTATGCTCATTATGAACGAGCATTTGGAATTATTGGACTTAAGCGTAGCGGATGTTTTGAAACACATCCCGGCAACCGTCAAGTTTTTCATCAACCAGCATACAGATTGTGTCGGCTGCCGTCTTGCACATTTTTGCAGCCTCAGCGATGTGGTGAAGACATACGAGCTTGATGAAAAAATTTTTCTGGAAAGGCTTTCCAAATACAACGTTCAAACCATTTTAATAAGGAGTATGAAATGAAAAAAATCACCGTTCTTTTTGCAGCTGCAATTCTTCTAGCTGTATTTATTGTCGCCTGCTCAGGCACGAGCTTTCAACCAGTGGACAAGGAATATGTGTTGACCACCGATCTGCGAGATGGGAAGTTGGTCTTTCTCGGCGTGAGCGATGAGATCAACGGAATCGAAAATCCCACGTTGAGCGCCGCCCCTGGGTCAACCATCACTGTCACGTTGATAAATGGTGGTGAAGGCCAGCACGATATTACCTTCCCTGAAGTGAAAGCCAGCACAGACATTGTGAAGGAAAAAGGCGAAGAAGCCTCCGTTACCTTTAAAGTTTCAACTGTCCACGGAGAGATGGAATATTATGACAGCGTAGCCAACCATGCAGAATTGGGTATGCGCGGCATCTTAATGGTCAGCACGTCAGATGTGATGCCTGCTTCCATGTCTTCCGCTACCAGTAACGGCGACCCTGCCGTGCTGGCTGCCTTCCAAAAGGGTGCATGTGGAAGCTGCCACACCATTGCAGGAGTACCCAACGCAGTTGGTGTGATCGCTCCAGATCTGTCAAATATCAGCACAATGGCCGATGAACACATTAAAAGCGATGCGTACACCGGAACCGCAACCACCGTAGAAGAATATATTCACGAATCTATTATTGACCCGAATGTATTCGTCTCGCCTACCTGCCCAACCGGAGCTTGTGCTCCCAATGTAATGCCTGCCACCATGTCTGAGACTTTGACAACAGACGAGATCAACTCCATCGTCACCTACCTCAAAGGATTACCCTCCGGCGCATACGGCGACACCGTTGCCGCAAGTGCTCCTCAAGCTCCCACCACCGGCGCAGACATCGTCCGCGACCCAACCGACCTGCCTGCTCCGCTTGAACCACGCGAGCCGCAGACCGTGCGCGTTGACCTTGAAACCATTGAAGTGGAAGGTCAGCTTGCTGATGGAACCACCTTCACCTACTGGACGTTCAACGGCGCAGTCCCCGGCCCATTCATCCGCGTGCGCGTGGGCGATACCATCGAAGTCCACTTGAAGAACAGCGCTTCCAGCACCATGAATCACTCTGTCGATTTCCATGCAGTCACCGGCCCCGGCGGTGGAGCCGTGATGACCCAAACCGAACCCGGCAAGGAAACCACCTTCACAGCCAAAGCCATCAACGTCGGACTCTTCGTCTACCACTGTGCAACTCCAATGGTTGCCAATCACATCTCCAACGGCATGTACGGCCTCATTCTCGTCGAGCCAGAAGGCGGCCTGCCCCCCGTTGACCGCGAGTTCTACGTTATGCAAGGCGACATCTATACCACCGGCGCATTCGGTGAACAGGGAATGCAGATGACCGATGTAACCAAACTGCTCAACGAAGACCCTGAATATGTTGTCTTCAACGGCGCAGTCGGCGCACTCACCGAACAGAAACCGCTCAAAGCCAACACAGGCGAATCCGTGCGCATCTTCTTCGGTGTCGGCGGCCCCAACCTCACCTCCTCCTTCCATGTCATCGGTGAAATTTTCGACAGGGTGTACGATCAGGCCTCCCTCACATCCGCGCCGCTCACCAATGTACAAACCACCCTCGTTCCTCCCGGCGGCGCAACTATGGTAGAGTTCAACCTCGAAGTCCCCGGCCGTTACATCCTCGTTGACCACGCCCTCTCAAGATTACAACGCGGGCTGGCTGGATACCTCATCGTCGAAGGCGAACCCAATCCCGAAATCTTCGATGGCATCCCCAGCGGAGATAGCGGACACTAAAATAACTTAATCAACAAAAGCCCTGTCGATGTGGACAGGGCTTTTACGTTTATAATTTTAGGATGAAAAAACACGCGCCTCTTCTCTTAATCTTCAGCCTGATTCTGTTTCTATCAGCAGCTTGCTCCCCGAAAAATTTGACTCCCGACCCTAATCAACAGATCCGTCAAGCCGTAGCCGCAACCTTGGCCGCAATTCCAACCAACACACCCATTCCCCCAGCCACACCCTACCCATCTCCCACGCCATTCAATCTCGCTGGCTTGTTCTGCGAATATTCCTTCTGCATCGGCCACCCAATAGACATGGCCTTCTTCGATGTCAGCGCGCAGCAAAACCCTGCTTCTCCCAGCACCTTCAGTCAGGGAATGATCGCTGCTTTCAATGGTAACCTTTTCATCCAATTGATATGGCAAACTGCCCCCGGCGCAGCTGACCCAAAATTCCTGATGGATACCGTTATTGACCCTGCCCTTGATGTCCGCGACGGCAACATGGACGTGCTGCTCGTCCGCAATATGAATGTGATGTACACCAATATCACATCCACCGCCACACCCGTGCTGCCCTTCGGCGGCTCCGGTGCATGGACATGCGGCGACCGTGTCTTCGCGTGGAAAGTGTACACACCCCTAGCCGAAAATGCCCGTCCGCTTTTTGAAGAAGCGCTTGCAAGATTTACTTGCGGACAATAAAAAATCGCCGTAGAGATTTTCTACGGCGATTTTTTTCGCTATTTGAAATTCGCGATCTCTTTTTGCATTACTTCCACCGGGAAATCCAGTCCATGTGCAGGGTACACCCGTTTAATACCCATCGGCAAAATCTTCTTCCAACTTTCCACCACCAATTTAATATCATCAGCTAAAACAGGCAGCCCCGGCGTAAGCCGCAGAAACCACGAATTCATTGCCATATCCCCAACAAGAGCATCACCTGAATCAAAGAGGATGCTGACATGTCCCATTGAATGGCCCGGCGTATAAACAACCTTACCCGGAATCCCATACTCACTTAACGACATGCCGCCATCTTCGATCACCACATCCACTTTTAGTTTTGGAAGTTTCTGATGCAACAACGCCTTCGCAGATGCGGACATCATTTTGCCATACGCATTCACGCCCGCTGGAAAAGGCGGCTCACCCGTCTCGACCATAAATTGATCCCGTCCATGTACAGCGATCTTGGCACCGGTCATTCTCTGAATATCGCTCAAGCAGGTAATGTGATCCCAATGCCCATGCGTGAGAATGATAAGTTCAATCTCTTTTGGGTCAACATTCAATTTCTGTAAGCCACTCTTAAAAGATGGCAATCCGCCCCAAGCTCCACCATCCACAAAAACCGTCCGCTCGCCGCGAAGCAGGAAGCAGTTATCAATCCCTACAGGAATACGATGAAAAGAGAATGCCATACTATTTATATCCGTTCGACTGGTGCCACTCCCACGCGCTGGAGAGAATGTCCTGCATATTTGTGCGGGTTGGCTTCCAACCCAACTCGGTCATAATCTTATTCGGTGATGCCACAAGGCGGGCAGAATCTCCCGGCCTGCGCGGCGCCTCAACTACAGGGATGGCATGTCCCGTCACCTTTCGTGCCGCCTCGATCACTTCACGGACAGAGAAGCCATTGCCGCTTCCCAAGTTATAGATCATCTTGTCGCGTTTATCCAATGCGCCCAAAGCTAAAACATGCGCTGAGGCCAGATCACCGATATGCACATAATCGCGGATGCAGGTTCCATCTGGTGTTGGGTAATCTGTTCCAAAAATCGTCGCAGATTCTGCACGACCCAATGCAATGTCCAACACGCGCGGGATGAGATGCGACTCAGGCTGGTGCGCTTCCCCACGCCCGGGTAAAGCGCCACAGGCATTGAAATAGCGCAGAACTGCAAAATGCAAACCGTGAATACTGCGATACCATTCCATCGCCTGCTCGGTCATCAACTTGGTATGACCATAGACATTGGTTGGCCCAAGCGTAGATTCTTCTGTCAACGGTTCTTCGCTGGATTGATACACCGCCGCTGTGGAAGAAAAGACCAACTTCTTCACTCCAGTCTGTACTGCTGTTTCCATCAATTGCAGGGAATTGGTAAAGTTGTTGCGGAAAAATTTACCTGGGTCTTTCATGCTTTCGCCTGCTTCAATAAATGCGGCGAAATGCATAATGGCGTCATACTTTGTAGAGGTCAATGCCTCGGCGAGTGCATGGCTGTCATCCAACGAAGCATGGATGAATTTTGCACCCGCAGGTACGGCTGCACGATGTCCCGTGACCAGTGAGTCATAAACCGTAACGGAATGTCCGGCTTGTATTAATGCTTCTGCGGTAGCCGAGCCAATATACCCTGCGCCGCCTGTAACGAAAATATTCATGGAGTCTCCTGAAAACAGATCTATTTCAAAATTATATCTTATTGAACTGCCGGGGTTTCCTGCCATGCCTGCACATACCAGAGAAGATATTCCTGCACATGGCGGCCCCAATACTCTTCACTATGGTCACCAGAGTAAAAATGATATTCATGAAGGTAGTTACTGCGAACCAGTATCTCTTCAAAATCCTGAATGCTTTGCAACTCCCGGTCGGCATCGCCTACATCCAGCCAGAGCCGTGGGCGAGCTTCTTCGGGAATATCCTTCAGGATCTTTTCCACGTATGGTGCATTATCTTTGAAAACTCCCGGAGAATGCAACCCAAGGGAACCAAATAATTCAGGGTGCTCAAAGCCAAGTTGCACAGTCCAACCGCCCCCGCGCGAGAGACCACCCAGCGAACGATGTTCGCGATCTGCAAGTGTGCGGTATGTGCCATCCATGAATGGGATGATATCCAGAATCAAGCGGTTTCCAAAATCTGCCCCGGGGGCGGCATTCCAATAATGGTCATCGGGAAAAACGATAATAAATGGAACGGCCTGCCCTGAATGGATCAATTCATCCGCGATCTGTGGAACGCCAAGCCTCACCCATTGATCTTGTGAATAGGTTTGCCCGTGCAGTAAATATAATACGGGGTAGCGCAGCTCTGTCATTTGGTTGTAGCATGGCGGGGTGTAGACGAGGAAACTCTGTTTCAGGTTGTCGCCAAAAGGGATGGTTTCCTGTTTAATTTTCCCTGGCTGGCTAAGGCAAGCCAGCGGCGTGGGTGTAAATGTCGGTGGGATGGGGCTGGGAGTAAAAGTGACTGTTGCGGTTGGAGGTGGCAATGTCACTGTTTGGGTGGGGACAATTTCATTTGGTGTGGAGCAGGCTGAAAGTCCGAAGAGAAGCGCGAAGGTTGTAATCCAAATTGTTGCTTGACGGGTATCCATTGTACGGATTATACTCGGCGGGTTCAAGTCATCGGGGCGTGGCGCAGTCCGGCTAGCGCGCTTGCTTTGGGAGCAAGAGGCCGGA
>CAZHOX010000096.1:0-4918 GCA_964534345.1 uncultured Anaerolinea sp.
GCAGGAGCTTCAGTAGCGGCAGGAGCTTCTGTTGCAGCAGCAGCTTCGGTAGCAGCGGGTTCTTCAGCAGCAGGAGCTTCAGTTGCAGCTCCGCCACCACAAGCAGCGAGTAACATGGAAGCCAGAACGAGCAGGCTCATCACAGACCATAACAGGGATTTCTTGTTCATTTTTCTCCTCATGATTTTTTGCTTATCGTATCAATTGTTGAACCAAACACTTATCGAGCTTTTCATACTTTGAGAAAGTACACCTCCTAAAAAACGGAGACGGCATTTGAAAGTGTTACCTTGAAAGCACTTTCATTTTGATAATATAGCACTTTCGAGTACCAGAGTCAAGTGGCAATTTTTTAAAACAGAACACCGCCGGGCAAGCCAACGGTGTCAGAGTAGAAACTGTTTGGGTGCGCTCACCCATTCGGGTCAAGTAGAGAGGCGCGTGATTTTGATCACCTTGCTTTGCAGGTTCTTCAACTCCACGGTCAGGCCGGCTTCCATCCACGCCCTGCCGGAGCGCGGCTGCTCGAAGCCCTCCACCGTGTAAAGTGAATCGGGTTCCAGCCCGCGCAAATAGATCGTCGGGATATTAAACCGCTCAGGAATATGCGTGCGGAAAACAAACAACACCCCTTCGGCTTTATCCTTGCTCAGATATTGCACCGCTGAAAAATTATTCTTTTGGGATGAGATCAATCGGAACTGATCGCCAAACTGGATGACGTGGCGAATATCTTTATACAAGCGGATGCAACTCGCCGCAGACTCACGATCGGCCTGATCCCACTCAAGGAGATTTCCCCCCACCCCAAGCGACCCGCACATACTGACATGAAAGCGGAATTCCAACGGGACAGTTTCCTTGCCCCAATCCGTGACCCAGGCTTCCATGGTGTTGGCTGGCAAAAATTGAGAGTAGCCTTCCTGAATGTGCAAGCGCGATGTGGCTTCGGTGTTATCGCTCGTCCAGATTTGATCTGCAAATTGAAGGATGCCGAAATCGGCTCGCCCCCCGCCGCTGGCACAGCTTTGCCAAATGACATTGGGATGACGCTGACGAAGCGTCCCCCACACATGATACAAGCCTTGCACATAGCGCACCCAAATTTCACGCTGGTCGCTCGTTGCATCAGGCCAACCAGGTTCACTCACGCCGCGATTCATATCCCATTTGATGAAAGCGATGTTGTGTTCGCTGAGTAATTTATCCAGCACGCCAATGATGTAATCCTGCACATCCTTCCGCGCCATGTTGAGGATGAGTTGATTGCGGCTTTCGGTGCGGGCGCGGGTTGGGAAATGAATCACCCAATCAGGATGTGTGCGGTACAAGTCGCTATCTGGGTTCACCATTTCTGGTTCGACCCACAAGCCAAAATCCATGCCGAGGTTGTTGACGTTTTGAATCAAGCCAGTAAGACCATTTGGAAATTTGATTTCATCGGGCCACCAATCACCGAGACCGGCATTATCCCAGTTGCGGCCATGAAACCAGCCGTCATCCATGACAAATAACTCCACGCCCATTTGCGCGGCGATCTCTGCGAGCTTGGATTGTGAAGCCTCATCCACGTTGAAGAGAGTTGCCTCCCAGGAGTTGTAGAGAATCTTGTGCAACACTTTGCCATGCGGAATGATCGCATCGCGCACATAATCATGGAAAATGCGGCTGGCAGCGCCAAAGCCATTTTGGGTGTAGCCACTGATCGATGCGGGTGTAACGAAGGGCTGCTTCGGCATTAATTTCCATGCAAAGTCCCAGTCGTTGACGCCAATGCTGATGCGGGTGGATGCGAACTCGGTCACTTCGGCTGTGATCTTGTGGTTGCCGCTCCATGCCAATGTGCCGAACCAGACTTCACCGCTTTCTTCGCTGGCATTGCGGTCAATGGCGAACCACGGGTTGGCGCGATGACTGGGGATGATGCGCCGGCTTTCGATGACCTTCAACCCCGGAGTGAGCGCCTCGCGCTGCATGTTGAATTCGTTATTGTGGCGTCCGTACATGTGCGTGAGAGAATAGTCTGCACCGGCGGGCAAAGTTAGTTTTGCAGAGAAAACCCGCTCCACATGAATCGGATCATCGCCAAGGTTTTCGAGCGTGACCCAGCGTTCGATGAGGTCGTACTCTTCATGGACGCGGTAGTGGAGTGTGACATGTAACGGGTAGAAACTGTCCTTTAACCTCAGATCAAGCGTCGGTGAGGAAGAGGCGCTGACCTTAAAATCCTCATAGACCAAAACCACATCCCGAACTTCATCTGCAAAGGTCACTTTGAGGCATGGGTCAATATATTTGGTGCCGGCATAGCCGGGGTATTCTTCAGGGACAAAGTGATGAAGGCCGTCGGTGGATGCAAAATATGTGGATTTGAATGGCTCGGGGTAATCTTCCACAAAAGGCAGGCGCGCTCCCCAATACCGATGCGTGAGCAGACCAACTTCGTTGATGCCGATGGCATAAGCGGTGTGGCGCGTTTCCAGAATCCAGCTATTTGTGGATGTGTGAATAGGCATGGGAACTTTTCCTTTTTATGTGGTTTGACGTTCGATGAGGTTAAGGGGAAGGTAAATGTGCTGTGTAGCGCGGGAGGGGTCGGCAATGCGGCCAAGAACCATTTCAGCCGAGAGCCTGCCGGACTCATCCAAATGCTGTCGAACGGTGGTGAGGTCTACATAATCTGCCATGTCAATATCGTCGAAGCCGACCACGGCAACATCATCAGGGATGCGCATGTTTAGTTGACGAGCCACCTTCATGATGCTTAGTGCCTGGTTATCTGATGCGGCAAAAATGGCGGAAGGACGGTTTGGCATGGTGAGCAGTTCGTGGGCAGCCTCACGCGAGCTTTCATGCGCGTAAAATGCCTGCTTGATATTTTTAGATGTCATTTGCAGTCCCGCATCTTTCAACACGGATTGAAAGCCTTCCAAACGGGAGCGCACAGGGTGGATGATATTTCTTTCAGGGGGTTCAATATCGCCCAGAAAGCCAAAGGAACGATAACCTTTTTGGATGAGGTGTTCGGCAACGAGACGCCCGCCTTGAAAGTCGTCAATCACGATGCTGTTCAACTGGCCGTGGGAGAACTCGATCAAGACAGTTTCCATTTTATTGCTGAGCAGGCGTTCCACTTCCCGGTTTTCTACAGCCAATGACATGATGATCAATCCATCCAGATTGCGCATGACAGGGATGGAGGAGAGATACCCTTGCAATTGTCCTTCCGAGTCAACTGGGTAAATGACCAACTCATAATTCTCACGAGAAAGGCGGGCAGCCACTCCACGCAGGCGTTGAACGAATGAAGGCGCTGTAAAAAATGGGGTGATCACACCAATGCGATTGGTGCTTTGCATGGCACGCGCACGCGCTTCGGCTTTGGGGACGAAGCCCAATTGGTCAATGGCTTCCATCACACGTTTTTGTGTTTCAGAATTGACCTTATCCGGTGAGTTCAACACGCGTGAAATGGTTGAAATACTCACGCCGGAAAGCTCGGCAACATCATAAATGGTGGGGGACTTTTTTCTCGATGGCATATTTTCTATGAAAGCACTTTCAGTTTAGCATATTCGGTTGTAAATTGCCAATCCAAAGTGAAAAATAAGCTGGATAGACAAGTTCTCACCCAGCTTATTTTTGAGCACAACTCGCAGCTAATAATCAATGGATACAACCAAATGATGTACCGCCCCATCACGCTGGAAGATATGCCTGCTATTGATGGCATCTAACGTATGACCTTCGATACGTTGAGTATTTCCATTTGTGAAGTGCAAGGTCATACAGTTCTCGTTTGATGATTTGAGGATGATAGGAATCTGACAGATCAAATAAGCGAGAGAGCCAGCAGGAAGATCAAGTTGCTGCTGATTTCCTTCTATATCGAAATAGAAAAACACCATGGGTTTGGCAAGGAATTCGCTCCCATTCACAAGCAGGGAATCAAATACCAGAACACCTTGATGGATAAAAAAGCCAAGTTCTGCCTGACGAGTCAATATTTCTTCTTTGACCAATCCCGTCATACCAGGTTGTCTGGCTCCCTGCCCTTTGGGTGTGTGTGAGTACGGGTCAGTTGGGAAAGCGCCATAGACATCGGGAGTCTTATTGAAGCTTAACCCTTTGCGAATGTCTGTGTATTTGTCCATCAGCCCGTTGAAGGAAGGCTCATTTCTTGTTCGCAAGAGCGTCTCCTGCACAGATAGTAAAAGTTTGGAGACCATGTGCCAGTAAATACTTCCCAGCCCTTCATAGGCAAAAAAGGTTCCAGAACGGCCTGTGAATTCGGCATGGCGGAATACCTTCTCAAACAAGGCCTCGATCTTTTCTGCTTCAGCTTGTACCAACTCCACATAGCGAGGTTGAGCTTTTAACGCATCCAAAGCGCGGACTACATCTCTGGCATTTCGGATATGTCCGCTGAAATGATAGTTGCCATTTTCATCTTTGATGATAAGTGTCTTATCATTGGCTTTCACCAATTCAGCAACAAGCGCCAGCTCGCCAACCTGTTCGGGATTCATGCTGTTCTTTTCTAAAAATCCTGCCAGCTTTCGATCTGGATACAGGATGTAACTATGCTGGTCGGGACGATATAACTGGCTATGTCTCAGGCTTTCCAAAAGCGCCAGTGATTCTTCCCCAGAAAGCATCCCTGAGGAAAGGATGGCAGCCTGACCTTCCAACATTTCATAAAGATAGTTAACGGATGCTGTTCTATCACCAAGACTCAACACGTTATACGCATGATACAAATTATCACTGCGTTTATTGGCGCGTAATGAATGTTCAACATATTTCTGCGTCAGATCAAGGAATGAAATTAAGTCTGCGATTGGCAACTGGGCAACTTTGTCTGAAAGGCCGTGCGAGTAGTAATTCCAACGATACTCACTGCCAGCCTGACCAAGTG
>CAZHOX010000096.1:5018-8488 GCA_964534345.1 uncultured Anaerolinea sp.
GTGGTTGCATTCAAGAACGTGCAGATCATCCCTTCAACATATTCAGGGTAGGAATACGCAAGCGCTTCCCAGTTCTGGAAGATATCCCGCCAATTGCCTTCGTATCCCTGCTTAAGAGAACCATCCTGTTTTTTGATATCGATCGCAAAGCGATTCCACGGGCGGCTCGGGTCGCCATGCCTTCGGCTGAACGACAGCGGCAGGTAGATGTAACTCAAACGGATCAAGTCCGCGCAGCCGCTTGCATTCGCCCATGCGTGAAGTTCAAGGATGTTCATCTCTGAAGGCAGTTTGGAAAAGGCTGCTGCATTTTCAGCCAGAACAGCCCGATTATGAGTAGAAACGAATTCGATGAAATTTTCAGTACGCAGTTTGTATTGGTCAAAAAAAATGCCGCCGCGCATCACGTTGAACATCACATTGGCAAAATGATGGGCAGTAACAAGCCTGTCACTGGAAACCTGCAACCCATCTGCGCTGGCTACGATTCTCTCAAGGTTCAGGTTGTTTAGTGCGATGTCTTGCTCAATGGCACTTAACAACTCAGAACGATTCTCCCTCAGTTTATTGGACAAGCTGACAATCGCCGCCGCATCCTTGCTGACATCTGCTACCAGACTCCAAACACGTTCCTCCGCTGGAGCAAGGTCAAGAACGGCATGCACAAAGTATGCGCCGCGCTTTCCACGCACTTCCGTCTCCGTCTTCACGCCCATCCCTGCACGGAATGAATCCAGTTGTGACGATGAAAGCAGATAACCAGTTGGCTCAAGCCCAAGCTGCATCACGACCGTTGCCAAAAGAGACTCACTGGGTTCAGCCAAGTCTGTCAAAGTGGAGTTCAATGCAAAGATGGCAAGACCAGTTTCCAGATTAAGTTCGCTGCGCTTGTACGCATCCAACAGCGGACTGAACGTGTTCTGCGTCAACGAGGTCACATTGGCTGGCAGAATATTCTGTATCCCATCCACCAATTCAACCTGACATGTTGAATCGTCAATGTTAGACAGCCATGTTGTTTTTACGAATCCAAACAAGTCGCTGGTTCGCCACGCATAGCGATAGTTCAATTTCAGGCTGTGATTGATCTCTTCAAAAACAAGCACAGTACCGAGCACATTCTTGTACATGTTCCGTTCGATCTGATACTGCCCGCGATAACGCTCAGAGAACGGCTCCCACAGACTGGTGCGCTCCCCACGCCTGACCAGCAAAATGGACTTGTTGCCAGTGTTCTCGCTGTTTTCGCTCAATTTGTCTTCGGTGTAATACGGAAAGAGAGATTGCTCCGCACTGCCACGCCCTGCCGAAAGCCCGCCCGTGGATGAGATGAACAGCCAGTGATCCGAGCCGCTGACGATACTCATAAAAAATGACGGCATGCCGTCATAATTTTTGATCTTATAAAATGTGTCGCCCAACATGGATACATACTCCCCCGTAACAACCTGCTCCGATGGTTTCTGCGGCGTATCACCGATGAATATTGGATGCGATTTCTGTTTCATAATTCATTACAGTCCATTCTTTTCAATAACGGCCTTGTACCACTTCGCACTGTCTTTCATGATGCGCTGCTGTGTTTGATAATCCACATACACCAGCCCAAAGCGTTTGGAATATCCGTACGCCCACTCGAAGTTATCCATCAGCGACCATGCGAAATATCCCTTCACTGGAATGCCCGCTTCAATCGCGCGATGGACTTGTTCCAGATGGCGCACGTAATAAGACACGCGCTTCGGGTCATGCACTTCTCCATCCGCACTGACCTCATCCACATACGCTGCGCCATTTTCTGTGATGTGAATGACGGGGAAATCATAATCAAAATACAAACGCCCCAGCATCTTGTACAGGCTTTCGGGATGAACCTCCCAGCCCATTTCTGTCACATCCCCGCTGAACACCGTTTGCGGCGCATTCTCGGCTTCGCTTACTTTTTCAGAGCGCACAACGCTGCGGTGATAATAATTGATGCCGATAAAATCCACAGGCACAGAAAGCGTCTCCATATCGCCCGCCTGCACGAACGCCATCTCATCGCCGTACGCATTCACCATATCCTGCGGATACCCACGCCCCACCAACGGATCGAGGAACCAGCGGTTGATATGTCCATCCACCCAATTGGCTGCATCCCTGTCCGCAACGCTGGGAGAGGCAGGCACTTGCGGAGTTAAATTTAACGTGATGCCCACATTTGAACCCGGAGAATTTCTGCGAATGACGGGTACGGCATTCCCATGCGAGAGCAGTAAATGATGCGCCGCCGCCAACGCCTCATGCTGTGATTTATGGCCGGGTGCGTGAGCGCCATAGTAATAGCCAACAAACGCGCTGACCCACGGCTCATTCAGCGTGATCCAATTTTTTACGCGATCACCCAAGACACGGCTGACAAGATCCGCATATTCCACAAATGCATCCACAATATCGCGCGCGGGCCAGCCGCCTTTGTCCTGCAATTTTTGCGGCAAGTCCCAGTGATACAAAGTGATGTAGGGCTCAATGTCCAACTTCAACAGGCCGTCCACCAGCTTGCTGTAAAAATCAAGGCCTGCTTCGCTCACGGTTCCCGTTCCACTCGGAAGCACACGCGGCCACGCCGTTGAAAAACGATACGCCTTCAGCCCAAGCTGCTTGATCATTTTCAGGTCATCTTCCCAGCGGTGATAATGATCGCAAGCCATATCGCCCGTGTCGCCATCCTGAACCTTGCCCGGCGTGTGACTGAATCGGTCCCAAATGCTTTCGCCTTTTTCATCCTCGTTCCATGCGCCTTCAATTTGATAAGACGCCGTTGCCGCACCCCAAACAAACTCCTTGGGGAATTGAAGTATCTTTTTATCCATTACATTCTCCAGTGAAACCTAAATTATCGTAACTTCTACTTGAACTTCTTTCACACCTTCAACGGGCAGCGGGATGATATTTCCGCTAACCGGTTTTCCATCCACTACAAGCTGGACATTGTTTCCCGCACCTTTTCTCTCCACTCGAACAACGTATCGGACTCCCCGGAAGCTGCGAGCCACCTCAAAGTTTTTCCACGCTGACGGGACAACCGGCGCCACTTGCAAGCCCTCATACGTGGGACGAATGCCAAGGATCCACTGCGTGATGGCAACGTAATTCCATGCCGCTGTGCCAGTCAGCCACGAATTTTTCGCCTCGCCATGAGTCGCCGCATCACGTCCCGCGATCATCTGAGCATAGACATACGGCTCACAGCGATGCAGATCGCCGATCTCTTCCCGCGCCGATGGATTGATACGCAGATAATAATCATGCGCCTGATCCCCACGCCCGATCTTTGCTTCACTAATCATCACCCACGGATTGGTGTGACAGAAAATCCCCGCGTTCTCTTTGTATCCGGGCGGGTACGATGAAATTTCACCCAGGTGCAAATAATATTTACTGAAAGCAGGCTGCTGCAAAACAATGCCATGCGGAGTGGCGAGGTG
>CAZHOX010000096.1:8588-12144 GCA_964534345.1 uncultured Anaerolinea sp.
TTCAACTTGTAACTTTCAACCAAGTCCGCCATTTCCTTCGCCGCCAGCACGAACAGACCCGCAATGAAAACACTCTCCGCCACCTTGCCATCTTTATTCGTGGTCGTCTGGAAGGACTGGCCCGGCGTGTCGGAAAAGCAATTCAAATTCAGGCAGTCGTTCCAATCGGCGCGGCCAATCAGCGGAAGTTCATGCGGACCAAGACGATCCAACGTGTATTGGATGGAACGCTGTAAATGTCCATAGAGTGGTTCTTCGGAACCGGGCTTGTTATCGTAAGGGACTGGTTCATTGAGAATGCCAAAGTCACCTGTTTCTTTGACGTAGGCCGTCACTGCCAGCACCAACCACAGCGGATCATCGTTGAAGCCGGAACCGACATCGTTATTTCCGCGTTTGGTCAGCGGTTGATATTGATGATACGCGCCGCCTGTTTCAAGCTGCGTGGCAGCAATATCCAAAATGCGTTCACGCGCCCGCTCCGGGATGAGATGCACAAAGCCAAGCAGATCCTGATTCGAGTCGCGGAATCCCATGCCGCGCCCGATACCGCTCTCGAAGTATGAAGCCGAGCGGCTCATGTTGAAGGTGATCATGGTCTGGTACGCGTTCCAGATATTGACCATGCGGTTCGTATGCACATCGGGTGTAGTGACCTGGAATTTTTCCAGCAACGCATCCCAATGGACTCGCAAACCTTGAAATGCTTTTTCAACTTCATCAGCCTTTAAATATTTGGAAATGACGGGAAGCACAGTCCGCTTGTTGATGGTCTGAGACTCAGGCGGGTCAAATTTTGCGTCCTGCGGATTCTCGTGATACCCAAGGATGAAAATGATCCTTTTCTGCTCGCCTGCTTTCAACTGGACTTTGACATGGTGCGACCCAATTGGCTGCCAGCCATGTGTGATCGAATCTTTTGATTGGCCAGTTTCCACAACCTTCGGCGAATCCCAGCCGCGATACGCGCCGAGGAAGTCTTCACGCTGAGTGTCAAAGCCAGCCAGTTTTTCAGAGCAGGCAAAATATGCAAAGTGATCGCGGCGTTCGCGATATTCGGTCTTATGATAGATCACCCCGTCCACAACTTCGACTTGTCCGATAGAATAGTTGCGCTGGAAGTTCGTCGCGTCATCCATTGCGTCCCACAGGTTGAATTCGATGGCTGAGAAGATGGAGAGATCAGCAGTTTCATCGCGTTGATTGGTGAGAGTCAATTCCCAGATCTCGAGGTTCTCACTCATCGGCACAAAGTATCGCGTCTGTGATTCGATGCCGTTCAATTTGGAGCGGATGATGGTGTATCCCATCCCGTGACGACATTCGTAAAAATCCAAAGGCGTACGAGTCGGCATCCAGCTTGGCGACCATGTTCGGGCGGAGTCTGCGGCGTTGTTGTCGCGCAGGTAAATGTAGCGGCCGCCGGAATCCAATGGAGCGTTGTTGTAGCGATAGCGGGTCAAACGTCGCAGGCGTGCATCTTTGTAAAAAGAATATCCGCCCGCGGTATTGGAGATCAACCCGAAATAAGATTCGCTGCCGAGATAGTTGATCCACGGCAATGGGGTTTCGGGAGTTTCAATTACATATTCGCGATTTGAATCATCAAAATGACCGTAATGCATAACAGCACCTCACTGAGATAATATTTATGTCACTGCCGTACGAACTTCCATAATCCGAGATTGCTTCGCCGCCAAAACAAATAAAGCGGTTCGCAATGACGAATGTACGGTAGAAAAATTTTTATTCCAAGCCTAATTTTTGGACAAGCACTTGCACATCTTTTTCATCACGCGGACGGTCGACACCGCGAAACAAATCCCACGTCTCTACGTGAGAGACACATGCGCCTGGTTCAACTTTGCTGATGGGTGCCAATGTTTCCAATTCAAGGAATTGATCGTTGCAATAGCATTCGCTTGAACTGCCAAAATCAAAATAATCAGACTGTGAATCAAAGTCTGCATGTTTCACAAAGAGAGTTCCGTTCCACCAATATGCCAGCCAGCCGCGCGGATTCGGGAAACCGACCTTGAACGCCTCTCCCTCGTTCATATCCACGCGCAGCAAAATATGATGCTTTCCAAAACTCACATTCGGATTGGATAGATCTGTGTAGGGCCAGAGAACCAGTGAGCGATTCGGCAATGGATTTGTCTCTGCACAAGATTGTGGAAGGATCGCCACTCCGCCGGTTTTCAATTGCGTGACCGCCCACGGAGCAGTCGTCACCGGCCACAATCCGTGATTGGTCAGGCGATGAGTAATGACAACTCGCGGCGAGTCATTTGGCAAACAAACTTCGATTGATTTTTGCAAACCAGTTTTAGCTTCCACATTCTGTGTGGCGCGGTATCCATTTTCGATTGGTGAAATTTCAACAGGCGAATCATCCGGCAAAAATGTGCGGGATAGTTCTTCCGGTGCATGCCATAAACGATGCCCGCCATAGGCGTGGAACGTCCCGCTGCCGGGACATTCCACGACGAAATCTGGCAGTTCTGCAAAAACGTTTTCGCCATCAGCAAATTTCAAGGAAAGAATGCGCGGCCCCACGGAACGTGAGATCAGCAGTTGTATTGTTTTATTTTCCAGCGATACACATTCTTGTCCTAAAAAATTCACAGCATCCATTCCAGTAAACTCCAACGCCAGGTCATCTCTTTAAAAGAGATTCGATCTCGTTCATTTGCTCCACGGTCAATGCGCCGAATTGCATTGCGCCGCAATTCTCTTCCACCTGCGCCACAGTGCGGAAGCCGGGGATGGGCAGTGTCTGTTCGCTGCGCGCCCACAACCACGCCAGTGCGCCTTGTGCAATGGTGCGACCGCCACTCTTCAAAATTTCCTGGACTGCTTCGCGCTTCTTCATCCACTCGGAGCTGGGTTTGCCATCTTTGAAATATTTCATCCACTCCGGGCTTTTCTCGCCGCGCACATCATCAATGGACGGTTTTGAGTTGACCGTGTATTTTCCAGACAGTAATCCCATTGCCAACGGTCCGCGGTTGATGGCAGCGAGGTTATGTTTTTCACACAAGGCGATCACTTCTTTGTTGTCGTCCAATACGTTCAATTGAAGTTGAATGCTTGTGCAATTCTTTCCCTGCGCAAAGACCTCGGCGCTCGGCGCAAAATCTGTGCTCCAGCCATAGGCGCGGAGTTTGCCTTCCTGCACCAACTCTTCCAATGTTTCGCGCACGGGTTCAGCTTTATCAGCGGGAAAACCGTTATCGTGGAATTGATACAGGTCAATGTAATCTGTATCGAGTCTTCGCAGAGATTCTTCGCAGGCTTTGCGAATGCCCGCAGGGGTTGAATCGGAACCTGTCACTTCGCGAGTTTGCTCATCAAACACGGCGTTGAATTTGGTGGCGATGACGACATCCTTGCGCTTGCCAGCAAGCGCTTTCGCCAATACTCTTTCACTGTGACCTGCGCCGTACACATTCGCGGTATCGAAAAAGTTCACGCCCAATTCCATTGCACGGTGGACGGCACGAATCGATTCGTTATCATCCACTTCACCCCAACCGAGCGGAGTTCCCTTTTC
>CAZHOX010000097.1:0-11843 GCA_964534345.1 uncultured Anaerolinea sp.
TGCGTAGATTTGCCTTAAAGAAGAAGATATCTTTTTTACTTTAAACACAAAGGGCTTAAAGGAAAAACCTTTAAGCCCTTTGTGTTTAACTTTCGGGGAGTGAAGACATCCAATCCCCGCATCTGGCTGAGGCGCTGCAATACCGCCCAAAGTTGATGCTAGGGTGAAAGAAAATAATAACTTGATGACCTAAATTGTCAGGCTTATTGTGAAATCTAGGCTATGGACTAATTGTATACGGGTATAAGTTTCGCAGGCGAACGTAGGCAGCAACGTAGGCGGCGGAGAGAACTCTCCGCCGCTTTTGATTTAATGATTCATCATCAGTTTTCGCGTGATTTGATTTGGGTGACAGACCAAAGTTGATGGTGGCAATCTATTGGAGTTTGGAATGGATGTTTTCATCTAATTAAAATTAATCATGCTTGCAAAGCAGACTATTTATGTCATAATTATTCATGCGTCCAAGCAGAACAGCAACTTTCCTTTTTACTGACATTGAAGGCTCGAACAAACTTTGGGAAAATCATCGAGTCCAATCATGGGCAGGCCGTCAAAACAACAGGTAACGATGAAACAATCCATTATTCATATCGCGCTCGTGGTCAGGGACTACGACGAAGCCATCGCGTTTTATACTCAGAAACTGCATTTCACGTTGGTCGAAGATATCTATCAACCCGCGCAGGATAAACGCTGGGTAGTGGTTGCGCCGCCCAATTCAAGTGGAACGACTTTACTTTTAGCGAGGGCATCGAAGCCCGAGCAAGAACCATTCATCGGCAATCAAACAGGCGGAAGGGTATTTCTCTTCCTCAATACAGACGATTTTTGGCGAGACTATAACGAGATGGTCTCCAAAGGCATCAAATTTATTCGACCGCCAAAAGAAGAATCATATGGACTCGTGGCGGTGTTCGAAGACCTGTATGGCAACTTATGGGACTTGTTGCAAATCAACGAGAATCACCCGCTTTATAGCCAAACGAAAGGATAACGACATTTTCATGGCGACCATTCTTGAAACCCCGCGACTCATTCTGCGTCATCAAGTTCTCTCAGATCTTGATGATCTCTGGGCTTTGTATTGCAACCCCAACATCACCAAATACATCCCCGATGCTCCTCGTTCGCGTGAGGAAGCGCAGGAAGAATTGGAATGGCACATGCACGGACATCCCCACAACCCAAGTCTCGGCTTGTGGGCGACAATTCACAAAGAGACGGGAAAATTCATCGGTCGTTGCGGCCTGCTTCCGTGGACGATCGATGGGCAGGATGAAGTCGAAGTGGCGTACACGATTGCGGAGGCGTATCAGGCTCAAGGCTTGGGCAGTGAAGCGGCGCAAGCCATCCTCAACTACGGATTCGAGAAATTAAGTCTAACGCGGCTCATCTGCCTGATCGATCCAGAAAATATCGCTTCGCAAAAAGTCGCTAAGAAAATTGGCATGTCTTTTGAAAAAGAAAGCCGCGATGAAATGGGGCTGTTTTTGGTTTATTCCATCACGAGAAAATAATTTTGCATGACAAGCCGCATCCGCGCACTTTTAAACATTCACGCCGAAGAAAGCCACACGGCCGCTCTCGTCGTTGGCGTGATGCTGCTCACCTCGGCAGGATTCACATTGGGAAGCAAAGGTGTCGAGACTTTGTTCTACACCCGCTACGGCGTGGAATACCTGCCGTATATGTTTTTACTTTCGGGTGTGCTTTCCCTCATCATCTCACTGGGAATGACCGCCCTGCTCGCCCGCGTGCGCCGCGAACATTTATACATTCTCGTTCCCATCGGCGTGGCAGTGACAACGGTCATCGCGTGGCTGTTGTTATTCAGCCCGTGGAGTTTGATCTATCCAATTCTGTGGCTGGGCAAGGAAGTCATTAATTCATTGGTGAGCCTTGTGGTGTGGGGAATTGCAGGAACTGTGTGTGACACGCGCCAGTCGAAGCGTTTGTTTCCTTTATTCAACGCTGGCAGAATCCTCGGCGCGGTCATCGGCGGGTTCGGCACAGGTTTTCTCGTAAATCAAATCGGCACGCAAAATCTTCTACTCGTTTGGGCGGTGATGTTATTGCTCGCGTTCCTCCTCACCCGCGCCCTTCTGCTTGGGCGGGTTCCACAGGAACCGCCGCGCAAATCAAAACGCCGCAAAAAAGAATCGTCCTTCATTCGGGAAATTCAGCAAGGCTTTCAATTTGTGCGCGGCTCTTCATTGATGCTCTGGATTTCCGCAGCCGCAATTTTCTTTTCCATTCTTTACCGCTGTATCGAATTGCCCTTTGCCCAAGCCGTCACAACACAATACCTTGGCGACGAAAAATCTCTGGCAGGGTTCCTCGGCCTCTTCGACGGTCTCAGCACCGCCGCTGCGTTTCTCGCTTCCACGTTCATTGCCAATCGCCTGTATGTCCGCTTCGGCATCATGAACGCCATCCTCGCTCTGCCTGTCATTTATCTTTTCGGTTTTGCGGGCATCACTTTTTCGTACACCTTCATTGTCATCGTCGCTTTTCGTTTTCTTCAGATGCTTTGGCTTTCGGGCATTGCAGACTCTGCATACCAGGCCATGTTCAACGCGGTGCCATCCGCGCGGCGTGACCAGGTGCGCGCCTTCATCGGCGGCGTACCCGAACAGGCTGGCACATTCATCTCGGGCTTCGTCACCATTCTTTTTCTTTCGCGCCAACTTGCCATCGTTGGGCTCGTTTCCGCAATTACAGCCACGTTCATCATTTGGCGTGCCAGCCGCGCCTACAATTTTGCGCTGGTCGATTCCCTCCGCAAAGGACGCCCAACTATTTTCGGCGAAAACACAAAACCCGATGCCGCCGCGCTCCATGCCGCGCTCGATGGCATGAAGGATTCTGATCTCGTCGTCCGCCGCATTTCGACCGAGATCCTCGCCAATCATGCAACTTCGCCTGATGCACTTATCCATGCTCTTTTGGATGAAGACACAGGCGTGCGCCTTTCTGCATTAAAAGGACTTTCGCGCCTGCAAGCCTCTTCCGCCTTACTCGATATTGCATCGCTTCTTTCTGACCCTCAGCCTGATCTCCGCGCCCAAGCCGTAGACTCCCTTCGGGTGTTGACCCCCTACCCACACGGACTGAGCGCCCTACTCACTCCCATGCTCAATGACAAAGATTCGCAAGTCAAGATACGTGCGGCGGTTGCATTGTTATCAATGGACTCATCTCATCCATCCCGAAACATTCTCCGCCAAATGTCCATGCTTGGCGATGTGGATGAACGCGTACTGGCATTGAACGCGCTGGCAGAAGTTGGAGACCCAAACGCGCTCACGCTTTTCTCAAACGAATTAAATGATGAATACGCGCCTGTTCCCGTGAGATGCGCTGCTGCATCTGCCCTGGCAGCCTGTGGCAATGACGCAATTATGGAATTAAAAAATACATTGCGAACAGAACACTTTGCCCTCAAAATCAGCGCTGCCGCTGCGTTGGGAAGAATCGGTGATGCGAGTCTGCCCGCGGCTATGGGCGCTTTAGCAGAACAACATTCAGAGGAGGGTGCGCTGCTTGCGCTGAGTCAACTTTCAGCGTGGAAAGAAGCGGGGCGTATCCGCGATTACATTAATCGCCGTGTCAACTCATCGCTTTGTTACGAAAATTTCCGTCTTGCAATTTATCAAAATAAAAATGAGCGAGTCCAACTGCTTGCCGATTCACTTCAAATCCGCGCGCGCCGCGATGGCACTTTGGCGCTGAAAGCATTAAGCCTGCTGATTGACCGCGAAACGATTTCAACTGCCATTGAAAATTTGAATCACCAGGTCTCGAACGCGCTTGAAACCCTGGATTCGATTCGGGATGCGGCGCTCATCCGTCCGCTGTTTCGGGTTTGGGAACCAATTCAGGAATCCAAATCTGCTTTGAGTTCACAGGAAATTATTACCGAATTAACAAATGAAAAAGATGAATGGCTGCGTGCTTGTGCCATTTTCGCAAAGGATGAAACCATGGAAACCTTGACCACCCTCTCAACAATGGAACGTATCCTCTTGTTGCGCCGCGTGCCCTTGCTTGATGGTCTTTCTCCCTCCGACTTGCAGCGTGTTGCCGCAATCGCGGATGAGCAGAATTTTACAGACGGTGAACTGCTGTGTGAGCAGGGCGAAGCGGGCACTGAAATGTTTGTGATCGTTTCAGGAAAGGTGCGTGTGGTGGTGAATGACGAAAAGGAAATTGCGCGCCGCGCTGCCGGAGATGTGATCGGTGAGATGGCGATCCTCAGCGGCGTGGCGCGCAGCGCGTCTGTGATCGCAGACGGCGATGTGCGCGCTATTCGGTTGGATCAATTGAGTTTCGAGAGTCTGCTGCGCGAACGCCCTGAAGTGAGTCTCGCGGTGATGCGCGTGTTGTGCAACCGCTTGAGAGAACTCACCATTTTTTAGAGAACCACATAAGTATCTTGGTACGCTTCAAAATAATAAAAAACGATTTGATAGTTCCTTCTCGTTTTTCGGATTGTGTTAGCCAAAACCGACGGGTTAATTTCGTAATTGCCGCGACCTGCCAAAGATAGCGAAGACGATCAAACCAATTGAAACAGGCATGAAGAACTGCGGATACCCATTGCTATGCGAACCGATGAAATCCAGTCCTGGGGCATTGTTAAGTGGACCAAGATACCAGATGGCCATATAGAGGATCTCAAAGAGTTTGCTGGTTCCACTCCACACGCCTGAGGCAAGTGCAAGGGATGGGATGAAGATCGCGCCTGAGAGCAAAGCCAGCAAGCTAATGGTGTCACCATCAATCACGAATCGGAAAGCTGCGCCGCTTGCCATGAGCATGGTGACGATAAATCCCGCAAGCCATTGAGCAGGGAGTTGACGCCATAAAGGGGAAGCAGAAGAAAAGGTTAATTGCTGAACATTGTTATGAATCTCTCGGTTGCCAATGGCAGACCAGATCAAGATTGGCCAGACCCACGCGATAGGAAGAACGATCTCGCGTGTAATTGCAGATGAATTCACCAAACAGGCAACAATGATTCCGCCCATGATGGCGTACCACCACCAGCGTTGACCTTTGAGCAGTAGTTTTAATTCTGCAAGGAGAACGCTGAAGAACCTAAATCGGTTGGCGGCTTTATTTAGTGGAGTCAAATGAGGCGTAGCGATGGCTTGAGATGTTGAAGCAGGCGTGGGCGCAGAGTCTGAGGCGCTTCGTTTTGTCCGCACGCTACGCGGCTTGCTGCGTGATGGATCAAATCGATCAAAGAAAAGCGCGGCAAAGAGAGGCATTGCGAGGGCGATGATGATCAACGAAAAACGCGCGAAGATAAATTCGGGTGTCCAGTGAATGCCATTCCAAACAAAGGTGGTGGTGGCATGTTCCACAAATCCGCCGCCGAGGGAGAAGTCGCCGTTGTAATCGGGATGGATCGCGCTGACTGCTTTGCCCATTTCACTTGCCAACAAACCCAACCCCATGG
Organism: uncultured Anaerolinea sp.; assembly: GCA_964534345.1. GTDB lineage: Bacteria > Chloroflexota > Anaerolineae > Anaerolineales > Villigracilaceae > Villigracilis. Next base: position 5,468 of record CAZHOX010000097.1, read on the forward strand.
GTTCAAATGCGGGATAGTTCTTCAGGGTATCGTTTTCCATGAAGAGCGGAACGAACATAATGAAGGCGAAAAAATACACGATGTTTCCGAAGCCGCCCTGCAAAAACGAAATGGATTCAAACAAGACTGCGGTAGCGGCAACGAGCGCCATGAGCGGCATAACAATGAAGAAGAATGGGGCAAGAAAGGCGAATAAATTTACATCTGTGTTTTCGCCCTGCAAAAGTTGAATGATGATACCTGCCAGCGCCAACACGGTGACCATTGCCATAAGTACCAGAAAATTACTCAGCCACTTACCTATTAAATAAAGCGGACGAGTGAGCGGCGTGGTTGCCATGATCTGCCCAACACCAGTCTCACGGTCGCGCGCTACTGAGCCTTTCACCATATAGAACCCGAACCAGCCAATAAAAAATGTGCCGATCAAAGACATCATTGCGCCGACCCATGCGGAATTAAATTCGCCGCGATATTGACCCAGTTCCAATACCAATTTGCCAATGGCGGTTTGATAGCCTAGAAAGACCACCAGGCCGAGCATAACCAAAAAACTATAACGGCGCACACGCTCCAAAAAATCGGCGCGTGCCAAATGGTAGATGATGCGTGCAGAGTTCATTGTTTGCCGCCAATAAAATAAAGGTACGCGTCTTCAAGATTCGGGGAGACGGTTTGCGCGTTCGTATCTGGTTTGTCTGCGCTGACCACGCGCACTTGCACACCGTCACTGCGGCGAATGGTTCCGCTGACAATGTGTTTTTGTTTCAACGCGGGCAGGTCGTCGCTGTGGATCGTCCACTCCCAAACTTTATTTTCGAGTTCGTTGAGCAGATTCTCAGGCGCGGCCTCCTGCAGGAGTTGACCTTTATTGACAAGCGCGATATGTGTAGCAGTCGCTTCCACATCTGAAACGATGTGCGTGGACAAAATCACGATTCTTTCTCCCGATAGATCTGAGAGCAGATTCCTGAAGCGGACCCTCTCTTCGGGGTCCAAGCCGACAGTGGGTTCATCCACGATCAGCAGTTGCGGGTCGTTGAGCAGAGCTTGCGCGATTCCCACGCGCTGTTTCATGCCGCCTGAATATCCGCCAAGCGGGCGTTTCGCTGCTTCAACCAGATTGGTGAGTTGCAGAAGTTCGTCAATGCGCTTCTTAGCAGTTGCGGCATCAAGCCCTTTGATGGCAGCCATATATTCAAGGAATTCAATACAGTTGAGATTCGGGTAGACACCAAAATCCTGCGGCAAATATCCGAGGACAGCGCGTAAAGAGTCTGGTGACTTAACAATATCTGTGCCGTTCCAGGTGATCGTCCCATCGGTTGGCTTGGTGATCGTTGCCAGCATCCGCATAAATGTGGATTTGCCCGCGCCGTTCGGTCCGAGTAGCCCTAAAATGCCAGGCTTAATTTCGAGAGAGAAATCTTTGAGTCCCCAAAATCCGCGTTTGTATTCTTTTCCTAATTTATTGATACTAAGTTGCATAGCATTCTCCAATAAGCCAGATTCTTTTAAAATTATAGTTTGTTTATGAGCCACAGAACAGATGGTTGCAGTTGTTGGTAAATTTGTGAGCCGATTAAACTATCCAAGCAATTGGCTTTCTGTTTTATCATAAACTACTATCTGGTTGACTGCGCATGAAGAGGCTTGTCCGCAACAAACCCCACACGATCGCGAAAACGCCGCTAATAACCGCTGCCCAACTGACATCAGGTTGAAGAAGAAGCATGGCTGGAATATCGACCTCGAATGCTTTGGGCAAGGTCACAAGCAGCACATAGGCGATGGCAGCATTCCAGATAAACGGCAAGGCGACATACCTCGCGATCTGTGTCTGTGGTGAAAGGGACTTGTCTCTCTGCCAGGAACGAACACGGCGCACCGTCATTACAACTGCGAAGATATGTAATAGCGGAACCAACATCACGAGAACATAGACAATCTGCCTAAAAAGGATTTCATTCAATTGCACAGTAGCCTGCCCCAGCACCATACGCAAAATAGTGCTTGGAAGTCTTGATATGCGGAGCCCTAACATGGGATTATAGGTATTCATGACCATCGCAATTGCCAGGTTCTTTTCAGGCACAAGGAACATCGCTGCGGTATAACCCGGCAGCGCACCATCGTGAGCAAGCACCTGCACATTTTGAAAGTGTTGCGCTTCCCAGCCCATCGCATATGAGGTGGTGACAGGCGGCTGATGCATCTCGGCAATGCCCACAGGCGACAGCAAAGATGCATCTTGAAAGTTTCCATTGTTAAGTTGTGCGATCAGATAATGTCCAAAATCTTCAACACTCATAATAAGTTGACCCGCTGGGAGTGAACCACGCGAGAATGGCAAGTTGGGTGATGCCACAGGTATGCCGAACCATTTCTGGTAGCCCACTGCAAGCCCGTCTTGTTGCGCCTCAGTCTTCGACGTGAAGCTGTTCTGCATATCAAGAGGTTTGAAGATGTGTTCTTGGATGTACGCCTCATACGACTGACCAGTGACCGCTTGAATGACCATGCCCAAGGTAACATAGTTCGCATTGGAGTACTCAAATCGTTCACCAGGCGGCGCAATCAGTTCGACTTCCACCAACGCTCGCACGTTATTCTCGATCGCGGAATCACTCAAATCAATATTTGCCAGTTGCTCCTGCCCAATGGATTTGGGGATTCCGCTCGTCATGTTTAATAGCTGGCGTACTGTAATACCTTCGGAGGCTTTGACATCGGCGACTCGAAACCAAGGCAGGTAGCTTCGCACGGGTGCGTCCAACTCAACTTTACCTGCTTCCACCAACTGCATGACAGCAAGGGCAGTAAACGATTTACCAGTGGAGCCAGTAAAGAATGGTGTCTGCGGCGTGACAGGGCGCCCAGCAGCGTCTGCAACTCCAAACCCTTTCATGTGGACAATTTGATCGCCCTGCACAATGACAAAAGCCGCGCCGGGAATATCAAGTTCCTCCATCTTTGTGGTGATGTAAGCGTCAATTTCATCAAATGCAGTGAGGTCGGCTTTGGCAAAAGATCGAGTGACACCAAAATTTGCAGAGACAAATACCAATATTGCCACAAACAAAAAAGTGATTTTGCGAATCATAATGTCTATCTCATCCCCATCTCACGCACCTGCTCGACCATCTGGAGGATTGCCGCAATCGCAGACTCTGGCTCTTCAAAATGAATATTGTGATCGCTCTCGGCAAATAGCTGGTGACTATTGGACGATAATTGAAGCAATTCAGTCTGCCACTCCTGCCAATCTTCTATGGGATTCAACTTGGCGGTCAAAACGATCAATGGCAAATCACCGAATGTTTCCACAGCAGATGCTTCCGCGCTAGCCGCTGGCATTCCTTGAGATTCATTAGTTAGGGTTTGTGCGCTTTGCGGACTCACCAGTCGGGAAAAGTAGGCGTTCTCTTCAGATGGAACAGAGGGCATAATCCCCAACGGTCGCGCAAGCAAACGTACGATTCCAAAACGTGCCAACATGGCTGGCAGTGAAAATGGCTGTGACTGTTTACCTGCGCCTTGTGATTGGGTAAATTGCCTTGGGCTCATCGAGTCGATCAATACAACCCCAGCAACTTCTGAGGAATACTCATGAGCAAATACACGCACAGCAAGACCGCCAAGTGAATGCCCCACCATGATGTAAGGTCCTGGGATATTGGCGTTTTGCAATAGCGTATGCAATTCCTTTGCGAATTGAGCCGCATCGCGTGGAAGTGGACCCGCTTCGCTCCACCCCCAGCCTGCTCGGTCATACGTGCAGATTCGCGTCGCCTTGGCCACTCCCTGCTGAACAACATCCCATCCAGTAGACCAATCCCCTAACCCGGCTTCGATGACCACAGTGGGACCGCCAGTGCCAATGCAGTTGATGTGCAGGCGATGACCGCCCACATCCACTAATTCACCCGGAGGCGGATATGCCTTAACATCAGCCGCTTCTGCGATCGGCTCATAAATGAACCCCACAAGTGCCAACCCGATCATCGAAAACACAATTCTGCCTAGCCAAACTAAAACACCTTGACCTTTACTCTTTCCATTCTGATGTTGACCGTTCATTGTAAATTCTCCATACCTATAAAATTTTTCGGCTTTTTGACTTCTTTCGCACAACAACACGTTCTCTCATTGGATGGGCTGGGAGGCCAACACGAATCGGCATTCGCTTTGTCTGGGAATTTTGCAACCATCCCTCCGCAGGTCCAGCATGGAGCGAGGATCGATTCCATGAGGGGAACCTGTAACAGGTCCGCACCGATGCGGGCACGTTCGGTTGAATCTGCGTATGGTGCGAGTCCTACTTTCCCATCCACTGTGAAAGAGAGTTGACCCACAAATTCAAAACCTGCCTTGCTCATGCCAGCGCCGGACGGGAGATTTTCTGGCGCGTGGATGATCCAAAACCGTTTGGCATTTTGAAGTTCCTGTTCAAGGATGGCTTGCAGTAAACGTGGATACAATCCACGACCCTGCCAATCTGGCAGAGTGGCAAAGTCCCATAGGTAGCGATCATCTTGTGAGAGTTCAACATTAATATCGAGTTCGCCGATGGAGATCTTTCTAGTGGCGAGCCAGCCATACGCAACTGGCTCGCCGTCGATCCGCGCCACATAGGGACGATGACCATCACCTCGGCGTTTCATTACTTCATCAAGTGAGATGCGGTTGATTTCAGCTAGCTCATTCCAATCGAAAGCCGGACCAACTGAAAATCCAGGTAATGATGCGATGGAGGGTAGGGTATCTTCGATCCAAAAGGTGGCGAATGACATTTTGTCTCCTTATTTCTAATTTTTAGATTCTGGCGTTCTAGCTTATGGTGATGACCACATTTCCCTTTTTGTGGCCTGCCTCGACATACTTGTGAGCCTCGGCAATGTGCTCCAGCGGATAGCTTCGATCAATCACCGCTTTTATCTTCCCAGTCTCGATCAGCCCATTGAGGAAAACTAATTCCTTGGTCTTTTCGCTGGACGGTCTCAACCCTGTAGCTGCAATCCCTACCCTCTTACCGCCCGTCATGGACGTCCATAACATTTGAAACATGGTCGCTGGCGAAGGGACAGTTGTCAGATAAATTCCATTATCAGTGAGCGAGTCTTTACAGCGTGAAAACGGACTCTTGCCCACGGTGTCGAAAATGATGTCGTACGTCTGACCATTCTTTGTAAAATCCTCTTTGGTGTAATCAATGACCTTGTCTGCGCCCAACGATTTCACCATCTCCAAATTCGCAGTACTACATACCCCAGTAACCTCTGCGCCGAAGAATTTGGCAAGCTGTACGGCAATGGTTCCTACTGCTCCAGAGGCTCCATTGATAAGAACTTTTTGTCCGCTCTGAATATTTCCCTTATCTCGCAGGAAGGGCAGAGCCGTTAATGCTCCGTTGGGAAGAGCAGCAGCTTCTTCATAAGTGATATTGGCTGGCTTAATGACAAGGGCTCCATCATCAGGCATACAGATATATTCTGCGTAGGTACCCAATAAGCCCAGCCCGGTATTTCCATATACCTTATCGCCTTTCTTAAATCGTTTGACATCTTTTCCAACGGCTTCTACTTCACCAGCCAGATAAAATCCCAGAATGGATCTTTTGGGTTTCAAAAAACCATTGAGACCAGGACGGGCGCGTATGCCTGGGTCCTCTACTGCGACGGTTGTCGCAACGATTCTTATCAATACTTCATTGTCCTTGGGAGTAGGCATGGCTACCTCTCTTAATTTCAGGACATCTGTTGATCCAAATTCTGTGCACACAATTGCTTTCATTCCGTTTGTGTTAACTTTTGTTTCCATACTATTTTCTCCTTTGGTTGAATAATATTGATTGACCGATAGCAATGTCATGCCGACATCGCGTATTTTCTTTAGCAACCCATGCAACTCAGCCTGATCGATCACTGGACCTGTTAATAGGGTGTTGCCGTTTTCTTCGAGGGCGATTTCCATGCCTTCAAACCGGTCTGCCCATTGATCGGTCAGATGTCCTTTGACCCTGATCTGATACATCCTTGGCAGACTTGGGTCAGTTTTCAAATTAAGTTCATTCGTCATACGTTATTCCTCTTGTGGCGGCCGTTACAGTCCGCTCCACTTGTTCACTGTAGAGACAGTTTATCTACGAGGAGGTATTAACGAATAGACACTTAAGTGTTGTTCGGGGGTATTGTTTTTGGAAGTAATGCGACAGAAGAGGTATTAAGCTATGGCTTTAGAAGCTACACACAAAAGCCCCCTTTGGTGTGTGATCAATCCATAAAATCAGGTTATGGTTATAACAGGTCTAACTCGCGGGCGCGGGCTACGGCTTCGGTGCGATTTTGTGCCTGTAGCTTGTCAAAGATAACTCGAT
>CAZHOX010000098.1:0-7136 GCA_964534345.1 uncultured Anaerolinea sp.
CTAATGACTAGTGACTTCTTCCTTCACAATAGGTCTCATACGCTGCGGCATCCATTACATCACCAGCGGCGCCGCCTTCGATCTTGATCATCCAGCCTTCGCCGTAGGGATCGGAATTGAGGGTTTCAGGTTTGTCGGAGAGGCCCTTGTTCACGGCGCTGACTTTTCCAGCGGCGGGGGCATAAATTTCAGAAGAGGCTTTGACCGATTCAACGGACGCAATTGCCTTGCCTACTTCCACTTCTTCACCTTCGTCTACAAGGATTTCCACGAAGACGATATCTGATAATTGGTTCTGAGCATAGTCAGAAATGCCGACTGTGCCAGAGGTGGGATCGAAATATTCATCGGACTTGGTGTACTTTAGATTGGTAGGGGTGTTCATTGTTTTGTCTCCTGAGCGAATTAGAATTTTGGCGAATCAAAAGAGGACGCAAGGTTTTATAAACTTTGCGTCCTCTGTAATGGAACCTGAGAGATTAGTTTGGTAGTCATCAGTCGCTTGGTCGCATGGTCTGTTTTTTGACTTCCAGACTAATTGATCACGGACTATTTGACTAATCAAACTTTACACCGTCGGTGTCTCAATGGAATGAGACTTTCCAGAGTTGATGCGGTTACAGGGTCCTTTTGCCTGAGAGTTTCATCTGGTTTCGCCTCTCGTCCAGATTTGCACCTTCGGCGCTCTTGTTGCAATTCCAAGCGACTAAAGTCGCTGCTACAATCGAGTCTCTTCCCTGTATTCCGTTAAGTTATTGTTCCATTTTATGAGTGAGGAGGGGGAGAGTCAAGGGGAGAATGTCATGATTGTTTTTGCTGTCAAGTTTCGGGTGAAAAAGAGGCGTGCACCTGTCTAAATCACCAATTTGGGCCATATTAGAATATCATATAAAATTTTCTCTACACGCGTTGTCTATGGATTGGACTTGGTATAATCCGTCCGTAAGTCAAATTTGGAGGATTCCGTGAATTCCCGTAGTCAATCGTTTTTTGTGTATTTCCTTCTGCTTGTTGCCATTGGTGCGATGCTTTACATGGGTTTTAACCAGAATGCCAATGCGGCAGAACCGCTTACGATTAGCGCCGTGGCGCAACAAGTACAAAATGGAGAAATCGCCCGAATTATTATTTCTGGCGACGACACCATCCGTGTGGTGAGGGTCAATGGTACTGAAGAAGATGCCGTTGAATCTCGTATTGAGTCGGGAACGACTTTTGTGGAACAGCTCCTGAGTTTTGGGGTGACCACCGAGCAGCTCGATAAGGTGGATGTTGAGGTCGGTGCGCCATCTCCGTGGGGGGCGGTGTTGAGCGGTGCGGTTTATCTTTTGCCGATTCTGTTCATGGGTGGTTTGCTGTGGTTCATTTTCCGTCAGGCACAGGGCAGCAATAACGCCGCCATGTCCTTTGGGAAGAGCCGCGCCCGCATGTTCAGCGGCGAGCATCCTACTGTCACATTTGCTGATGTGGCTGGTGCAGAAGAATCCAAACAGGAATTGGCCGAAGTGGTTGAGTTCCTCAAGGAGCCGCAGAAGTTTATTCAGCTCGGCGCACGTATTCCCAAGGGTGTTTTATTGGTAGGCCCTCCCGGCACAGGTAAGACTCTTTTGGCAAAGGCTGTTTCTGGTGAAGCAGGCGTGCCGTTCTTCTCGATCTCTGGTTCTGAGTTTGTGGAAATGTTCGTGGGCGTGGGCGCAAGCCGCGTGCGTGACCTTTTCGATCAAGCCAAGAGACATTCTCCCTGCATTATTTTCGTAGACGAAATTGATGCTGTCGGTCGTCAGCGCGGAGCGGGTCTCGGCGGTTCACACGATGAACGCGAACAAACCCTCAATCAGATGCTCGTCGAAATGGACGGCTTTGACACAGACACCAATGTCATCATCATTGCTGCCACCAACCGCCCCGATATTCTGGACCCAGCCCTCATGCGCCCCGGTCGCTTTGACCGCCGCGTGACCTTGGACCGCCCCGATGTGAAGGGACGCGAGGCCATCCTCAAAGTCCATGTCAAAGGCAAACCATTGGATCCATCTGCCGACCTCGCAACAATTGCGCGCGGCACGCCTGGCTTCGCTGGTGCCGATTTGGAAAACCTCGTCAACGAAAGCGCCATCCTCTCCGCTCGCCGCAACAAGAAAGCCATCGGCCAGTCGGAATTGGAAGAAGCCATCGAACGCGTGGTGATGGGACCGGAGCGCAAGTCTCGCCTCATTTCTGAGGAAGAGAAGCGCATCATTGCCTACCATGAAGCTGGTCATGCCATCGTGGCAAATGCCATCGCTGAAGCAGACCCCGTCCAAAAAGTGACCATCGTAGGTCGCGGACAGGCTGGCGGCGTGACATGGTTCCGCCCCGATGAAGACCGCATTCTCATGTCTCGCAAGAAGATGCTTGCCACATTGGCAATGGCTCTTGGTGGCCGCGCCGCCGAAGAATTGATCTTCGACGACATCACCTCTGGCGCATCCAATGACATTGAGCAAGTAACCCGCATGGCTCGTTCCATGGTCACCCGCCTCGGCATGAGCAATGAACTCGGTACCATGACCTACGGCCAAAAAGAAGAGATGATCTTCCTCGGACGCGAAATTTCCGAACAACGCGATTACTCCGAAGCCGTTGCCGAGCAGATCGACCGCGAAGTCCGCAAGATCGTGGAAGATGCATACAAGCAGGCCAAGGCTTTGGTAAAGAAATATCGAAAGCAGCTCGACCTTGTTGCCAAGAAACTCCTCGAAGTTGAATCGATCAACCGTGAAGATTTCGAGCAACTCTTCCCCTCGCCATTTGGCAAGAAGAGCGGCACACCTCAGGTTGCATAAGAGTACTTTGTACAAAGTAAATAAAAGAGGCTTCCAATTTGGAAGCCTCTTTTCGTATAAACCTATAGTACCGATTTACTTTCCTTCTTTGTGCTGCCTCACCAACTCACGGCGCAAGATCTTGCCAACGGTGGTCTTGGGCAATTCACTGCGGAACTCATAATGAGTGGGGACTTTGTACGGTGCAAGGTGTTCCTTGCAGAAAGCCTTAAGCTCTTCTTCTGTCAGGGTTTCGCCTGGTTTCACTACGATCCACGCCTTCACCGTTTCGCCGCGATGCGGGTCAGGGATACCACCCACGCCCACTTCCAACACTTTGGGGTGATCCATAATGGCTTCTTCCACTTCACGAGGCCATACCTGGAATCCACCCGGTTTGATCAATTCCTTTTTGCGGTCAACGATATAGAAGTACCCTTCCTCATCCATGCGGGCAATATCGCCGGTGAAGAGCCAGACCTTGCCATCTTTCAACTCTCGCAGAGTGTTGGCAGTTTCAGTGGGCATGTTGTGATACCCCTTCATTACCTGTGGACCACGCAGAACGATCTCGCCAATTTCACCTTGCGCCATTTCAGTCTCGCCATCATCAAGGCTGATGATCATCATCTCTACGTCAGGCAATGGCATACCAATGGAACCGGTCTTGTTCACACCTTCCAGCGGATTGCACGTCACAGCCGTAGGCGCTTCAGACATGCCAAACCCTTCAAAGACTTTGCCGCCAGTTAATCGCTCGAACTCTTCTTTGGTTTCACGCATCAATGGCGCAGAACCGGAAATACAAGCCTTGATGGAAGAAAGGTCATACTTGCCAGCTTTTACATCAGGGTGGTTATTAATACCGTTATACAGCAATGGCACACCGGGGAAAATGGTTGCCTTGTACTTGCTGATATTTTCCAAAACATCCTTCAGATCGCGCGCATTTGGAATCATTACCATGCTTGCACCGTTTGCCATGGCAAAATTCATGCCCGCCACCATGCCATAGACATGGAAAAGCGGAATCCCCATCAAGACCATTTCCTTTCCTGGTTCAAGAGAAGGCATCCACGATTTAATTTGAAGGGTATTTGCCACTACATTGCGGTGCATGGCAACGGCACCCTTGGGCACGCCGGTTGTTCCGCCAGAGTATTGGAAAAGCGCTGTATCATCAGGCGTGATTTCAATGTTTGGCTTGGCCGCATTTTCATATTTCTTTAGCAGGTCGGGCATCCAGGCATCACCGCTGTCCAGCGCATCTACCTTATCGCCCTCTTTCTTTTCCTTCACCAATGTGAACAACAACCGTGTGATGGGGGGCAGTGCTTCTTTGATGTTGGAAACAATGATCTTCTTCAGTTTGGATTTCGCCCGAACTTCCTTTACTTTTCCATAGAAGCGGCTCAAGGTAAACATCACCTCAATGCCTGCATCATTTACTGGGGTCAGTATCTCATCCACAGGGTAGGTGGGATTCACAGCAACAACCACAGCCCCCGCCTTAAGAATACCAAAATAAGCAACTACAAATTGCGGGAGGTTCGGCATAAAAATGCCCACACGATCTCCCTTTTTTACCCCCATATCCACCAGCGCAGCAGCCATGTGATCGGTCAATGCATTCATCTCTCGATACGAAATGACCGCACCTTTGAAGATCGTACAGGCGCGGTCAGGATACTTGCGCGCGGCTTCCTCAAGAAAATGGAATAACGGCGCTTTTGGATATTCAATTGTGGTGGGTACCCCTTTATCATAGTTCTTTTGCCAAATCTTGCTGTCCATACTTCCTCCTCCGTTTGGGTTGTTGAGTGAAGATGATTTGGAGCAAGTATATCGTGAAAAAAATAAAAGTCAATTACAACACTTGAATTTACAGCGAGTTACGGATGAACTGCTCGATTTCAGAATGCGCATTTTTTTCATTTGGATTAAACCACTTAATTTGCGGGTCAGACTCTTTGAACCAATTTGCCTGCCTGCGTACGAACACGCGAGTAATGCGCTTCATTTCCGCCTTTGCCTGCTCGGTGGACAATTCGCCTTTTATCACTCTGACGCATTCCCGATACCCAATAGCTGACATGCCCGGCAAAGCAGGGGAGTAGCCTTTATCCAGCAGACCTTTGACCTCGTCTATAAAACCATTTGCAAACATGAGGTCGATGCGTTCATCCACGCGTTGATAAAGCTCCACACGCGGTCGAATCAACCCGATGGTAATTAAACGATACGGCGAATCACTCTGCCCGCGCTGCTCGGAGAATTTTCTCCCTGTGGTAAATATCACCTCCAAAGCGCGGATGGTTCTACGATAATTTCGGGCATCAATTTTCTCGGCGGCGGCAGGGTCTAAATTCTGCAATTTGTCGTGTAGCCACTCTAGCCCTCTTTCTTCTTTCATCTTTTCCAAAACACTTCGCATCTTTTCATCAGGCGTCACCTCCGGCGGCGTCCAGCCCTCCGTCACAGCGCGGATGTACTGTCCTGTGCCGCCCACAAGGAACGGCAAAAGATTGCGTGTATGAATATCCTGGATGATGTTTCTGGCTTTTTGCTGAAAGACAGCAAGGCTCAAAGTCTCGTCTGGGTTGACGATGTCGATGAGGTGATGCGGCACGCGCGCCATTTCCTCGGCGGATGGTTTGGCGGTGCCAATATCCATGCCGCGGTAAAAGAGACGAGAATCGGCAGAGATGATCTCGCCGTTCAACGATTCCGCAAGTTGAATGGCAAGTTCTGTTTTGCCAACTGCGGTTGGCCCGACGATGAGGATGAGGGGTGGTTTCGATGATGACATCATTGTGATGTTGATTTTATCTCTCCAGGGCACATTCTGCTGGGTCGGCAGGGTTGTAATAAACCGTGACCGCCGCTCCAATGGGGTAGCGGGCAACGGTTGCATGCGCCTGCCCTGTCACGCGGACGTTGAGGAATTGTTCGCCAGCTTTGATCCTCTGGCTTTGGTAGCTTTGCCCATTTACTGCGTACACATAAACGACCACCGGATACAGGGAGTGGCTTCTGCCTGTGTGTTTTGATTGCACGCTAGACATAAGCACGGTTCCTGTTGTGCTGAGCCAGTTTTGTGTGGACTGGCGGTATGCCATGCTTTGCTGGTTTCGTTTATAAAGGAAGTATCCAATTCCGCCGATAACTAAAATGGGAATGACAGTGGCGCAAATTGTAATCGCCACGCCACCCAAGACTCCGACTCCTGTAATGATCCATTCAATGCTACCCATAAGATTTTCTCCTTTTTACCATTAAGATTTTATATTTCTTTTTTTTTTGAGGAAACCGTCCCCGGAAATATCGTCAGAGCAGGCGAATGCTCCTAGCAGGGCTGGCAGGCCGCAGTTTGAGAGAAGATGCGCGGTAATGAGATTGACGACAAGAAAGGCAAAGAGTCCGATCAAAAATCCATTTAAAATGCCCGATTGAACGTCATGTCAAAATGATTTCCTTTGTTTCATTTTATTGGCTTTCTGGTAAACTCTTAAATATTCAATAGCATTTCCATTTTAACACTGAGGGAGCAGGTATGATAAATTGGCAGGAACTTACCATTGATATGTTCGTTCAGCAATTGAAGACCGTTTATCAGCGCACGTATGGAGATATCAATAGCGATTATGGCCGCATCGTAGCCTGGTGTGGAAGGTTGGTTCTTGAAAACATCGCTAACTCTGACGCACTGTATCATGATATTGACCATACGATCATGGTTTCATTGGCAGGGCAGGCCATCATTGAAGGAAAGCATTTGCGCGAAGGAGGGGTAAGTCCGCGTGACTGGATGCATTATATGATCGCAACCCTTTGCCATGACATCGGATATGTGAAAGGCGTGTGCAGAAACGATGGAAAGGAAATGTTTGCTACAGGGGTTGGAGATGAACTTGTTCACATTTCTCCCGATGGCACAGATGTGGCACTCACGCCGTATCATGTCAACCGCAGCAAAATGTTCGTGCGCGAGCGTTTTGGTTCGGGATTGCTGGAAGGGATGACAAAGCATTTGGATGCAGAACTGGTTGCCTCTTTTATTGAAATGACACGTTTCCCTTCACCAGATGAAGAGATGTATAAAGATACAAAAGGATTTGGTGGTCTTGTGCGCGCCGCTGATTTTATCGGCCAATTGGGTGACCCGGATTATTTCCGCAAGACCCCTGCGCTGTTTTATGAATTTCAGGAACTGGGGCTGAATGAGAGATTTGGTTATAAATTTCCAAATGATCTGCGCAAAGGGTATGCCAGCTTTTATTGGGAAAAAGTCAGTCCCTACATCAAAGATGCTCTCGAGTATTTGCGGCTGAC
>CAZHOX010000098.1:7236-10302 GCA_964534345.1 uncultured Anaerolinea sp.
GAATAAGCAATCAATCGAATCCCAAGTTCTTTGCAGCGGGCCAGCGTTCCATTCTTTTCCACTTCACGGCTCAACAGGCTGTAATGCACCTGATTGGATGCAAGTGGAATACCATGCTGCGCCAGAGTGGAATACGCCCGCAGCATTCGCTTCTGCCCAAAGTTGGACACTCCAACCGTACGGGTCAATCCCTGCTTTACACATTCCACCATGCCTTCCATCATCGTCTCTGGGGTCATGAGGTAGGAAGGCCAATGAATTTGATAAAGATCAACAGACTCCAACTCCATGCGTTCCAGGCTTCCCTTCAAGGCGCGTGGAAGGAATCCCTTTGTAAGTCTCCATGGCCAAGGGAAAAATTTGGTCGCAACCAGAACGGGCTGATCTGTCTCTTTGATGAATTTTCCAAGCAATCTTTCGGATGTGCCTGAGCCGTAGATCTCGGCAGTATCCACAAAGCGGACGCCGAGGTTGAGTGAAACATCAAATGCCTCGCGAATATCCTTGTCCGTGTGGGTTTGCCCGTATCCCCAAATGACCCTGTCTCCCCATTGCCATGCCCCCAACCCTATTTGAACGGCGTGTAAAAATCGTACCTCGCTGCTTACCTCGGTCATTGACGGCTCCTTCGATGAATTGACCGATTCTATCTTAAAAAATCACTCTCACCAAAAATTCAGGTTACAATTCAGCCCGCTAAAAAATCTAATGGAACTACGTGAACGCGAGCCTCCATGGGGGATGGGTCTGGCGCTCCCTGAGTTCCGGGAGGTCCCCGTGATATCAAATTCCAACAAGCGGGATGTAGAACCCGCTTCCAGCCTTAACCTGAGGCTGGGTTTGTCCTTTTCAAATTTATCTCTGCTGACTCGTGCTCTCACGCATCGCTCCTATGCCAATGAGCATGAAGACGTGGAAGATAACGAGCGCCTTGAATTCCTCGGCGATGCCGTATTGGACTTCATTGTGGGGGAATGGGCATTTCACCGTTTCCCCGAAATGCCCGAAGGTGATCTCACCAAAGTCCGTTCTTCGCTGGTGCGAAATGAACGGCTTGCAGAATTTTCCCGCAAATTGGATATTGCCCCTGCACTCCGCCTCGGGCGCGGAGAGAAAACATCAGGCGGTCACTTAAAAGATAGTCTGCTTGGCTCGGCTTTTGAAGCGTTGGTCGGCGCTTTATATTTGGACAAACAAAATCTTGAAGAGGTGAAACACTTCATCAAACCTTTTCTGGAGTCGATCTATACATCCATCTTGGATGAGCTTAAGGACCCAAAGAGTGACTATCAGGAATTGACCCAGTCACTGAAATTAGGGACGCCTCACTACCGCGTTATCAACACCAGCGGCCCAGATCATGCCCGCACCTATGAAATGGAAGTGTTGATCTCGGGCGAGGTCAAAGGCCGCGGGTCAGGGTCAAGCAAAAGCAATGCTGAGCGCGCCGCAGCAAAAGACGCGCTGGAAAAATTTAATTCAAAACCATAAATCGAAAATTGAGACCATGCCCCTTCGCCTAAAATCCCTCGAACTGCAAGGATACAAAACTTTCGCCTCCCGCACCGTGTTTGAATTTGCGAGCGGCATCACTGCCATTGTCGGACCCAACGGGTCGGGCAAGTCGAACATTGCCGATTCCCTGCGCTGGGTCTTGGGCGAACAGTCATACCTATTGCTGCGCGGCAAAAAGACCGAAGACATGATCTTCTCCGGTTCCGAACAGCGCGCGCGGGCAGGCATGGCGCAAGCCACCATCACCTTTGACAATACCGCCCAATGGCTGCCGTTGGACTTCTCCGAAGTAGCCATGTCACGTTTGGCACACCGTGATGGACGCAACGAATACCTCATCAACGGACAACACGTCCGCCTGCGTGAAATGAACGAACTGCTCGCACAGGCTGGCTTGAGCGAACGAACCTACACCATCCTCGGGCAGGGACTTGTGGACGCGTCCCTCGCGCTCAAGGCTGATGACCGCCGCCGCCTGTTTGAAGAAGCCGCTGGCGTTGGTCTGTACCGCGCCCGCCGTGACGATGCCCTCAAACGCCTCGAAAACACCAAACGAAATCTCGAACGTGTTCTGGACATCATGGCTGAACTTGAGCCGCGCATCAAAAGCCTTGAACGTCAGGCAAAACGCGCCATTGACTTTGCCCGCGCCCAGACCGACATGAAAGCAGTCCTGCGCGAGTGGTACGGATTCCATTGGCATCGCGCCCAGCGCGATCTGTCTGATGTCCGCGAAACGGTGCGAGGACAGGAGAACCGAGTGCGTGAGGCTCGCGAGTCTCACGAGAAAACTCAGGAAGCCTACACAACCTTCCGCGAGAGACTTTCAGGGCTGCGCGCTCAATTAAATGGATGGCATCGCCAATCTGCGGATCTGCACAACCAGCGCGAATCCATCAGCCGTGAACTGGCTGTTCTCGAAGAACGCCGCCGTTCGTTGACAGGCACTCAGGCGTCCATTCTTTCCGATCAGGAAAAGGCGATGGATGAACTGCATCTCGCCAACATCCGCTATGGTGAGGCCGAGCAGGAACTTACCCGCATTCAAGCCGAATACGAAGAAGCCAAATCTCAATTTGCGAATGCGCAAAATGCCTTGCAAACCCGAGTAGGGGAGCGCACAGGCTTTGAAGAACAACTTGCCGCCATCCGAAACCAGATCGAATCTCTCAGCCAGCAGCGCGCCGAAAATAATGCACGCTTGGATGAGTTGAAGTCGCGCATCGAATCACAAACCCAGAAAATTGAACAAACCAAAAATTCCATCGCCAATGCGGAGAATCTCACCGCGAAGGCGAAGGCACAATTTGAAGCAGCGAAAGAAGCTCGCGAGCGCGCCGTCCTTGCTTTGCAGGAAGCCGAAGATAAAGCCATTGCCAAGCGCAGCGAAGTGGACTCCATCGAACAAACACGCCGTGAGGCGCTCGAACGCCGCACGAAGGAAGAGTCCGATCATTCGCGTTTGAAGGCGCAGCTTGAAGTGCTCGAACAATCCGAGCAATCGCTGGCTGGATATGCCGAAGGCGCGCGCTATCTTCTCGATGCCGCCCG
>CAZHOX010000098.1:10402-11838 GCA_964534345.1 uncultured Anaerolinea sp.
GTTTTGCTCGATGAGAATCAACTCGAAGATGCGTTGAGCCTGCTTGAGTCTGATGAGGCTGGTCGTGCGGCGTTGTTACCGATAGACAAGACCTCCGAGGTCTTTAAGACCTCCGAAGTTTCCAGCGAGTATCTCGGCGTTGCCTCCGAACTCGTCAATGCGCCTGATGATCTGCGTGGTGCGGTGCGGCTGATGCTCGGCCAAACTCTCATCGTGAGAGATCGTTCCACTGCTCGAAATTTAATCAAGGATATTCCGACTCACGCACGCATTGTGACTCTGCGTGGAGAAGTCTTCCGCGGTGACGGTTTGGTCATCGCTGGTAAAACCGCCTCTTCCTCGACCCTTGGCCGGGGACGCAAAAAACGGGAATTTGAATCTACGCTGGGAGAGCTTCTCGCTCGCCTTGCAGAATCAAATGAATCCGTGGAACGGCTGTCCAATCAATTGGCGGCGGCGCAGCGTGAACTGGCGCAAGCCGAGACGGATGCGCGCGAAGCCCGCGTCAGATTAGGCGAATGCCAGGAGACCGAGCAGCAGGCTGGTCTTGAGTCTGAATCGATGGCGCGTCAGTTGGAGTGGCAGAAAAATCAATTCGAGCAGTTGAATGCTGAGGCGGGTGAATCTGCTTCGATCCAACAAAAATTGATCGAATCTCAGACTGAGGTGGAAGCCCGCTCTGCCGAGTCGCAAGAAGAGTTGAAGGTTGTCAGCGCGAAGTTGAAGGAAGTTTCTGCGGATGAGTTGCAGGAGCAGGCTTCGTACTGGAGCACGCGCGTGGCGGTTGCCGAGCAGTCGGTGGCGGGCGCGGGCGCGAAGAAGGAAGAGCGCGAAAATGAGATCACGCGCTTGGACGTGCGCCGTGTGGAACTGGCTTCGAAATTGCAGGAAGCACAGAATTCGCTGAACGTGTTGGACAATGAAAAGACAAACCTGCGCGAGCGCGAAAGCGGCTTGCACGGACAAATTGAAGAAATGCGTGTGTTGATCGAGCCTGCCGAAAAAGATCTGGAAATGGCCGAGCAGGAAGAAACACGCTTGCAGGAATCTGAAAATAACGCGCAAAAAATATTTGCGAATGCCGAGCGTTTGTTTGGGCAGGTGCAACTGGAACAGACTCGCAAAACTGAAGCATTGGAGAACCTGCAACAAAAGATCACCGATGACTTTGGTCTGGTGATGTTCGATTACGCGGCAGATGTCTCTGGCCCCGTGCCTCTTCCTTTGGATGGCATGGTGGAGCAGTTGCCCATTGTGACCGAACTTGCGCCCGAGATCGAAGATCAGTTGACCCATTTCCGCGCGCAGTTGCGCCGCATGGGGCCGATCAACCCCGATGCGAAAGCGGAGTACGATCAGGAAAAAGAACGCTTCGAGTTCATGAAGAATCAGGTAGAAGATTTGCGCAAAGCCGAAGAGGATTTGAAGCAGGTCGT
>CAZHOX010000099.1:0-1984 GCA_964534345.1 uncultured Anaerolinea sp.
GTATCTTTGGCCGACTCGATTACGACTTGTGGGAACGCCTTGGACATAACCCGATCCGCTTCTTAAAAGAGATCGGACGCGCACGCTTGAATCAAGCTGCGAAAGACCAGGACTATCTTGATCTTTATGATGCGCTCTTCGAAAAATTCGATGCGTACTTTGCCAAAGAATCATGGACTCAAAAAGCGCATTCCGAATTAAAAAACCCCATCGCATATTTTTCAATGGAATTCGGTCTGCACGAAACGCTTCCCATTTATTCGGGCGGCCTCGGTGTGCTGGCAGGCGACCACCTCAAAGAATCATCCGACCTCGGCTTGCCGCTTATTGCAGTTGGCTTCATGTATGCACAGGGATATTTCTCCCAGCGCATCAGCGAAGACGGCTGGCAGGAGGCGCTCAACAATCCTTTGGCATTCGAGCACCTGCCTGTTTCGTTGGTCACCAAAAATAACAAGCCCGTTACCATTGAAATCAAATTTCCAGATCGCAGCGTCAACGTGCAAGTCTGGGAAACCCGCGTGGGACGTATCCCTCTCTATCTGCTCGATTCCAATGTCGAAGGCAACAGCGACTATGACCGCCTGCTAACCGCCCGCCTCTACTGGTCTGATCTTGACCGCCGCATCATGCAGGAAATTTTGCTTGGCATTGGTGGCGTGCGAATGTTGCGCGCATTGGGATATTCCCCAGATGTCTGGCATATGAATGAAGGACACGCCTCTTTCCTAACCCTGGAGCGGGTTCGTGAACTGGTAGCAAAAGGCCTCCCCTTTGCAGATGCCGCCAAAAAGACACTTGGGCAGAACGTCTTCACCACCCACACTCCCGTCCCCGCCGGCAATGACGAATTCCCCCTCTGGCTCATGGATAAATACCTTGCCAACTACTGGCCTGAGCTTGGCCTCACTCGTGAAGAATTCATGAATGTTGCCCTGCATCACCAGCCACATGGAGAGACTTATTCCATGCCCGTGCTTGCACTGAAATTATCCGGTGGCAGCAACGGCGTTTCTGAATTGCACGGCGAAGTCTCACGTGATATGTGGAAGTTTATGTGGGCAGATCGTGATGTGAAAGATGTTCCCATCGACCATGTCACCAACGGCGTCCACACCGCAAACTGGATGGCTCGCCGCTTGAACCTCCTGCTCGAAAAACATCTCGGCAAAGATTGGTACGATAACCTCGATGACCACGAGTTGATGAAAAAGATTGACTCGATCCCCGACCCCGAACTGTGGGGTGTACGCCTGCATCTCAAACGCAAACTCACCTTCTACATGCGCGAACGCGTGCGCGACCGTTGGACCCTCGGCGGTTTCCATCCCGTGCAGGTGGTTTCCTCTGGCGTGCTTATCAACCCCTACGCATTGACCATTGGCTTCGCGCGCCGTTTCGCTACCTATAAGCGCGCCAACCTCATTCTCTCCGATATTGACCGCCTGCTCGATATCATCAATCGCCCGAACATGCCCGTGCAGATCATCTTCGCTGGCAAGGCGCATCCCGCCGACGAGCCCGGCAAGCAGTTGATTCAGAAAGTCTATCGCACCGTCAAAAAAGCAGAGACTGGCGGACGCCTTGTCTTCCTTGAAGATTACGACATGAACCTGGCCCGCTATCTCGTTCAGGGTGTGGATGTGTGGATGAATACTCCCCGCCGCCCATACGAAGCCAGCGGCACATCAGGCATGAAGGCCGCCATCAATGGCGTGCTCAACTTCTCCGTGCTGGATGGCTGGTGGCGTGAAGCCTACAACGGCAATAACGGCTGGTCCATTGGCCGTGATGAACCGTACGAATCGAACGAGATTCAGGATGCCGCCGACGCCGAGGACCTGTACCACAAGCTCGAGCATGAGATCATCCCCATGTATTACAACCGCGACCCCAAAGAAATGTCTCATGAGTGGATCGCCCACATGAAAGACACCATGAAGACCTGTATCCCGCAATTCTCCACCCGCCGCATGGTGAAACA
>CAZHOX010000099.1:2084-5762 GCA_964534345.1 uncultured Anaerolinea sp.
AACCTTATGTTCCCTGAAATTACTGTTACCGAACTCGGTGAAAAAATAAAGTCAGAAGAAAAATTTATCCTTTTGGATGTGCGCGAATTGTCAGAGTTGGAATATGCCAAAGTCGAAGACAGCAGGCTTCAGGTTACGCCAATGAGCCGCCTTGCCAGTGAAGGGCCAGCCGCTTTGTCAGAATCTGTTCGAGCGCAGGAAATCCCTGTCTATGTGATATGTCATCATGGCAGCCGCAGTGTGCAGGTGACCATGTGGCTCGCGCAGCAGGGCTACAAAAACGTGGTCAACGTGCGCGGCGGAATTGATGAGTACGCCCGCAGGGTTGATTCTTCGGTTGGATTTTATTAATTCATTCGCAAGTTGAAAAGTTAAAAAGTTAGCAGGTTGAAACTGTTTCAACCTGCTAACTTTTTAAACCTGCAAACCTTCAAACGTACTTAAACCAGAATGCCATCCTTGCGGATGGCATTCGTGGGGCGCTGTGGCTTCCTTCTAAATCTTGAGGAGGGATGCCACAGCGCTGGGTTTATTACTACTATCCATGAGAGACATCACCTCCTCCTTTCTATAGGATGGCAATTCAATTTGTTTGCCCCCAAAGCAATGTTGAAAGTATGTCACAAAATAAATCGGATGTCAATAGGCCAAATTTGATTCTCACAGATTTGTAATATTCTTAATGTAGCAAATGCAGGTTTATAACTTTGACGATTTGTGATACCTTTTGAGAGTCTCCGCGAGGCTGTCAGGGCTATCCTTGCGGAAATTTGATCAGGAGAAATTCATGAAAAACAACCCAAACAAACTCTGGATTATCGTTTTCGCTCTCGGCTGGTTCTTTGATTTCCTCTTTTGGAAGAGGACCCCTGGCGTCAACTTCGCTATTTTTGCAATGGCCTGCCTAACCGCCGCTTTCTACCTTTTGTTGAGCGATGGGCTTCGCCCGAATCGCACCAGCCTGAGCCTGCTGCCGCTCTTTGGTTTTTTTGCCGCTGTTACATTCATCCGTGCCGAACCATTAACCACTTTCCTTGGTTACACCTTCACTTTGTTGACCATGTCCATCCTCGCTTTCACCTATCTGGGCGGGCGTTGGTATCTTTACACCATTGTGGATTACATTGGCAAGTATTTTAATTTGCTCGGCAGCATGGTTGCGCGCCCGATCTCTTTTATGACCGATGTTCGCAAGGAACAAAAAGAAGCCGGTGTGCAGCCATCCAAACGAAATATCTGGCCTATTGTTCGCGGCATTGTCATCGCCCTGCCCATCATCGCCATTTTCGCTTCATTGCTTGCCTCTGCCGATGTGGTCTTCGGTCAACGGCTGGATGACTTTGTCAAACTGTTCAAACTTGAAAACCTGCCTGAATATATTTTCCGCATGATCTACATTCTTGTACTTGGCTATGCCCTTGCAGGAGTTGTGCTTCATGCGGCTACAGAATCAAAAGATGAAAAGATCGGCGTAGAAGGGAAGCCTATTGTCCCGCAATTTCTTGGCTTCATAGAATCCGCAATTGTGCTGGGGAGCGTGGTTGCGCTCTTCGCAGCATTTGTAGTCATTCAGTTTCAGTATTTCTTCGGCGGCGCAACCAACATCCATATTGACGGCTACACCTACGCCGAATATGCCCGCAAGGGATTTGGCGAACTCGTCGCGGTGGCGTTCTTCTCTCTGCTTATGCTGCTCACTCTAAGCGCCGTTACCAAACGTGAAACTGAAACGCAGCGAAAAGTGTATTCAGGCTTGGGCGTTACACTCGTTACCCTTCTGTTGGTTATGCTCCTTTCGGCGTATCAGCGCCTCGGTTTGTATGAGGCGGTGTATGGCTTCTCACGCTTGCGCACCTACACCCACGTCTTCTTGATCTGGATCGGCCTGCTGCTCATCGCCACCATCGTCCTTGAAATCATGCGCAAGGAAAGGATGTTCGCCTTTGCCATGCTCATTGCAGCTTTCGGTTTTGCCATCTCTCTGCCGATCTTGAATGTGGATGTCTTCATCGTCAATCAAAACCTCCAACGCGAATTAAAAAGCTGGACAAAAGACGTAGTGGATCTGGATGCCCAATATTTCATTGACCTCTCTGACGATGCCGTACCCACCCTTGTCAACACGTTTCAGACTCCGGCCACGCCTGATTCTGTCCGAGAGAAGGTTGGCGCCGCTTTGGCATGTATCCGCTACGAGCGCGGATTGAGCGAGCGCGATACATCATGGCAATCTTTCCACGTTGCCCGCTTCAATGCAGACAAGGCGCTTGCTTCCATCAAAAAAGAACTGGCAAATTTTGCGGTGGATGCCACCGAATACCCAGCCAAGGTTGTCACTCCATCAGGCGAAGAGTTCCCTTGCTCGGAATATTATTATGATTGATCTGCGTTTGATGTAAGAACCATCATCCATTGACTGTCTATCCCTCATCTCAACGAACAAAGGAACCGTCAATGGACTTCAAACTGACCATCTTCTCTGATTACATCTGACCGTGGTGCTATGTCGGCCAGGGTGTGGTCGACCAACTGAAAGCTGAGCATAATGTGGATGTGGAATGGCGGCCTTACTATCTCCGCCCCGATACTCCCCCCGAAGGATTGGATCTGCCCGATTACATTTTGAAAGCCCGCGCCAATGGCTCGGAAGAACGCCTGCAAAGCATGGCAGCCATGCACGGCATGGCGTTTAGGTCCACTGAGCGAATTTACAACACACGCATCGCGCACGAAGCCACGGAATATGCCCGTGAGCATGGAAAGGTGGAGGAATTCCACAAAGTGGTCTTCCGCCAGGTCTATGCCGATGGGCTGGACATCAGCAAGTGGGATGTGCTCCGCGCTGCCGCCGAAGAAGTTGGGTTGGATGGCGCAGACATGCAAACCGTTGTGGATGGCGGCAAGTACACCGCCCACGTTGCAGAGCAAGTCCGTTGGGCGCAGCAGATCGGTGTATCAGGTGTGCCTACCTATGTGATCAATGACCGTTATGCCATTGTTGGCGCACAGCCATACGAAGCATTCAAGAATGCACTGGAGCAAATTAAGAAGAAAAGTATTTAATTTGCCAATTTGCTTAAACAAAAAGAGACGAGATTTTTCTCGTCTCTTTTTGTTTTTAGGATTTCCCGAACCACATTCTGCTCATCAGGTTATCTTTCAAGATTATCTGATGATAAAAGGCAGCACCAACATGAAGAAGAATTAAGGCCATGGCAGCCAACCAGCCTAAATGATGGATGGAGCCAATGAAGCCTGCACGTCCGGCTACGTCTCCGGTGCCGAGTGCCACTGCAAAGAGATTGCGATTGTAGGCGATCAATCCGCCCAGTCCCAATATGGCAAAAGCACCGAGGTATAAGCCCAAATGAACCAATTCGCCTACTTTATCCATCAGTTTATTGCCTGTATCCACACGGGCGGGACGGGGCATAGCGAAACGAGCGATCACGCGCAAGAGCATGATGACCAGCAGACCAGCACCGAGAATCATGTGGATGCTGATCGGCGATCTACCTTCCGACTCTGAAAGAAAACCAGCTCCAAGCATAAATAATACGGTCAGCCAATGCAAGGCGACCGAAATGGGATGATAACGTTTGGGTGTATTCATATTTTATGTGTGCTCCTTTTTTAAGCAACAATATACACTGCTTAAATGAACCCCACATGACAGAA
>CAZHOX010000099.1:5862-11583 GCA_964534345.1 uncultured Anaerolinea sp.
GCAAGCCGCACCTTTGCCATTGGTATCGAAAGGCTTCCCGGGGTATTGTGTGAAGCCACCACCATTGCCTATTTATTGCTGCGTGTGTCAGACTACCTTGAAGATAATGAAGAGATGGAAACTGACCAGAAGGTGAGTTTGCTGAATCTCTGGGTTAATGTCTTGCGCGAAGAAGCAGATGTGGAGACTCTGACTTCATACTTCACTGATGCAAATACCCAAAATCCCGATGCCATCGTTGCCCAACATTCCAAAGAGATCTTGCTGCAATTGAGGTCTTTGCCGTATGCTGTGCAGGAGATCATTGCTCGGCATGTTATTCACTGCACTTTGGGGATGGCCCGTTGGACGCAGATTGGCCCCAATGTGGCGGATGAAAAAGAAATGGATGATTACATGTTCGAGGTGGCCGGACGGGTCGGGTATCTCATCACACAGTTGTTTGCCTGGTATTCGCACACCATCCGCCGCAAGGAGCGGGAGATCATGCCGCTGGCGCGTGAGTTTGGCCTTGGCTTGCAGACGGTGAATATCATTCGCGGATTGCGTGAAGACTTTGAGCGCGGCTGGGTATATGTGCCAAAGATATTTCTCAGCGAGATGGGATTGACCAAGGAACAGCTTTTTGACACGGAGAACCGCGAACGTGCCCTGCAAGTTTTGGATATGTTGACCAATAAAGCCGAGCGTCATTTGCATGAGGCGTTGAAGTATGTCAAATCTCTGCCGTGGTGGCAGCATGGTATTCGGTTGGGCTGCATCTTCCCGTTGATGTTTGCCATCCGCACGCTGGCAGTTTGCCGCCGCAATGCGCAGGTCTTTGAGAGTGAAGCCAAGATCACACGCGCCGATGTGAAAAAGATCGTGTTGGATTCAACATTGTGGGGCTGGTCTAATCAATGGCTGGATAAATATTATCAAGAATTAAATACGGCTAATGGGTAGCCTGCATTCGTATTTTGTTTGGAACTCTGTCAGCGGGTAGAACTGCCTCATGGGTAGAGTCAGGCATCTTTGAGTATGATGCGGGGTTTTCATTCGCAGGAGAAACGCTATGCAAACAGAGAATATCCCCGACGAAAGAAAATCAAAAAAGAGTAGTTATCAAATATCCATCATCATCCTGGCTTTGTTTTTTTCATGCCTGGTTAGTTTTATTTTCCTGTTCGACGTGAACGGGACAAAATTGCTTCAGACTACATTGAGGTTGCAGTTCAATGGTGTAACCACCACGGGGACGGTTAGTGAGGTGAAAGAGATACCCAATAGAAACCCTGCTATTCCCAGCTCTGATTATCAGTTGATGGTGAGTTTTGAAGCGGACGGGAAAACCTACACCACAACCAGCAATGTGTACTACTCGCTAGACCATGATCGGGTGGGTACACCCATCGAGGTGATCTATGACCCCACAAACCCCAGCATTGCGCTGATCAACAACTTTAATGAGCGTTGGATGTTTCCGCTGGCGGCTGCATTGCCTGAATAAAAGTTATTCATATCTTATTGGTAAAAGGAGAATTTAATGAAAAACGATGCTATCTTTCCACTCGTTCGTGTCATTGCGGGAATTGTCGTTTTATTTTTAGTGGCCGCTTTTGGAATTTTGTTTTTTCTGCCGGATCAAACGGGCACATTGTTCGCATGGGCAATCAAGCCGCACATGTCTTCCATGTTTTTTGGTTCAGCCTATTTAGGCGGCGCATGGATTCTTGCACAAGCTGCAGTTGGAAAATACTGGCACCGTGTACAAGCTGTGTTCCCCGCAGTCACAGTTTTTACAACGGCCATGCTGGCTGCCACACTCTTGCATTGGGATCGCTTTTCGCTCGGTACCATTCCTTTCATTGCGTGGCTAATTCTATATATCATTTCACCCTTTTTAATTCCCGCATTGTGGATGTATAACCGGCGGACTGACACGCAAGAGCCTGAGAAGTCGGATGTGATTGTTTCTACTACTGCCCGCCTTGTCACTCGCCTCATTGGGACCCTTGTCCTGCTCTGTGTCACGATCGGCTTTTTCTACCCGACGCTTTTTATCAACATCTGGCCGTGGACTTTAACTCCGCTGACTGCACGCGTGTTGTGCGGCTGGCTCTCCGTCATCGGCACAGGCGCCATAATGATTTCCCTTGACCCGCGTTGGACAGCATGGCGAGCCATTCTCGAAGGCATCTTCCTTGCCTATAGCCTGATCTTTGTTGCTGCTTTCATGAATCCCTCCGATTTCATAACCGGCATTTTCAATTGGTACACAGTTTTGATGGGAATCATGCTCGTATCTATTCTTATTTTCTATTTCAGAATGGAGAAGCAGAGGAGTAAGAGCCATTAATACAATTTATAAATAAAGGAATTCTCTTCTTTATTTTCATGATGTCACTGCATCGATTGTGCGCCAAAACGGGTTGGCGGGTTGATGAAGAGATAGTACACCGCAAGTCCAGCGCTGTAGATGAGAACAGCTATGTAAATGATGAGGCTCACGAGACGCTCTGTTTCCACGGTGCTGATCAGCCCTATGAAAGGGAAGATGAGCACGAGATCATAGGCAAGAAAACTGAGCAATTGTCCCAGGGCGTTATGCCAGTTGGGACGGAACATGCCATAGAGGAAGTAGAAAGCATCGCCGAGGAAGATACAGCCGAAGATGACGGACGAATCAGGGTTTAATTTCCAGGGGAAGATGGGTGCTCCTAGAATCAGCGACCCGCCCGCAGCGAAGAGGGAGGCGATGAATATCCAAAATGAGACTTTGACAGGTTTGGGCATGGGACGAGTCTCTTTGAGCGGAATCCTCACACTCCAGAAAAATGCGACGAGGCTGGCAATGGCGAATAGAGCAGAGAATATCCCGAAGAGAGTCATGTCTGTGCGTCCGCGGGATGCGAGTTTGAAAAAGTAAATGGAGGAGGTGAGGGCGATGATGAAGATGTTGAGTGCGCCTGCGGGCAAGGCACCGAACTCGCCCGTCCAACCGATCCAGAGCATGGCGGCGCTGACGGCGGCGAGGATGGAGCCGACGAATAAATAGGAGTAGCGGCCATCTTCCCAGGGCCAGATGGATGTGGCGAAGGGATGCTGAAAAACAAAACCAAATGCAAAGAGGACGACGATCAGACCGCTGACGAACATGAGCCCGCGAAGAAGTTTCATGTTACCTGCCTTCTAAAACGATTTTATGTAACAACCCCATAATGTGGGTTATGCGTCGGCGGGAGAGGAAGGGGTATTTCTTTGACTGGAAAATTCATATCTGATTTGTTTGTAACCTTTTCTCTGTCTTTGCATCAAAAGACCCATAGACATGCTTTGGCTCGAACTGCTCCTCGGTTTTTCCATCGGACTTTCGCTCGGTTTACTGGGCGGAGGCGGTTCGATTCTCACTGTGCCTGCGCTGGTGTACCTCGTGGGGCAAACCCCGCAAGCAGCGGTGACCACATCTCTGGCGATTGTGGGAGCAAACAGCTTGATGGGCGCTTCCTTTCACCGCTCGCAAGGGACGTTGAACTGGCGCATCGCTCTCACGTTTGGCGGGTCGGGCATGGTGACAGCCTACTTCGCTTCGGGCATTTCCAAGCTGTTGCCGCCCACCGTGTTGTTGATCGCGTTCGCCGCCTTGATGCTTGTCATTGGGGCCTTTTTGCTTAAGCAAAAAGATGTGAAAGAGACTATCATGGCAGAGAAACCGCTCTGGGTAACGCTTGCCAGCGGAGCTACTGTCGGTTTGTTGACGGGTGTGCTCGGCGTAGGCGGTGGATTTTTGATCGTACCTGCCTTGGTGATGCTGGTGGGGCTGCCGATGCAAATGGCAGTGGGGACGTCCTTGGTGGTGATCGCCATGAACAGCATTGCGGGGCTGGCAGGACATATCCATGACGGCGCGGTGCAGCCACTGCTGATCCTTGTATTCACGGTCTCAGGTCTGGTCGGGACGTTTGCAGGTTCCCGGCTTGCAACGTACCTGCCTGCAAAAAAACTTCAAACAGTATTTGCGTGGTTCGTCATTCTGCTGGCGGTATTTCTGCTGGCGGATAATTTCAATAAACTTCATTAAAGGTAATAGGAGAGATTCATGTATTCACAACAATTTTTCATTGATGGCTTGGGATGCGCTTCCTACATTGTTGGCTGCGAAGCCAAAGGTGTTGCGGCGATCATTGACCCTGACCGCGATGTGCAAAAATATCTCACTGCAGCAGCATCACGCGGGTTGACCATCACCCACATCATCGAAACGCATTTGCACGCCGACCATGTTTCAGGCAACAGCGACCTCGCAGCCCGCACAGGCGCGCAGATCTACGTCCACGAAGCGAGCGGCGCGGAATTTCCTCATCAGCCTGTGCGCGATGGCGATGTGCTTGAGTTGGGTAATTTACGCCTCAAAGTAATTCACACACCGGGGCATACTCCTGAAAGCATCACCTTGCTTGTATCTGATACCACTCGCTCTGAACAGCCGTGGCTTGCATTGACTGGAGATACGCTCTTCGTCGGTGATATGGGCCGCCCTGACCTCGTCGGTGCGGAAGCGGCGAACGGCCTTGCCAGCGATATGTATCACACCATCAATGAGAAACTGTTGCCATTGAACGATGGCTTGCTGATCTATCCCGGCCACGGCGCTGGCTCGTTGTGCGGAAAGGCCATTGGGTCTATGCGTTCGACAACGCTGGGGTATGAGAGAATCTCCAACCCGGCGCTCGCTCCGCGCAGCAAAGAGGATTTTGTCCAATACGCGGTGAGTGACCTGCCCGAACAACCCGGCAATCACACACGCATCAAGGCGATGAATCGCAAAGGCGTGAAAGTGCTCGGGGACGTGGCACCCAGCCCTCTGTCAATTAAAGAGGCGCTGCCTTATTTCCAGCGCGGCGCAGGCTTGCTGGATACCCGTTCCAAAGATGCGTATGTGCAGGCACATGTCCCCGGTTCGGTTCACCTTGAAGCAGATGACCAGTTGAGCAACCGCATTGGCTTTGTCTTCCCGCCGGATGCGCCGATGATCCTGTTGTTGAGCGATGCTTCTGATTATCAGCGTGTGGTCTATAGTCTTGCGCGCGTGGGATATGAAAATGTGGTCGGCTATATTTCCGAGGGGTTGGATGTTTGGCAGCGTTTGGGGCTTCCTCTCACGGCGGGTGATGTGAAGGATATTGAACCGAAGGAATTGCAGGATCTGCTTCAATCTGATGCGCGGCCTGTGGTGGTGGATGTGCGTGAGCCGTGGGAATACAAGCAGGGACATGTGCCCGGCGCGATCCTCATGCCGCTTGGGCAGCTCGCCTCTCTCGTCGGGACGCTTGATACTGAAAAACCTGTGGCAGTGATCTGCGCGAGCGGCAGTCGCAGCCAGTCTGCTGCGGCGCTGTTGGGACAGAAAGGTTTCAAGACCATCTACAACGTGGTGGGCGGCACAGGCGCATGGAGATACGACAACCTTCCGCTTGCACGGGATTGATATTCATTTTGTGTGAATCAAAGACGGGCTGTGTACACAGCCCGTCTTTTTTGTACTGAGTTTACAATGAGCCTTGGTTTTTCACTTCAATGCCCGCCTCAATTTCTCTGCGACTGTGCGCAGGGATTTGATGCGTGAAAAATATTTATCGTTGGCTTCAACCAATGTCCAGGGGGAGTCGGGTGTGCTGGTCTTCAAGAGCATCTCTTCGGCGGCGGTGATGTAATCTTCCCATTTGCCGCGGTTGCGCCAAT
>CAZHOX010000100.1:0-7839 GCA_964534345.1 uncultured Anaerolinea sp.
ATGTCATCGTCCCGCCAAGCGAATCAGAATACGCCGCATCACAGATCCCCAATAGCACCCTGCACCTCTTTAAAGGTGCAGGGCATGTTCCAACCATGACTCGTCCGCGTGAATTGGCAGAAGAGATCGATATCTTCTTCTCAAGCCATCATTAATCGAAATACTTTTCAGGATATTCACCGATTCTTGGCTCGTCATCGCGGATCGCCAAAAGCATTGCGGCGTCTCCGGGGTAATACAAAATGCCGGTGGGGCGTGAGATGACGAAACCATCATATTCTGAGTTCAGTACACCTAAAGATCGTCCCCACGCGTCGCGCATCTCCACCAGCGGATCGCCCACTTTCACAAGGTCGCCCGGCTCCTTGAGATGATGAACAATGCAAGCTTGTGTAACTCGCGCCACACTGCGGCGATGGGTCGGGAAACCCGGGTCCACTACTTTGATTCCGGTGATCGGCTCCATTTCACCATCCAACATACCGCCCCAGCGCATGACATTTCGCAAGCCTGCCACACCTGCATTGACCACTTCTGGCGTGGGCGTGTATGGGCTGCTCAGTTCAGCAGTCAACGCAGGGATGCCCGCCAGCATGGATACCGCTGCCGTTGTGGCGCGGTGCAGCTTTTCATTGATGTATTTATCCACGGCAAAATCAGCAGTGACAGTGTGACCATACGCCTGCGCCATCTCGTCCATTTTGGCGCTGACTTCTTCGGCATGCTTGCGGGCGGCTTCATCCCCTTTGCGATACAAAATGCGATCGCGGAAGATGAAGGATAACGAGCCGTTGCTCATGCAGTGCAGGTCAAAATAAAAAGAAGCCGTGTTTTTGATGTCTTCAAAGATGCGCCCATATGCCTGTTCCAACGCCGAAGGTGGAGCTTTGTCTGGGTCTGTTTTCAACGTACGACCATCAGGAAAGAGGCGGTTCGGGTCGCCGCCGTGATAATACGCCTGACGATTCAAAGTCCGCAAGCCAGCGGGATTCAAAGCCGGGATAGCGACAATCGTCCCGCGCATCTGTTTGACAAATTCAGGCGTGATGAGTTTGTGAATGACCTGAATACCCGCATGTTCAATGCCGTGAATCCCCGCTGTGATCCAAAAGACTGGTCCCTCTTCTTTTCCCTGTGCAATGATCACAGGAAGAACATCCGCGCCGCCAACGGGATGCTGGACCAGAAAATATTCGCCATACACGATCTCGCCGCGTTTGGCGGTGGCTGTGCCAACAGTGAGTGTCATTGATGTAATCCTTTATGATGAAATAGTTATACTTTGTCGGGAGTATAAACTGAAAGTTGTATAATTTAAATATGGATATATCCCTGCGTTTTCCCCTCTTTGACAACAAATTTCCAGATTTAAATAGATTTATTCAAGACCTAGTAAAAGCTTATCACGCAGGACGGATGCGATCATGGGACGATCTTGAAAAGAGTGTAAAAGATTTCTTCACTCCCGAGCAGATGGAACAAATGGAGATTCTCGCGCCGGGCTGGAGAAAAATGGCATCCTACTCGGATGGAATCACGCTTACTCATGTAATTTGTGTCTTTCTCGGTATGTTCATGCTGGATGAATTTCAGGCATTATCTGCCGAAGAGCAGCAGCTCGCAAAATGGATCGTCTTATTCCATGATATAGATAAATTTCACATCCGAGGGAAAAAAGATACGATGCATGCCTTCAACTCGGCAGTGATTGCCGCAAAGACCCTGCCAAACCTTGGCTTTCCCATGCATAGCAGTTATCCCAAGTTGATTAATTCATGGAGCGAATATACCCGTCAGGCCTGCATCTCTACCGATATAGATGTCTCCCCCAAGCCAGACAATCAAAAACTCCCCAAAATTCTCTCAGGCATTGATGATCTTTTTGGAGTGAACACACCCGCCAATTTGATCACAAAGACCATCCTCTTGCATATATCTCCGTCTATTGATAAAAACTACCCCACCCCCGCACCGCTGACAGATGATGAAATTCAACGCTTCATTAGTCCAAACCTTTTCCCGCTATTGAAGGTCATGATGCTTGCAGATAATGAAGGTTGGTCTTTATTCGATCTGGAAGTTAGGGATCAGCAAAAAAGAGATGCGCTGAAAGCATTTGAAAGGTTTCAGAACCTTATTGGAATGATCAAATAACGGGGATCGTATTTATTAAAACGCCCTACTCAACGCCTTTTACTTAATGACTCCATCAGAAAGCCATTCCACTTCTTCGGAGGGGTTCTCGGCTTTCCAGGCATCGATCACTTCTTTCAGCATGTCAGCGCGATGATAGCGCAGCAGTTCTATCGTCTCAGCGTAGCGCTTGTAATCAACATGATCGCTGGATTTCTCAAGACTCAATTGCTTGTGGATGGCCTTAAGCAATGCCAATGCCAGGTCAACATAAAGTTCACTGGCTTCAAGCATACGCTGAAAAAGAGCCAGCTTCTCAACGATGGAAGCTGCTCGAAATAAATCTCTATAGCTGGATGAAATAGTCATGTAGCTTTATAAAACTCTTTCTCAAAATGAATGATATTAATCACGAACCTAATAAACAGATTTTCCATGAACTGACCGAAAATGGGTCCTGCCAATCGGAGGGCCAACGGTAGCTGGCACGTATGATATCAGGTGATGGCGAAGTATAACGCCACAAGGTTGAGGGCAAAGGTGCATTCACCAATGTCCACTGTTCGCGCGGCGCGGAAATATCAACTTTAAAATCCACGTAATGGTGCCATTCTCTGCGCTCCCAAAGAACTCCTTTGCTCTCCCCTTCATAATACTGGGAGCAGGCATTTGTATCCTTCCCTGCAAGCGACATGTAAAAAGATGTGAATCGAATTGCTGACAAAACAGTATATAAAACAAAAGGGGATAGCAGCACAGCAAAAATTGCAACTGCCAGGTTTTTGAGGATTTTCTTCATAAATTCAGCAACATTATACAGCGAATAAGGGCAGACGAAAATGACATGCTATACTTGCCAAAAAATCTGGTCGTATCGCTTACCTTATTGTTAAATAAACATTGTACAGAAAATTACTAAGGAGACAAAATGAAGTCCAACCCCACCCCGCCCACCGCCGAAGAATATGCCCCCTTTTATTCAGACTATATTGAGCGCGCAAAAGCCAAAGGTGATGTGATCGCCGCCCTGCCTCAGCAGATAGAAGATATCAAATCCGCGCTTGGGACATTAAGTGACAAGCAAGCCCGCTTCCGCAATGGACCTGAGGAATGGTCCATCAAAGAAATAGTCAGCCATCTGATAGATGCCGAGCGCGTCTTTTCGTACCGGTTATTGCGCGTTTCACGCAACGATAAGACCCAGCTGCCAGGTTTCGAGCAGGGAGATTTCGTCCGCGAAGCTGGGGCAGATGAATTGGCATTTGATGACCTGCTCAATGAGTTTGAGTATTTGCGCCGCGCCAATATGCTTGCCATAAAAAACATCAGCGAAGAAGCTGCTGCTCGGATTGGGTCAGCCAGCGGCGCGGCAGTGAGCGCGAAGGCATTGATCTTCATGCTGGTCGGTCATGTGGAACATCACATGGCAAGCCTGAAGGAAAAATATCTCCCCTTTGTATAAAATTGAATAACCAATTATGAACATGCAAAAAAATTTCCCTATTGCTTCAAAACGCCCTCACACCTTGACCCAGCATGGAGTCACACGGGTGGATGATTATTATTGGATGCGAGATAAAGACGACCCTGAGACTTTGAAATACCTTCATGCCGAGAGTGACTATTTGGAAGAGGTCATGCAGCATACCAAGCCGCTGCAAGAAAAGCTCTTCTCTGAGATGAAGGGAAGGATTCAGGAAACCGATTCAACTGTCCCTGAGAAGAGAGGCGATTTTTTTTACTACGAACGTTTTGAAGCAGGGAAGCAATATCCCATCTTTTGCCGTAAAAAAGGTTCGCTGGATGCTCCTGAGGAAATTCTGTTAGACCAGAATGAATTGGCAGAGGGAAAATCTTTTTGCAGTATCAGCGGCATCAACACCAGCCCGGATGGTACAAAGCTTGCATATCTGGTTGATTTTGGCGGGCGTGAAATTTATGAGATCTATATCAAAGACCTTGCAACAGGGTCTTATCTGCCAGAGGTGATCGGGAATGTTTCAGGCAGCGCCTATGAACGCTTTGGTGTGGATTGGGCAAACGACAGCCAAACCATTTTTTACATCACATTGGATGATACGCAGCGTTCTTATAAATTATTCCGCCACACGCTCGGCACTGACCCAAAAGAAGATGTGCTGATCTATCATGAAGAAGATGAAGCCTACTATCTTTTCTGCGCCAAGACTCGCGACGATGTTTTTATCACTACATATCATTACAGCACCAACACTCGCGAAGTCCGTTTTATGGATGCAAATGATCCAGCCAGCGAACTTCGGATTCTTCAGCCGCGCATTCAAGGGTTGGACTATATGGCGGCTCATCACAAAGGGATGTTTTTCATCATCCACAATGACAATGCGAAAAATTTCAAAGTGAGCGTTGCCCCAGTTGCCACCCCCGGCAAGCAACACTGGCAGGACTTAATTCCGCACCGTGAAGATGTGCTTGTCGATTTTGTGGATACATTTGATGATCACATCGTCATTCACGAGCGCAAAGGCGGGTTGAAACAATTTCGCATCAGCAGCCCAGACGGAGTGAGCAACATCCACTATGTGCCTTTCCCTGAACCAACATATAGTGTTTTTCTAGATGGGAACAGCGAGTTTGAAACTGAAAGTCTACGCCTCAAATATTCATCACTCATCACGCCAAATTCAGTGATCGATGTTCACCTGAATACGGGTGAATGGGAGGTAAAAAAAGAAGATGTAGTTCATGGGTATGACAAGTCAAACTATGTGATGGAACGCATCCATGCTACTGCAGCAGATGGGACAAAGGTTCCCATCTCCATTGCCTATCGAAAAGATATGCAAAAAAAGGATGGAACGAATCCAGCGCTGATGTATGGATACGGCTCCTATGGTGCGATCATTGACCCATACTTTGACTCCAATCGCTTCAGCCTCCTTGACCGTGGGTTTGTGTACGCCATCGGACACATTCGCGGCGGCTACGACATGGGACGTGACTGGTACGAACAAGGCAAAATGGAGCACAAGCGCAATACCTTCACCGATTTCATTGCCTGTGCTGAGTATCTCATTCAAGAAGGATACGCTGCCAAAGATAAATTTGCCGTGCAAGGCGGTTCGGCTGGCGGGCTGCTTGTCGGCGCGTGCATGACCATGCGCCCGGAGCTTTTCAAAGCCGTGATCGCCAAAGTGCCATTTATGGATGTGGTGACCACCATGAGTGATCCATCCATTCCGTTGACCACACAGGAGTATAGCCAGTGGGGAAACCCCGAAGACAAAGAGTTATTCGAATACATGCTTTCCTACTCGCCGTACGATAACCTCCGCGCCACAGCGTACCCCAACCTGCTGATCACGACGGGATTGAATGACCCACGAGTGGCATTTTGGGAGCCAGCCAAGTTCACCGCCAAACTGCGCGAGCTTAAAACAGATGATAACCTTTTGGTTTTTTACGTCAACTACGACTCAGGCCACGCCGGCGCCAGCGGACGTTATGATTTCCTAAAAGAAGTGGCACAGGATTTCGCATTTCTTATCGATAAACTTGATGTGAAGTAACACTTCCCATTTCCAGAACACTGGAGCGGAAAAAGCATTTTCATGCTCTTTCCGCTCCAGTTATTTCAAGTGATTCTTTATCTTACTGCTGCTCCATCGTTGGCAGCGAGTGCAGATACATGAATATGGCCTTCAATTCATCGTCTGTCAATTTTCCAATTTCCTTCACCGGCATTAGTTCCGGGTTGAGCGCACCGCCCGTGCGCATGACCTGGATGAATTGCTCCTCCGTCCACGCACCGAGTTCACCGCCGGGCGTCAGGTTTGGAACGGGCTGAGTCACAGCAGGGTCTGGATAGGAGCCGCCAGCCAATTCCTGCCCGTGACAAGCGCGGCAATCTCCAATTGCAACCAAATATTCGCCATATTCAACCGTAGCCCCAGCAGTCGGTGCAGCGACATTATTCTGGTGGTTAACCACCTCCACTGGAAATTTTCCAAACATTCCTACAGCAAAAATGACCTTGCCTAAAGAGGAAAATTGCGAGCCCTTCGTGTGGCGATCCACAGGTGGGACTGTTTTCAAGTAGGCGATGATCGCACCCAAGTCCTCATCGCTAATGTATTGAAAAGCTACAACAGCGGGCATATAGATCGGCTTGCCCTCAGGGTCCACACCATGGCGGATGGCACTCACATAATCCTCATCCGTGGTGAACTCCTGACCGATCCCACCTTCGCCAGATGTCAGGTTGGCTGAGTCGATCGTCGCCAACGGGCCAACCGTAGCCCAGCCGATCACCCCACCCAGATCCTCGCCGTGACAGTCAGCACATAAGGTCTCCACACGATGTTTTCCATATTCAATGCTGGCCGCATCTGTAGGAGCAACAATGCCTGAAGCCGGGAAATCATAGGTCTTGTTGAAATGAGAATTGCCGGCGAAATACAAAACAATACCAGAAATAAGAATCAATCCAATTAACGAACCCAACACAATACCGATCCATTTCATTATTTTTTTCATTTCAATTCTCCTTTGGTGAAATATTTACGGATGAATTTTTCATCCAATCTTCCAAATAAGTCTTCAATTCATCCACATTCTTGAATCCGATACGCACCTCCTTTTGCGCGTCCTGCAAACTCAATCGCCAGGTCACATGCCTGCCCTGCGAGTCGCATTCCTCCCACACCAGCAAAACAAAGTGGTGATACATAGGCGAACGCACGTTGTTCAAAACTGGCATGGCACTCCATTTCTGAATGTGATATTCTTGCGCTCATTGTAGTAAGGCATCGTTTAGAAATCATTTATTTTTTGGGTACCGCACACTTCCCCTGGCGGTCAGTGCCAGGGAGATTTATCTTGCGCGTCAAATTGCAACATAAATGTTGCAGTACGGGATGCCACCACCATGCAGCACAAAGACACCTACTACCGCCGCAACCTACCGCATATTCACCCAGAAAAGTCACCGCTCTTCATCACCTTCAATCTGGTGGACTCCGTGCCTCGTGAAATAGTGAGAGAACTCAAGACCCGGCGCGAACAGGAACTGCAATTCGCTCAAAGCTTGGACGAACGCTACACAATCCAAAAGAAACATTTTGGTCGATTCGATGATTGGCTTGACCGCTGCGAACATGGGCCAAACTGGCTGGCCTCCGACAAAATTGCTCAGATTGTTGCGGATGAAATTCACAGCAAGGCAGGTACGCAATATCAACTCATTGCATACTGCATCATGCCCAACCATATTCACCTGCTCATTGAGCTTCTCGCGCTCGACCCAAAGCCTCATCACGGCAAAAGCGCAAAGTATCCCGTTGGCGACATGATGCGGCTGCTCAAAGGCAGAACATCCCGTCATTGCAACCTGATATTGAATCGCAATGGGCCATTCTGGCATCATGAAAGTTATGACCATTATGTTCGCAGCGAAAAAGAATTTGCCCGTATCATCTCCTACATCATCAACAATCCTGTCAAAGCAGGGTTGGCAAAAGAGTGGAAAGACTGGAAGTTCAGCTACGTGAATCCTGAATTTGGCGAGTGGTAGGTACCGCAAGATTTATCTTGCGACTCGCAACATGAATGTTGCGGCACCAAAATACAATGTCAAACCTCAAAATTCATCTCCTCGGCGGTCTGCAAATTACGCACGCCGACCAGACCATCACCGATTTCATCTCCAACAAGGCTCCTGCCCTGCTG
>CAZHOX010000100.1:7939-11575 GCA_964534345.1 uncultured Anaerolinea sp.
GCACGCCGACCAGACCATCACCGATTTCATCTCCAACAAGGCTCCTGCCCTGCTGGCTTTTCTGGCTGTCACCCGCCGCGCCCACACCCGCGATAAACTGGCGTCCCTGCTGTGGGGCGAGATGACCGATGCAGACGCAAAAAATAACCTACGGCAGGTGTTGACCAACCTTCGCAAAGTTGCCGATGATTATCTGACTATCACACGCGACTCAATTGAATTTTCGGGGGATTGTTTTCTCGACTCAGCAAAATTTGAATCGGAACTAAAAAACGCTTCTTCTCTTAATCCCGAACCTGCCTCTGTTATCCTGACAGATTCCCTCAGCCTGTACCGCGGCGACTTCCTCGAAGGATTTTTCGTCCGCGATGCGCCTGACTTTGAAGATTGGATGCTGGCCGAGCGCGCCCGTCTGCGCGAACTGGCACTGCAAACCCTGCACACGCTGACCCACTTCCACACCTCGCGCGGGAACTTCAATGAAGCAAAGACCTACGCCTCGCGCCTGTTGACCTTCGACCCGTGGCGCGAAGAAGCCCACCGCCAGCTCATGCTCCTGCAAGCGCGGACAGGTCAATTCAGCGCAGCGCTTTCTCAATACGAAACCTGCAAAAAAATATTGGATAAGGAACTCGGGGTTCAGCCTTCACTGGAAACAACCGCTTTATACGAACGTATTCGCTCTGCGCGGCAGGCAGCGCGGCACAATATCCCCGCTTCATCTACCGAATTTATCGGGCGCGAAAAGGAACTCGCACACCTGCGTCACCTTCTGGCTGACCCAGCCTGCCGCCTCGTCACGCTGACAGGGCTGGGCGGCGCTGGCAAGACTCGTCTCGCGCAGGAGGCAGCGCGTGCCTTTGCGGGTATGTTCATCAACGGCGCATGGCATATCCCTCTGGCAGCGGTTGACGCGGATGGAATCATCCCTGCGGTGGGAAATGTGTTCAACTTCCCGTTTCAAACTGGTGACCATAAAAAGCAGTTGCTTAACTTCCTGCGTCAAAAGGAACTCCTGCTGGTGCTGGACAACTTCGAGCACCTGCTTGATTCATCTGCATTCCTATCTGAAGTTTTGAAGATTGCGCCCGAAGTGAAGATAGTTGTCACCTCACGCGAACGGCTGGACATTGACGGCGAGTGGGTCGTGGAACTGTCCGGGCTGGCTGTCAACTCCATGGAAGCGAACCAGCTATTCGTCCAGAGTGCGAAGCGTGCGCGGGCGGAGATTCAACTCACAGAGCAGGAAAATCCCACTGTCACAGAAATCTGCGCTTTGGTCGGAGGTCTCCCGCTAGGCATTGAAATCGCCGCGGCGTGGACTCGCTCGATGGACTGCGAAACCATTCGCGATGAAATTCAAAAGAATTTGGATTTTCTCGCATCCACAAGGCGGGATGTGCCCGAACGCCAGCGCAGTTTGCGAGCAGTATTTGAATCGTCGTGGGATAAATTGTCAGATGCGGAACAAAAAACATTCGCAGCCTTGTCTGTATTTCGCGGCGGGTTCACACGCGAAGCCGCAGAACGCGTGGCTGGAAAGATTGAAACGCTGGTGGATAAATCGCTCCTGCAAAGAAATGGCGAGCGCTTTGAACTGCACGAAGTGCTGCGGCAATTCGCACAGGAAAAATTAAGCGCAAAGAAAAAAGCCCGCAACGCACATGCCGCGTATTTTGCCGAGTGGTCGAAAAAAGTTGGCAAGTTGGACGAACGCGAGTCTTTTCCCGCAATGAACAGGGAATTGGAAAACGTGCGCAGCGCATGGGCTTGGGCAGTCGAGCAAAAACAAATTGCGTTGCTCGCGGATATTGCGCCATTCACAAAACGCTATCTAGACCTACAGGGACGTTACCGCGAAGGACTTGCCTTATTCCAGCAAGCCCTGGACGGTTTCGACTCGCCCACCAATGCGGATTCACTTTTGCCCGATGAGCGTGGACACTTACTCGCGCGCCTGCTGATGTACAAAGCCATTCTGATAGCTGATGCAGGCGAGCCTGAAGCGTCATTGCAGTCATTGAGATCTTGCCTTGATTATTTTCGCAAGGCAGAAGATGAAGTTCAACTAGCGGTCTGCTTGAATGGACTGGGGAATGCCAGCCGCTTCCTCGGGCAGGAAGAAGAAGCGATTGTGTATTATCGCGAAGAATTGGAATTGGCTCGTACGATGGGTAACCGCAACGAAGAAGGCATGGCGCTGAACAACCTCGCGCTTTCCATCAACTCGCTTGGACGATTCGAAGAAGCCGAAAAGCTGCACAGGGAGTGCCTCGCGCTGCGCCGTGAACTGGATGATTACCCTGGTCTGTCTTCGAGCCTCATCAATTTGGGAGTGGTGTTATTCAACCAGAATAAATTTCAGGAAGCCAAACCTCTGCTTTATGAAGCCATTGAAATTACGGGTAACCTGAATCACACCCGCAACAAAGCTGCCACGCTGGGAAACCTCGGCGGAATCCTGATGCAGGAAGGTCAATACGAAGAAGCATTGAAATTATTCTTGCAGGGGTTGGAAATCCATCGCAACACGGGTTATCGCTTTGGCACGGCTATTGCACTGGACAATGTCGGCACGGCGCACTTCCATCTTGGAAACGATCAGGATGCGTTATATTTTTTGAAGCAATCCATCCGCGAGGCAAGAGATATTCGTTCGGAACTGATCGCGCTGGACGCGTTGGTGTCGGTTGCAGGGATGCGCGCAAGAAATGGCAAAAAGGAAAACGCATTGGAGTTAATCGGGTTGATCCGCAACCATCCGAAGACAGACCCAGAGACGATTCAATCCATCGAAAAGATGATTCCAGAAATTTCAAATGGACTAAGCAAAGCCATTGTCCACGCGGCAGAGGAACGAGGAAAGCTGCGAGAATTAAATGATGTGATTGATGAGGTATTAAAATAAAAAACTCCCGAAGTTTTTCAACTTCGGGAGTTTTACTTTATCAACTATGCAGGCTGAACAGCTGGCTGTGCGGCTTTCGCTACAACTTCTTCGAGCATCTTTGTCGTCAAAGACTTTGGACGTTCAATCGGCATACCAAGAGCGCGTGCCCACACGTAGTTGGCTGTCACGCCGAGAGCGCGGCCAACACCGAAGAGGACGGTATAGAAGTCAAAGTCACGCACGCCGTAGTAATACTGCAATGTGCCAGAAATGGCATCCACGTTCGGGGCGGGGTTCTTGGCTTTGCCCTGTTCCTTGAGAACGGCAGGCACTACGTCAAAGACCATGTCCGCGAGGCGGATGAGTTCATCTTCGGGGAAGCGCTTCTTGGCAAATTCCATCTGCGCCATGAAACGCGGATCGGGAACGCGCAGCACTGCATGTCCATAGCCTGGGATGACATGCCCGCTATTGAGAGTGTCCCATGCGAATTTGTAGAGATCATCACGCGAGGGAACGCCGCCGAATTTCTGATGAACTTCCAGCAACCAGCCAAGGCACTCTTGATTTGCCAAACCATGCAAAGGTCCGGCAAGACCGTTGAGCGAGGCAGAGAAGGAAAGGTACGGGTCGGAGAGAGCAGACCCAACGAGGTGCATGGTGTGAGCAGAGACGTTTCCAGCTTCGTGATCGCTGTGCAAAATGAAATACAGGCGGGCAAGTTCGGAGTATCCCTTCTTGTCCGA
>CAZHOX010000101.1:0-2509 GCA_964534345.1 uncultured Anaerolinea sp.
GCAAGGTCTGCCTTCTCGAAGTAATAGCACCATGTCTGCGTATTTTGTTTTCCATAAATATCTTCGGGCAGAGTTGGCTCTTCCCCTTCTGCCAGCTTTATCAAACTGATATCCGAACCCGCGCTAAGTTGACTCATGTCCTTACTCACGAGCCGCAAATTCACATCCTGCGGCTGCATCACCCACAAACAACGATTCAATTCAGGGTTGAAGGAGAGCAAAAGCATTTTCTTGCTGTTGCCTGCAAAGCTCATGCTCAGTTTGGTGTACTCAAGCGGCGCTCCCAGCAAAAGGTCATTCACATTGGGGTTGGTGTAATAGAACGGAAAATACCAGTAGGGAGGTGTGTTCTCAATGTTTTCAACCTGATACGTGGTGTTGATGGAAAACGAAACCGCATACTCTCCCATCATGCCCAGAACTTCTTCATCGGTCAGGAAGACCGTTCCAGCTTCAACAGACGGCGCACGCCAGATGAGTTGCTGCATCAACCGCTCTTGCTTCTCCCATGAATATTGGAACTCCTTGGCATTGTCCAAATGGAAATTAACAGACACGGCAAGCATCAATGCCATCACGATAAACTTCTTATTTCTGTCATTGATGAAAAAATCAACGACCAAATAGCTCAATATCGCTGCGCCGAACATAGCTGGAATCCCGAACCGAGAAGCGGATAAAAGATTCTTGCTCTCAACGATGGAGCGCCCAACTAGCCAGACGGGTATTCCGCCGGTTAATAATCCTGCGATTGCAAGGGTGATGCTTCCAGCTTTCCAATCATCGTTTGATTCTTCTGCGTTGGGCAAAAGTCTGCTCAAATAAACGAACATTGCCGCAAAAAATAACAGGCTCATCCCAAGTCTGAACAGCACGAAAGGAGAGGTGAAATCCAACAGGCTCACATCCGTTGCCTTTTGCCAGCCTATCGTCATCACCGCCAGCGCATCTTTGACAGATGTGGTGATCAGATATCCAATGGCTTTGAACGGCTCGCTGAAAAGCTGCTGCAGAATCACAGGCTCGTTACGCACCACATCAGGCGGGTTTTCATAGATCGCCACACGCCAAAAGAAAAACAATCCCAGCACCACGAGATATGGCAGCCAATTGAGCAGTGTCTTTGAGAGCCTTTTTGAAAAGGTGATCTCAGTGCGCGAGATCAAAATCCACAAAATGAAAACACGGATCAACGTCAGCCCTGAAAAATATTCACTGGTAAATAAATGCGTCGCTTCGAGAATCAACGCAATCGTGGTGAGGACAATCCATTTTCCTGTGGTTGCATTCACGCTCCAGATCATCAACAACATGGAAAGTGTAAATGCTAAAAATCCAAACCAGTGATGCGTTGACCCCACCGCAAACGGCTGGAGCATAAAAAATGGATAGACCGCAAAGAACAGCCCAATGTAAATGGCTTCTTTTTTGCGCTCAGGCCACAGCGTTTTGAAGATCATCCAAATGAAAAGGACAGTTCCCCAACGCATCAACAACGCCGCGATATGCCAAGCAATCGGCTTAAAACCAAGCAGCTTAAACCCAAGCATGTACAGCCATGCCGCATTCGGGCGGCTGTCAAAGACCAGCATTTCGCGCAGGCTCTCGATCCCCTTTAGCTTTGCGTAAAACACATACGGCCAGTCATCCATGTAAAAGCCGAGGCTGGGAATGAGCAGCCCAAAACTAAAAATACAGGTGATCAAAAATGCGAGCGGCGCGCTTTTTTCTGTGAAGATGAATCGTTGAAAGAA
This sequence comes from uncultured Anaerolinea sp., assembly GCA_964534345.1. GTDB lineage: Bacteria > Chloroflexota > Anaerolineae > Anaerolineales > Villigracilaceae > Villigracilis. The sequence continues at coordinate 1,755 of CAZHOX010000101.1, forward strand.
TGACCTGACTTTGTCCATATTGCCCGTGATTATACCCTCGACATAAATCCCCGCTTCGTACTTAATCTGCGGCTTGATTCTGCCAATTGAAATTTTCTCAAACTGGAGAAGATTACTAAAAAAATCTCAGTGGTCTCTGTGTACTCCGTGGTAAAGGTTTTTTTAGCCTAAATTTCAGCGCGACGTACTTCGGGATTTGGAGTAAAATAGAACACACGTTCCCCTTATAACCAACCGAAAAATAAACTATGGATTTCAAACTTCAAGCACCCTTCATTCCCATGGGCGACCAGCCCGAAGCCATCCGCGGACTTGTGGACGGCGTAAACAAAGGACTCAAGCATCAGGTGTTGCTCGGCGCCACAGGCACAGGCAAGACCTTTACGATCGCTTCCGTGATCCAGCAGGTGCAGAAGCCCGCACTCATCATGGCGCACAACAAGACACTCGCGGCGCAGTTGTATGCAGAGTTCAAAGAATTCTTCCCTGAGAACGCAGTTTCATATTTTGTGTCATATTACGATTATTACCAGCCCGAAGCCTACGTCCCGCGCCATGACCTTTTCATTGAAAAAGAAACGCAGATCAACGAAGAGATTGAGCGTCTGCGGCTCGCAGCGACCACGGCATTGATCTCCCGCCGTGATGTGATCATCGTCGCTTCGGTCTCCTGTATCTATGGCTTGGGCTCACCGGAGGAATTCGGCAAGGGGACAGTCACCATGAAAGTGGGTGAGATCTACCGCCGCAATGCA
>CAZHOX010000101.1:2609-11365 GCA_964534345.1 uncultured Anaerolinea sp.
TTGAAAGAGTCGATCAAGAACATTGAAACAGAATTGGAAGAACGCCTTGCCTACTACAAGAGCCATGGCAAGTTCCTTGAAGCACAGCGCATTGAACAACGCACCCGCTACGACCTTGAAATGTTGAAGGAAGTCGGCTATTGCTCTGGCATTGAGAATTACTCGCGTCAGTTGGATGGACGGCCGCCCGGCTCACACCCGTGGACGATGATTGACTTTTTGCCAAGCGATTATCTGCTCATCATTGATGAGAGTCACATGACTGTGCCGCAGATCCGTGGGATGTATAACGGAGACCGCGCGCGCAAAGAGACCTTGGTAGAGTATGGCTTCCGCTTGCCCTCCGCAATGGATAACCGTCCGTTGAAGTTTGACGAATTTGAACAGGTGATGGGCGCGACGATCTACACATCTGCGACTCCGTCGGAATATGAGATGAAGAACGCCGAACAGGTTGTAGAGCAGATCATCCGTCCTACGGGGTTGGTAGACCCTGAGGTGGTGGTGCGTCCTACCAAAGGCCAGGTGGATGATCTGGTCGGAGAGATCAAGCAGCGGGTAGAAAGAGGCGAGCGTATTTTGGTCACGACACTGACCAAGCGTATGGCTGAAGATCTGACGAAGTACATGAAAGAGCTAGGGATTAAAGTCAATTATTTGCATTCGGAAGTGGAGACGCTGGAGCGCGTGGGAATTTTGCGCGACTTGCGTTTGGGCACTTTCGATGTCCTGGTCGGCATCAATCTTTTGCGTGAAGGTTTGGATTTGCCCGAAGTGTCGCTGGTGGCAATTTTGGATGCGGACAAGGAAGGCTTTCTGCGTTCGGATACGGCGCTGATCCAGACGATTGGGCGTGCGGCTCGTAATGTGAATGGGCGTGTCATCATGTACGCTGACCGCATGACCGATTCGATGAAGCGGGCGATTGATGAGACGACCCGCCGCCGCGCCAAGCAGATGAAGTACAACGAAGAAAATGGCATTCAACCGATCAGTATTCATAAGGAGATTCATGACCTGACCGAAGGCATGACCGCCAAGGCTGTGAGCGAGATGCGCGGTGAATACAAAGTGAAAAACCTGGATGGAATGCCGCGCACCGAACTGCGCAAGATCATTGCGGACGTGGAAGCACACATGAAAGACGCGGCGAAAAACCTTGAGTTTGAACGGGCTGCCGCTCTGCGTGATGAGTTGTATGAATTGAAGACGTTGCTGGCTGAAGATGAAAGTTTGAAGCCCTGGGAGCGCATCAAGTTGATGACTGGGGATGAGTGACCCTGAATAATAAAAATCTCAAGAGGTTTGCTCTTGAGATTTTTTGTTTAACCCAATTGACCAGTTTTTGGCTTGGGCCTATGGTGAATACATGGGTAAAGCTCACCGTCCACCACTAGAATGTGATTAACGATCCAGTCTGCAACCTCTTCGTGAATTTTTAGAGCGAGATCACTGGTGCCGCCGGAGTTGGTAAATTCTTTGTGAAACTTGTCAAACTTTTCAACAAAAACAGCATGAGCTTTTTTGTTCTTTCCGGCAGCAGGGCACTGATAGGTTTCAAAACAGTCTTCCTCTTTGCCAAAGTGCCAGCCTGCATAAAACCTGAGAATACCCAGAATTCTAGCAATATTTTCACTGCCATGACCTTCATTGATGGCATCTCCAAGCTTATTGAGGGTGTCTACAAGATATTTGTGCTGGTTATCCAGCCCTTCGTCTCCGGTGCTGAGAGCAACATCCCATTCCAAATGTTTTGGTGTGTACATGTATTCAACTCCTGATTTTCAGAAGAAATTATATTATTTTTTCTCGCCTAAAAACCTTGCAATATCCCAATAGTTTCCACGGGGTTCCTTATTCCACTCTTTTTATTTTCTTTATATAACCTTTACATTGGGGTTGTATCCTTTGGGCGTAGTCAGGAATAAATCTGAATATTCACTCAAAAGGAGTATGAAATGAAAAAGACAATTTTGATCGTAGGTTTGGTAGTTTTGGCGTTGGGCGTTTTGGGAATTGGTGCAGTGTTTGCCCAGGATGACACTCCCCCCGTGCCGTATGGGCACGGCCAGATGATGAACAATGGCGCTTCCGGCCCTATGCACACCTTTATGACCATCGAATTCGCGAAGGCGCTTGGCCTGAACGTGAACGACATCAACACCCGTCTCGCCGCTGGCGAGACCATGTATGACATTGCCCTTTCTACTGGCGTCACAGCTGAAGAATTTCCGGCCATAATGACCCAGGTCCGCGCTGCGGCGTTGGCAGAGGCTGTGAAAGCCAATGTCATCACCCAGGAGCAGGCGGATTGGATGAACTCCCGCGGCGGTAATATGGGAAATGGCAATTGCACGGGCACTGGCCCACAGGGAAATTACAACAACGGCATGATGGGCAATGGTCAAGGTCGCGGCATGATGAACGGCGGCGGCATGTGGCAGCAGACAAACCCGTAATGTAAAAGCTACTATTGAGAACAAAAAAGCTGGCAGTCATTTGACTGCCAGCTTTTTTTAGCGTTCTTGTAGTTTGCCTTGTCTCAATTCATCCAGCGTGCCTGCCCCGCATGCAAACATGGTGACTTCGATCTGCCGTTTGGTGAGCTTCATCATCTCAACGGCTTTTTCGGTGGAGATGGCTGCGGCTTTGAGGAATTGTCCCGCCATGCCGCCGAGAGTGGCACCGAGGGCGATTGATTTGGCGATGTCGAGCCCATCTTTGATTCCGCCGCTGGCGAAGACTGTCATCTCTGGCACGCTTCTTTTCACGCCGACAATTGATTCAGCAGTTGGAATTCCCCACCCGACAAATGTAGCTGCGAGTTGACGGGTGAACTCATCTGGCGCGCGGTGCATCTCAACCTGAGACCAGCTTGTGCCGCCTGCGCCTGCCACGTCTATGGCCCGCACGCCGCAATTTGCAAGTACCTTTGCGGTGCGTTCCGAAATTCCCCAACCTACTTCTTTTGCTATTACGGGTACTTCGAGCTTTTTACACACTTCTTCGATTTTCTTTGCGAGACCAACCCAGTCTGTGTCGCCGGCATCTTGTACGGCTTCTTGCAATGGATTCAAATGCAGGTAGAGTGCATTTGCTTCGATCATATCCACTGCGCGGCGACATTCGTCCACACCGTAGCCGTAGTTGAATTGCACAGCGCCGATGTTGGCGAATAACAAAATATCAGGCGCCACACGGCGGACTTGAAATGTCTGTGCTTGTTCAGGGTGTTCGATGGCGGCTCGCTGCGACCCGACTCCCATGGCAATGCCGCATTCCTGCGCGGCTTCTGCGAGGCGCAGGTTGATCGTCTCTGCTTCAGAGGTGCCGCCGGTCATGGAGCTGACAAGGGTAGGGGATGTCAATTGTTTGCCGAACAGGCTGAGGCTTGTATTGAGGCGGTTCAAATCCAATTCAGGCAGGGCCTCGTGGATGAAGTGATATTTTTCGAGGCCGCTTGTCAGGGCAGATCGAACATCCTGTTCTAAGTTAATTTTAATGTGGTCAGATTTTCTTTGGTCAATTGGCGCAACTTTTGTCATGGGGTAGTGTTCCTGAGTGTGATGCTTTGGCTTGACAGTCTTTGTCAAGCGATTACAATAAATACTAATCAAATATAAAAATTGGAGGCTGTAATGTCTGACACATATACTGAACTTAAGGCGATCGTAAAGGATCTGCTCGGCGCGGATGAGGCAAAGATCACAATGGAAGCCCGCTTCCGTGAAGACCTTGAGGCTGATTCTCTGGATCTCGTTGAGTTGATCATGGCTTTTGAAGATAAATTTGGTGCCGAGATCTCTGATGAAGATGCCCAGAAGATCGCCACCGTGGGTGATGCTGTAACATACATCGAAGCCCGCAAGAAGTAATTTATTGTTTGGGATTATAACCGTAGAGCCGCCTGATAAAGGCGGCTCTATGTATTTCTGATAGGGTTTGATTGTTGTAAAAATGTCCGTTTGAAGCATTGCTTCAAACGGACATTTTTTGTTACACCAAAAGGGTTGGAATTTCTTCCGGGTGTTTGGCAACTTTGACACCGGCAGCTTCGAGAGCTTTGATCTTGTCTGCGGCTGTGCCTGCTCCGCCTTCGATGATCGCGCCAGCATGTCCCATGCGTTTTCCTGCTGGGGCGGTCTGACCAGCGATGAAGGAGGCTACGGGTTTGGTCATTTTGGTTGCGATGTAGTCAGCAGCTTTTTCTTCTTCGTTGCCGCCGATCTCACCGATCATGATGACTTTCTCGGTCTTGGGGTCATGCTCGAACATTTCCAAAACATCGAGGAAGTTGGTGCCATTGATCGGGTCGCCGCCGATACCCACACAGGTGGATGCGCCCATGCCGAGGTTCTTCATGGCGTAGAGCACTTCGTAGGTCAATGTGCCGGAGCGGGAGACTACACCGACATTTCCGGGGATGGCGATGTTACCGGGGATGATGCCGACTTTGGCTTCACCAGGGGTGAGCAGGCCTGGGCAGTTTGGCCCAATCAGGCGGACTTTTTTCTGGTCCAGATAATTGCGCACGCTCATCATATCCTGCACGACTACGCCTTCGGTAATGCAGATGATGAGAGGAATACCTGCATCGGCCGCCTCGAACATGGCATCTGGGGCAAAGCGGGCAGGAACAAAGATGATGGTTGCGTTTGCGTCTGTGGCATCTTTTGCCATCTTTACAGAATCAAAGACGGGGAGTTTGCCATCCAGAACCCATTCGCCGCCCTTGCCGGGGGTCACACCGCCGACAACATTGGTGCCGTAGGCGACCATTTGTGTAGTGTGGAATAAGCCTTCATTGCCTGTAATGCCTTGAACGATCAGGCGGGTGTTCTTGTCAACTAAAATGCTCATGGGTTAGCTCCCTTTCTTCGCGGCTTCAACAGATTTCTTCGCCGCGTCGGCGAGGGTTTCTGCGGTGATCATATTTGCGTTTTCAAGCAAGCGGCGTCCTTCTTCGGCATTTGTGCCAACGAGACGGACAACCATCGGGACTTTCGGCTTTACTTCATCCATTGCAACGAGAATGCCTTTGGCAACTTCGTCGCAACGGGTGATGCCGCCGAAGATGTTGAATAACACGGCTTTGACGCTTGGGTCAGAAAGGATGATGCGCATGGCTGCGGCAACTTTCTTTGCGTCTGCACCGCCGCCCACATCAAGGAAGTTGGCTGGTTCACCGCCGAAGAGTTTGATCACATCCATGCTGGTCATGGCAAGGCCTGCGCCGTTGACCATGCAGCCGATGTTGCCATCCAACTTGATGAAGGAAAGACCATATTTGCGGGCTTCGATCTCGGAGGGGGCATCTTCGTCTGTGTCGCGCATCTCTGCAAGATCAGGATGGCGGTAAAGGGCATTGTCATCGATCATCATTTTGCCATCGAGCGCAACAAGTTTTTTATCTTTGGTGATGACCAGTGGATTGATCTCAGCCAGGGAGGCATCGGTGTTTTTGTAGACTTCATACAGTCCCATGGCAATTTTGGTAAAGTCGCGCCAATATTCGCGCGGCAGATCAATGGCTGCGGCTACATCACGCGCAATGTATTCTCGCATACCCAGCAGCGGGTCGATATTTACTTTGATGATCTTCTCAGGTGTCTTGGCGGCTACTTCTTCAATATCAATGCCGCCGGCGGCAGAGGCGATGATCACAGGTTTTTTTGCTGAACGGTCATCTGTAATGGCGAAGTAGATTTCCTGAGCAATGGCAGATGCCTCATCCACAAGCACCTTGCGAACAGGCAGGCCTTTGATATCCATGCCGAGGATCTGGGTTGCAAGCTGTTCTGCTTCAGCAGAATCTTTGGCAAGCTTTACGCCGCCCGCTTTTCCACGTCCGCCGACCAGTACTTGTGATTTAACAACAACGCGGCCACCGAGCTCTTCAGCAATTTGCTTTGCTTCCTGGGCAGTGGTCGCGACCCGCCCCTTAGGGATGGGAATGCCGTACTTTGAAAAAATTGTTTTTGATTGGTATTCGTGGAGTTTCATTATTCTCCCTCGCAGGGTATTTTATTTATCGCCTATTAAGTTTTTGACGGCTTAAGACTCGCGATATTTTGTAAAAAGCATCGGTATTATATCACCAGAAAAATCATACTCAAGACAGTACCCCGCGAGTTACAAACTCGCGGGGTACTTGTTGGTTGCTATTGCGGAAGTGTAAATCGTAGAATGCGGTTAAAGGCTCCATCCGTCACCCAGATATGGCCTTCTGCATCCACGGCAACGCCAGAAGCGAGGCCGAAGTTTGCGAACGAATCACCATACTCACCCCAAGTGCGGACAACCTTTCCTTCACGGTCAAACTCAATAATGCGGTAGCCTTCCGGATCTGTGATGAAAACGTGCTGCTCATTATTCACCGCAATATAAGGTTTATTGTCAATCGACTGCCCGAACCAGCCAAAGACATCCCACTGCCTGTCGGGAGTAAACGTCAGGCTTCCCTCAATTTCACTGGGAGCAAATGTCTGAATGCGTTGATTCCAGGTATCCACAACATAGACGGTGCCATTCTTATCGACTGCGACGCCGACCGGCTCGTCAAATTGACCGGGGTCGAAGCCTGCGCTGCCAAATTGGGTGATGAAGTTCCCGTCCGCATCAAACACAACGATGCGCTTGTTACCTGTATCTGTGACATATACCCGCCCCTGAGCATCTACCGCCAATCCGCGTGGACCATAGAATGATTCAGGAGTTTCACCCTGCCCAAACGTTCCCCAGGCTTTGACGAATCTTCCGGTTGCAGTGAATTTTTCGATGCGATGATTCCAGGTATCTGTTACATACACAGAACCGTCTGGGCCAACTGCAATACCCCAGGGTTCATTGAATGTTCCATCTCCGATTGGCGTGCTGACCCCGTCTGCAAAGGTTCCCCATGCCTGGAGGGTATTGCCTTCCATATCAAGGTGAAGAACGCGGTGATTGCGTGAGTCAGCAACATATACGGTGCCATCCGCGGCAAAAGCCAGCGCACGTGGTGCATTCATATTGACAGGGTTTGCCTGAGCGGCATCGAATCCCATATCTGCGGAAAGCTGGATAAATTTCCCTTCGGTTGGGTCTTCAACAATTTCTGAAGCAGTTGGTGCAACGCCATAATTCCATATCTGCGAAGCAACATCCTGACGAATGTATAGTCTCATCTTGTCTGCTGGTGACCATGTGGACAGGCTCAAATCTGGACGGCCCAATGCTTGTGCGTAGGCGGTGTAGTCGCGGTTTAGCCAAATCTGAAGGATGCCGGCACGAATGGCTGGGTCAGTGATCCCTCTGCAGAACAAAGAATAATCTTTAGATTTTCTCAACTTGAGGAAGCTCATAACACCGTTACAGGAGTAATCCTCAGGGAAGGGAGTGTTCGGATCACGATCCATCACTAGGTTGAAGTAATCTTGCATGGGCCACCACATGCGGATGTAATCCACACGATAATAGCCGGGTCCAATGGCAGGCTCGATCTTGTCGAAGTTTTTCTCGTCTACGATGATGACCACGGAATCACGCAAGGAGCGAGTGGGCTGATCAAAGGAGCGCTGATTGGTGAAATCTCGCAGATACCAGACGAAGGGCCAGGAGACGCCAGTATCTGGTGCGCTGGCATCATACGCCAAAGCTACTCCCATGCCGCCAGTGGTACGCTGTGAAATTTCCTCGGCTTGTGAAATGACGTCTTTGATTCCTGTTGCCCCATGTGCGTACACCAGAAACTCCGTAGCTTGGTCATAGGTGATGTAGGAGGCACGGAAGGCTGCTCGTGCAGTGAGCACTGCCATCAGCGAGAAGAATATCATGATGAAGACGCGGCTCATCTCTTTAAACGTCCACTCGCGGAGGAGGTAAATGAGGCCGCCTGCACTGAGAATGGTCACGATCAATGGAAGTAGGAAAGCGCTGGTGGCTTGTAATTGCTCAAGAGCCTGTCCCTGAAAGGGAGGAGTAATACCATTGAGGGAAAGTACCATTCCAGCCGTACTGGTGATAAAGATTGTCAGCGCGGTCACTGTGAGCAAAATGCGCTGCTCTTTTAATTTTTGCCAGTCAGTTGTGTCGATAAGATGCCCAATTGCCCAGCCAGTAATCAGGATCATTGGCAGGGTAATGTGAAAGGTTAACCAGGGCATGCGTTCGCCAGCGTAGGAGAATGCAATAAAGCTGATAACGCTCCACCAAACTAAAAGGCTGAAGGTGTTTGGGAAGTTTTTTTCTTCGGTATTCGTTTCAATTTCTGGAAGAACAATTTTTTCTTGCTCTTCGCTGGTTAGGATGTTAATGTTGTTCTGTTCTTCGCTTAATTCAGGTTTTGGTGGGGTCTTTCTTCGCAGTCCAATAAAAATGGCTAAAATAAAGCCGATTGCCGGGAGGAATTCATATATTGGAATTTGAACAAGAAGGTAGTAATACCAGGGCTGGCTTCCACGTTCCACATCTTGTTGAACAATCCAATATCCTAGTGAGCCGATGGCGCCTGTGAAGAATCCGCTGCTGTTTGTGAATACGGTGGTGTATAGAATAGTGAATGGTACCCAGAAGACGATGGCGGTTTTCCACCATTTTTCTTTGTTCCACAGAAGTCCAATTACAACAGCAAGGATGAAGGTTAGGAGCAGAAAACCACCAATGACTAGGATGGCGCGCATGTCTGAGCCAAGCGCTTGTACTTCGCCTGCCGTAGTTGGAATGGTGACATGAAGGGTCTTTTCAAAAATTTTGAGTAAAAAGGGAGATAGTTGGGG
>CAZHOX010000102.1:0-11228 GCA_964534345.1 uncultured Anaerolinea sp.
GCCTGTATTGTCATAGAATTTGATTGTGATGCTTGCTGTATTCGAAGAATCTGTGTTTTGTACATAAAGCGCAGAATCATAGGAGCCGCCAAAAGCATCCTTGAAAAGCATGGGGACATAGGCAGAAAGACCACCAGCCGAATAGCCGCCATACGAGGCGATCTCCGATCCAATGTGCGGGCGGGCAACGGTCACAACATTCTTATCAGATGTAACAGATATGCCGCCTGACCATATCGAAAATACTGGCCCAGTAAAGTTACCGTCCCCAACTACAGCGCCGCCTAATGAATTCGCAGCAGCATCCTTAATTGTATTATTATCTGTTAAATCCAAACGGAAAACGCCGCTGGAGCCGCTTGCCCCAGTTCCAACATTTACGTTAATATAATATATGTTGCCTGAACCGCTCACACTGGTAACAGATAACCCAGACAAAGTACCCGTAGTTACAGGAATGGAAAAATCACCTGCATCAACGCCAGTAACGCTTTCAGAAAAAGTTACTTTATAGGTAACGACATTAGAAGCAGCCGTATTTGAAATCACAATGGAAGATACGGTAGGTATAACTCTATCAACCGTATAAATTTCACCTGTTGTGAAATTTCCATTTCCCGCAGCAAGTCCGCCCAATGGGGTTGTTTGGCTATTCTTGATCGTATCGTCGTCAATCAAATTCAAGCGAATCGTTCCGTCGCCAGTGCCAGTATTTACTATAACAGTGCGAGTATTCGTATTATCTATGCCGCTAACAGAAGTTATGCTGGCGCCTGTAACACCTGTAGTAGTAAGGGTAAAATCGCTAATATCCACACCAGTTACCGGTTGGCTAAAATTAACTCCAAAGGTCACAGAAGAGGCATTTGTAAAAGAGCTGGTTGGGATACTCCGCACAATACTTGTCACACTGGGGGGCGCCAAAATTGGTTGGATTGTAAATGACCACCAAGTACCACTGTTTGCATACACATTCGCATCCCTTGCCCGCACCTGCCAATAATAGGTATGCCCATATACAAGCGAAAAGTCGCTTGGTCCGCCAGAATACAGAGAATCTCGTGTAACCCAGCTGCTATCACATGAATTATTATTTGTTTCGTCAATACAATATTGGTAGCGGTCCGTATCTGCCAAGCCAATATCCGTCCATTGTAGTAAGTAATAGGTGGTATCTGGCTTTGCAATCGTCGAACCATTTGTAGGCGTAGTCTTACTCAACGCAGGTGCAGACCCTGAGATTTTGAAGGACCACCAGGTACCGCTGTTGGCATATATGTTCGCATCCCTTGCCCTCACCTGCCAGTAATAGGTATGCCCGGGAATAAGGGTGAATTCGCCTGGCCCGCCAGAATAAAGCGAATCTCTTGTAACCCAACTGCTATCGCATAAATTATTATTTGTTTCATCTATACAATATTGGTAACGATCTGTGTCAGCCAATCCAATATCCGTCCATTGCAACAGGTAATAGGTGTTTGCTGGCATTGCAATCGTTGAACCATTTGCCGGTGTCGTCTTACCTAAAGTAGGCGCTGATCCTGAGATCGTGAAAGACCACCAGGTGCCACTGTTTGCATACACATTCGCGTCCCTCGCCCTTACCTGCCAGTAATAGGTATGCCCGGGAATAAGCGTGAAATCTCCCGGCCCGCCGGAATAAAGCGAATCTCTGGTGATCCAACTGCTATTGCACGAATTGTTATTTGTTTCATCTATGCAATATTGGTAACGATCCGTATCTGGCAATAGAGCATCCGTCCATTGCAACAAGTAATAAGTGGTATCTGGCATTGCAATCGTTGAGCCATTTGCCGGAGTCGTCTTATTAAAACTTATACTGGTTTTCACAACAGTAAATGACCACCAAGTTCCACCGTTTGCATACACACTGGTGTCTCTTGTTCTAACTTGCCAATAATATGTATGCCCGGAAACCAGGGTGAATTCGCTCGGTCCACCTGAATAAAGCCCGGTCCTTGTGATCCAACTACTATCGCATGAATTATTATTTGTCTCATCAACACAATATTGATATCTATCCGTGCTATCAATCAGCGCATCTGTCCACTGCAACAGCATATAGGTATTGGTAAGATCAGACATGTTTACTGTTGAGCCATTGGCTGGTGTCGTCTTGTTATAGCCAATTATTTGAGGGGATGGGGTGGTACTTGGCTCCGCAACATTGGGTAAGCCAATAAATTTTGTACTTTGCCACACGTTAATGCAATAGTCTGTTCCAGAGCTCGAACATTCTTCAATGGTTACAGTTAAGAATGTTTCAGATGTATGGCGATAAACCAATTCAATACCCACACCGCCAATAAAATCCCAACCTAAAGACTGTAAATTCTCTGAAGAATAGTAGTCAAAAATACTTTCCGGGTTTTTATCGGGGAAATTTGCAACAGCGGTAAATGAATTGCCAATGAAAACTGACGTCCGGCCATAAGCTTGTATATCTTTTTGGATGTTCTCAGAGGTATCCCAATCCAAACCGGGAAATAGAGGTGTAACGACATCTTCCTCTGTAGTCTGTGCTGGTGATTGGGCTAATACGACCCCTGTATTCACAAAACACAAAGAAGAGACAATCATCAAATTAAGGAGAAACAGCATGTATCTTTTTATTAATTTCATATTAGAAACCCTTTCTTGGTTTAATGGTATCACAACATATAAATGATAGACCATAAACTCATGCATAAACTAATCTATTTTGACTGTTTTAGTATTATTTGAACTACTGGATATTCTTGCACTGTGCACCCACCAAAGTATCCCTTACATCCTTCATCAATTTCCTGTTTTCCTTTAATACCCTTCAAACAAATCTGTTTCCATCTTTCTTCCCCCGTTTACCAGGCTAAATACACGATAGAACGTGCCTTGCATGGCCAGAACCGATGCCGCGGATTCTTCAGGCATCTCTGCCAGTGCACCGAGTGTGGGCAATTGGCTTTGATGACATTGAATGGCGCGCCAGGCTGCGCTACAGTGTTCAGCCATATCAATACGGGTAGTGATCATCCATTCTTTCCATGGAAATTCGCCGCGGATCTGGTCATCCACCGGGAAAGTCATATCTCCCATAAAAGGCGCGATGAGGTTGATAAAGTTCTCGCCGTCCACCATGTAATAGAGTTTCGAGACGCGATGGGAAGGGAGATTCTCTGCATCGCTGTATGATGCATCTGCGGCGCAGACGATGGCTGCGGAAGTGAATTGTCCAATGGCAATATGGTCGGGGTGGCCGTAGTTACCATCGGGTGGAAAGGTCACTACCACCTGTGGTTGTATCTTGCGAATATGTGTAACGATCTTGCCAATGGCTTCAGCATGATTTGCTTGATCCACCTCCCCATCAATATAATCGAGGAAGTGCAGGCTTTTCATGCCGAGAGCGTTGATGGCATTGGTTAATTCTACGGTGCGGAGTTGGCCGAGTCGCTCCAAGCCGGGATTCTGCTCTTCGGGGCCGAACCAGCCTCTCTCTCCGCGTGAGGCGCAGATGAGGTGTGTATCCACTCCTTCGGCAGAATACTTTGCCAGCGTGCCGCCCATTCCCATTGATTCGTCATCTGGATGTGCAAATACAGCGAGAAGTTTTAATGTTGTCATACATGGTTCCTTCAATGTACAGTCACCGTGGAGGTGACTGTACATTGATGTTATCTGATAGATGCTTTCTTAAGTGATTCGGGGGTGATATTGTATGCTTTTGAAAAGCCTGCCACGTACCTTCCGCCCTTGGGGTTGATACGCCAAAAACTGAAATCGGCCAGTTTGAATAATTGCTCTGCTTCTGGAAAACGTGCAAGGTATAAATCTTTTATGGGGGTATAACCCGGTTCCCCGTTTTGAATGGCTTCGGCAGTTCCTCGAATGGATACGCGTGCAAGGGTTAGAGGGTCTGCGCGGCCATCATCTGTTTCAGCGATGAGTAAACTCACGTTCCTGTCTTTTAACATATCCATGGTGTGTTGGGCAAGTCGGCTGACGTGAATATAGAAGGAGGAAAAATCCTCTACTACTGCATAAGCAACCATGGAAGCATGAGGTTTTTCATCGCGCAGGGTTGCAAGCGATGCAATGCGTGTGTTGCGAATAATTTGAGCTAATAGTTTTTCCGACTGGGCATCCATATTTAATTATTCACCATTTGCGGGGTTATCTAAACGCAAGCCATGTCCACGTACGGTATCAATGTATTGATGGCTTGGGTCGAGCACAGCCAATCTATCACGCAGTCGGCGGATCAGAGCATCCAAGGCCTGGTCAGAGACTCCTGCCATTTGGTCTTCGCCCCAAACCACCGCAACGAGATCACTGCGGCCGATCACCTGCCCTTGTTTTTCATAGAGCATCCACAATAATTTAAACTGCTGGGCAGAAAGCGGCGGTACCACTTGCTGTTGATGTACCCAAACCTGGCGTGATTTTTGATCCATTACCAAACGTCCTTGGCGTGCGCCGCCTTCTGCAAGCGGCATGGTGGCATCGGAAGTCAGGAAGATAAATTGTTGAGCTAATGCAATACCAAGCAGGTCTCCATCCTGCAACATCACAGGCGCGGTGATCTCTGTTCCGTTATGGTTTGTGCCATTTTTGCTGCCAAGGTCTTCAATGGTCACACCTTCAGGTGTGGGAGTGACTCGAGCATGAAAGCGTGAAACCTGACGATCTTGAACTGTAATATCACAAGTGGGGTCACGCCCCACCATCAATGTATGGCTTAATGCCCAGCGTTGTCCCTTTAACGGACCGTCCTGAGCGACAAGAATTGGATAATCGTCTTCGTGTTCCATAATTTCCTCAAAAAGTGCGCTTTTTTTATTTGATAATTTTGATCTTCGGATTTAACCCTACATCCCAATAATCTTAAACTGGCATACACATACAATGCCAGACAACAATAAAGACGTTTATAATATAGCAGAAAAGTGAATTCTGTGCATGATTATATTGTAATTATAATATTTTCTGTGCCTGCTCAATAAGCATAAATCTAATTATTGATACAGCAACAGAAGCAGTGATACACGCCGAAAATATCACTGATGCAAGAATTGCCTGTTCAGGCACGAAGTCACTATAAGGAGAAGATTTGCCCCAATCGTTGAAGAATGGGGAGACTCTGCGTGACCGCTACAAGATCCGTGAACAGATCGGACAAGGCGGCACGGGCAGTATTTATCTTGCAGAAGACACCCGTCTGCAAGGCAGGCTATGTGCTCTAAAAGAAGTTGAGCACAATCAGACACTCCCGCCAGATGTATTCAAGCAGGCTCGCGAACAATTCTTTCGCGAGGCGTCTGTGCTTGCGCGCCTCGACCACCCCAACCTGCCAAAAGTTTCCGACTTCTTCTCGGAAGGTCCGCGTGATTATCTGGTTATGGATTTTGTGCCAGGCAAAGACCTGCGCGAAAGAATGCAGGAGGCACGGCGCAACAACACTTTCCTTTCAGAAAAAGAGGTATTGCGCTGGGCAGCACAGATCGCTGATGCACTGAGCTATCTTCATCAACAAATTCCGCCCATTATCCATCGCGATATCAAACCAAGCAATCTCAAGATCACGCCAAGTGGATTGATCAAACTCGTGGACTTTGGTTTGGTGAAGATTATGGCGCCCGATGAAGTGACCATCACGATCATCCAAGGACAAGGCACCGCACATTACACACCTCTCGAACAATATGGCGGGGATGATACTCACACGGACCCGCGTGCGGATATTTTTTCCTTCGGCGCGACTCTGTATCACCTGCTGACAAATGAACCTCCCACAGAAGCACGCAAGCGCTTCCTGGATACCCGCAGCCTGACTCCGCCTCGAGAGATCAATCCTCACCTCAGCAGTACTGTTGAAAAAGCCATCCTCTGGGCCATGTCTCTGCACCCGGACAATCGCCCCACAAATGTGCTTGATTTTCGTGATGCATTGATCGGAAAAACGGAAACGCCTGCCAAACCCAGCATAGATCGCTCAAATTTCGATATGCCGCAATTCTCCATCTTCACAGCCGAGCAGATCGCAGGCTACACTGCAATAGGACTGTTCTTGATCGGGTTAATCACTACCTTGGTGAGATAGAGCAAGCAGAACTCTCAACTCATTTTCTCTGTGCTCTCTGTCACAAAAACCCTTTAATCTACTTTTTCTTCTACTTCCATATTTGCTTTTTCGATCATCCGGCAAAACGAGCAAAAATCTGGCGTAGATGTGGGCTGTCCACATTTTGGACAATTATGCAACACACCTGCTTCCACATTCTTCTCGATGAACAATTCCCCGCTTTTTCTTGCCTCCAAAAAACCCAAATAAAAAATCAGCTTTGCCCCTGGCCTTGTTGTTTCCAATTGATTGAGAGTCTCTTTATAAAAAATAGATTTTGACCCCTCTGCAAATGGGCATTCTTCATAAATATATTCAATGCCGCTCAACAAAGCGTAGGCGGTCATTTCGCGTTCATAGAACCGGCACAATGGTTTTACTTTGCGTGCTAATCCATTCTTTTCGGGCAAGACCGGCCCCTGACGCAAAAGGAATTCACTGGCCCAGCTCAAGGTATTGCCAAAGAGCACAGCGGCTTCATCGTCAAGATTATGGCCTGTCGCGAGCACATCATACCCAAGGTCCCGTGCGATGCGGTTCATTTCGTGGCGTTTGGCAAGGCCGCACACTGCACATGGTTTGCCATATCCACGGTGGCTGGATTGCGCCAGCATGGGAATGGACTGCCCATATTCTTTTTCAATATCCACAACATGGAGTTTGAGGTTACGTTCAGCAGCGAACTTCTCGCATAACCGCTGTGACTCGTGGGAATAATTAATGTCTTCATCAATGCCGAGGCCAAGATACACTCCATCCGCTTTGTAGCCGAGGCGAACAAGAATGTCCCACAGCGAAAGTGAATCCTTGCCGCCAGAAACCGCCACAAGAATTTTCTCTTCATGTGTGAACATCTGATATTTTTTGATGAACTTTTCAGTTTGTTCAGGAATCCATTCCAGATAATGCTCTTTGCACAAAGCAAGTTTGTGCTGCCGCATATGTATGGAAGCCTTGTTTGTACACTTACGGCATTTCATTTTGAACCGCCTGAAATTACAGCGATCAACTTGACCACATCCCCGCTTCTCAGCACTTCATCATCCGTGATCATTTCTCCGTTGCGGGTCGCGATCACAGACTCTGGCACGATATTACTTTTCTTCAAGGCGTCCAGCAGGGTCATCCCCGGCTTCACCTCATATTCTTTGTCACGCAGAATCAATTTCGCAGTCATATTTCTCCGTTAAGATTTTTCATTCTACCATGCTCAATCGCCCACTTGACATTCATCCGCGCATGTCTTAGCATATTAACATGCGAATAGGGATGATGGTTGACAGCTACAAACCGTATATCAGCGGCATCACAAATTATGTCGAGATCAATAAGCGCTACCTCGAACTGGCAGGGCATGATGTTTTCGTTTTCACATTTGGAGATGCCGATCACAAAACCGGCGAGCCTCGTGTGATTCACAGCCCAGGTGTACCGCTTTCAGATTCAGGATTTTATCTTTCCATGCGCTATTCGCGCAATGCAAAAAAGATCCTCCAAACTATGGATATTGTTCACGTGCATCATCCGTTTTTGAGCGGACGTCTTGCGCTGCGGTATTGCCGCCCGCTGCACATCCCTGTCGTTTATACGAATCACACTCGCTACGATCTATATGCACAAGCCTACCTGCCCATGATGCCCGACGAAGTAAGCACGGGTCTTTTGCAGGCGTACATGCCCAGCTTCTGCAAAGCAATGGACCTTGTCATTACACCTTCGGCAGGTATGGAAAGAATCCTGCGTCAGCTCAATGTGGATAGTCATATTGAAGTTGTACCAAATGGTGTGGATTTGAAAAGCTTTCATTCCGCAAAGCCGCTTTCGCGTGCAGATTTCGGCTACAAAGATGATGATATTCTTTTGGTCTATGCTGGGCGCATTGCACTTGAAAAAAATCTTCCGTTCCTGTTTGATTCTTTCAAAGGGATTTCGCAGGCTATTCCAAACGTACATTTACTGATCGTCGGCAGCGGCGTGCAGCAGTATGATGATGAGATTCGATCACTTGTCAGCGACATGCAGCTCAATGACCGTGTGCGCTTCACAGGCCGTATCACCTACGACAAATTACCCGCATACCTTGCCATGTGCAACATCTTCGTGACCGCCTCTGTTACAGAAGTTCATCCGCTTTCTGTAATTGAAGGTATGGGCGCGGGACTTCCGATTATGGGCATTGAATCCGTTGGCGTGGGAGACACCGTACAAGATGGAGTGACCGGCTTTCTTGCGACTCATGACCAACCAGCTTTTACTGCCAAACTCATGCGCCTCTGTCTTGACCTGAACCTGCGTCGGCAAATGAGCGCCTCAGCGCGAAGGGCATCTTCTGTCTATGCCATCGAAGAGACAACCAAGGTCATGCTCAGGCATTACGAAAAGTTGGTGATGGACTCAGCGCCGCGAAAAAGCAGTTGGCGCACCCGTGTGCGTGGATTCATGGAACAGTTCAATTCATGACGAATCACAATCAGCGTGTGGGTGTTTGGGGTGAAGAATCAGCCGTCCGTTATGTAATGAAGCGCGGGTTTCTGGTCATCGCAAGAAATGTTCGCACACCCTACGGGGAGATTGACATCATCGCAAAGCAGGGTGACGTTACGATCTTTATTGAAGTTAAGACTCTCACATCCAGCAAAAATTTCTTTCCGGAACATAATGTGACAGCACGAAAGCGCGAGCACATGCTCCATGCTGCGGAATATTACGCTGCTGAAAACGAGATCGATCATTGGCAGATCGATGTAATTGCAATTGAGGGAAAACCGGGGACAGAGCCAGTCATTACCCATTTTGAAAACGCCTTGTAAATCCTGTATAATTTTAAGAGCTAACTAACACCCTGCACACTAGGTATGCAGGGCAACCCCGCACATCTCGATAGTCACTCAAAGGAATGTGCGGGGCAAAAAGGAGAATATTATGGCAAACGTTATCGGACCCGATGTTAGTTTTTACCAGGACGACCCCCAAACCCCGCAGGGTATTGATTTCGTAAAGATGCGCAAAGCAGGTGCTGGGTATATTATCATCCGTGCAGGGCAAAACCTGTGGGGCGACCGAGATTTCAAAGCCAACTGGCGTGAAGCAAAAGCAGCGGGAATGCCGCGCGGTTCGTATTGGTTTTACGACAGCCGCGCAGACCCTAAAAAGCAAGCAGAGTTATGGGTTTCTCAATTTGACGGCGACTTTGGCGAACTGCCCTTGTGGTGTGATTTTGAAGATAATTACGGCGGCTCTTTTGGTGGTTGGAAGAATTGGTATAACTTTATAGAGCGGCTGAAGGCGCTGCTCCCAAATAAAATAGAGATCGGTGTTTACACGGCATATTATTACTGGCTGGAAAATATGGCGGGAGTGCCGGTTGCCAGTGTAAATTATTTCAAGCAATATCCTTTGTGGATCGCAAATTATGGAACTACAAAGCCGCTTGTCCCCAAACCGTGGACAGCAGATGAATGGACTTTATGGCAATTCACTGATAATGGTGATGGCGCTTTGTACGGCGTGGAGAGCGGCAACATTGATCTGAACTATTTCAATGGCGATCTAGCTGCGCTTCAGGAGCGGTTTGGATTGATCGACACACCGATCCCAGACCCTGATCCCACCCCCGTCAGCAAGAGATTTCGAGTGACTGTTCCTTCATTGAAAGTGCGTAATGCAGGGAGCCTAACTGCGCCACAAGTTGGAAGTGTGCTTCTTAATGAAATTGTGGAAGAGATCGGCGCGAATGCAGACCGCACCTGGCTCAACATCCGCAAATTGGATAATAGTCTGACGGGTTGGAGTTTTGCCGCATACCTCCAAAGAGTGAGCGGGCCTGTACCAGACCCTGATCCGACTCCCGACCCAGACCCTACCCCTGACCCAACACCTGATCCTGACCCTGTACCTGATGAAGAAGATACAAATTGGTATCGGGTTACGGCTGCTTCCCTAAAAGTAAGGCAAGGCCCCGGGTTAACATTTGACTCGCTTGGTCTTGTCTATTTGGGCGAACTTGTGGAAAAAATAAGCGCTACCGCAGATGGCTCATGGCTGAATATTCGCAATACTTCTGGAACATTAATTGGATGGAGCGCTAGTGAATACCTGATAAGCGTTCATGCCCCCGTGGAGGAAGAACCGCCAGTTACCACGCCTGTTCCAGAATATAGCGATAAGACCTGGTATCGAGTCAACACGGTGACACTCAACATACGTGAAACTCCAAGCACAAGCTCAAAAATCCTTGGGACGATTCTGAAAAATGATACTGTCCCTGCGTTGGATGATACAAGCAACTCAAGCTGGGTGCAGATTCAACGATTGGACGGTTTGACCGGTTGGTGCTCCAAGGCTTATCTTGTTTCACTCGGTTTTGGGCGTCCGACTTCAATTCGCCAGAGTCTTTTCCCTGGCATCACATATTTATGCAAGGAGATTACTTCTCCACGCACAAATGTGGTGCATGTAATGGCAATTGACTTGCAAACAGCCAAGCTGGAATTTCTTGTGACGCCTTCACCAAATACCAGCAATATTCTTTGTTCGCGTGCCACATCCAAATTCCTTGAGGAATTCAAAGTACAAGTCGCCATCAATGGCGGTTATTACAGCTATGTAGATGCTTCCGTTGAACCAGCCACATATTGTCCAAACGGTGGAATTCCGGTTCGAGTAAGCGACTATGCTGCCTCGCGTGGGAAGATATACTCGCCGCAAAAGACAGCCCAACCCACCATTACGATCGGCGCACGCAATCAGGTGAACATAAACAAGATAGATGGCGCCGTCTTCAATGCAATATCTGGTGATCGTGTAGTAGCAGAAAAAGGCGCAGTGGTGAAAAACCTTGCGACGCTTGCACCTGCTCCGCGCACGGCAATTGGGTTGAGTATGAATGCCCGCTGGCTGACTTTGATGGTTGTGGATGGCCGCCAAGCCGGTTACAGCGAAGGAGTCACTCTCTCAGAACTGGGTGAGTTGCTGATCTCATACGGCGCACATACCGGCGTAAATATGGATGGCGGCGGTTCTTCCACGATGGTCATCAAGGGATTTGACGGAAAAGCCCGTGTTCTGAACTCCCCCATTGACATGGCTATCCCCGGCAGAGAACGCG
>CAZHOX010000103.1:0-11143 GCA_964534345.1 uncultured Anaerolinea sp.
GCACCGATCAGGCTCATCACGAACGCAGAAGAGCCTGTGATGAAAAATGGGATTCCCCACCACGTCAGCCAACTCTTGAGTGACCTGACTGCAAAGAGAGTTAATCCCAACAGGAAGACGAGCGGGAACATCGGAGTGAAGCGCATCAAAAAGCGCACATCCAATAATTTTTGGCGCGGGTCATTTTGGAGCGGTGCAGTGATGATGGTTACCTGATCTGGGATCGCCGCTGCTGTAAATTGCAATTGACCTTGGATGATCGGCGTAAGCATTGGATACAGATCGGCTGGCGGGTTGCAAAATTCGATCTGGCCTCCTGAAAGAAGGCTGAGAGACATTTGAGCGATCTGATTGAATGTGCATTCGGGCAACGTGCCTAAAAGGGAGAGAACAGCCTGCACACCCGTCTCGCTTGCCATACTTGTTTTCAAAGGGAGCAGGCTAAGCTGTGCCGAATCCGTTTGCATGTTGAGGTAGGCAAACGTGGAGCTTAATGCTTCATCGCCCATGAGGCGTATCGTCTCAGGTGGGAGCAGGCTGCGAAAGAAAGCCTCCCATGCGTCCCTGCCCATGCCGCGCATCACAACAGGGAACTGACTTTGGTCTGCCGTTGCGGATGTCATTGCATCTGCCATCAGCCCAGGGATCTTATTGTAAAAATCGTCACGGACAAATGCCTTCTGATATGTCTCTGCGGTAAATGCTCTGCGTTCAAAATTAAAGAAAAAGAGCGCAGCTACAGCAGTGACCACAAATAAAATTGAGCAAAGGATGGCGAGGGATTTTTTTAAAGTATCCATATTTATAAAAGCTCATTCGAGGGCGTAGCCCTCGAATGAGTATCGTGTCCTTATTTCGAGGTCAGTATCTCGATCAAGTCCTGTGTCACAGCTTCGGCATCACCCACACCGAGCAAAGTCAACAACTCGCTGGCCAATTCTGCTTTGCGGTCCGCATCTTTGCGGCTCCACGTGCGGCTCTTGATCTCAAGGAAGTGTCCCATTTGCGGTTCCTTCACTTCATCAAGATTGATAAAGAACTCGGTGTTCTTGTACCGAATGTGCCAGCGCAGGCGATTCTTTTCCACCGAGATTTCCTGTTTCGGCTTGAAGTATTCGCGGTAGAAGCGCGCGGTATGCACAGCAGGAGCAAGGAAGCGGCTGCGCGAGAGTAGCACATCACGCCCGATCTCGCCTTCGCGTTTTTGCCCAAGCAATGTCAGGCGCGAGCGCACATTTTCCACGTCACCTTTTGCATTGATGAGATTATCTTCGCGGAAGCGCAGCCGTCCCTGGGATGGATCTTCGAAGAGGAAATACTCATCATATTGATGATAATGTTTGGATGCGGTGATCTCGATCTCGGGTCGCTTCATTTTCTGGACCAATTGGTCTGGTTCTGTTACCTTGACCTTTACCTGCACCTCGAACGATTCCTGCTCCATCGAGCCGCCAAGCGCGATCAACTTCGAAAGCACAGACTGTTCTCGCTCGATCAGGAATTTATCAATTCGTTGCGCAAGTTCACGTGCTTGCCTCAGGAGGTCTTGCTCATCCAACGTCAGCAGGTTGTGATCACGCATCAACCATTTACCGTTGACCATCACATCCGTCACGTCTGTGGATTTGGAAGCGAAGACAAGTTGAGCATACGCATTCTGCGGGTCACGGCGGAAGCGGGGGGAGTTGTGTACAGGGGAGGTGTCCACAAGAATCATGTCTGCGCGTTTGCCTGCTTCCAGTGATCCTGTCAAATGACCAATGTGAAGCGCTTGAGCGCCCATGCGGGTAGCCATCAGGAGGGCTGTCACAGCGGGGACAACGGTCGGGTCGTTGGAGGATGCCTTCGCGACGAAAGAGGCGAGGCGCACTTCCTCAAACATGTCGAGGTCATTGTTCGAGGCGGGGCCATCTGTGCCGATGCCCACATTGAGTCCGTTCTCAAGCATTTTTTGTACGGGTGCAAAGCCCGAAGCAAGTTTGAGGTTGGAGGACGGGTTGTGCGAAACACCGGCGTTCGCGTGCTGCAACGTTTTGATCTCGCCAACATCAATGTGGACGCAGTGAGCGGCGATCACTTTGGCTTCGAGAATGCCTTGCTTTTTTACATACGGCACAACGGGCATGCCCTGCTCATTGCGCATGGTTTCCACTTCAAACGCAGTTTCAGAAATGTGGATGTGCAGCGGCACGTCAAATTCCTTTGCAATGTCGGTGCAGGTGCGCAGTATCTCAGGCGTGGTGGAGTAGGGGGCGTGCGGTGCAATGGCAGGGACGATGAGCGGGTGACCCTTCCATTTTTTGATGAATTCGCGGGCGTAGGCAATTGAGTCTTCGAAGGCGGCTGCATCAGGCGCGGGATATTTCATCACCGATTGTCCGCAGACGGCGCGCATGCCCGCATCTGCGGTGGCTTGGGCGATGTCATCTTCAAAGAAGTACATGTCGTTGAAGGTGGTCACACCGCTGCGAATCTGCTCCGCGCAGGCGAGGGATGTTCCCAGCCGAACAAACTCAGGCGAAACGAATTCACGTTCCACGGGCAGCATGTAGCCCATTAGCCACACATCGAGACGCAGATCATCGGCGAGGCCGCGTAAGAGGGTCATTGGCACATGTGTATGTGCATTGACCAGACCCGGCATGAGCACTTTGCCGCCGCAATCAATTATTTCATCCGCTGTATATTGTTTTGTGATCTCTGCTTCGGGCCCAACAGCAATGATCGAATCACCCTGAACGGCTACTGCGCCAGGGTCATATTGGTTTAATTTGCCATCCATGGTGAGGACGATGGCGTTGGTGAAAAGTGTATCTGCTTTTTGTGTCATTCAGTCTCCTTGATATTTATTTTTCCCAATTCAGCAAAACGTTCAATGCTCTAAGGTTTTGGGTAAAGTCTGTTTTTGAATGTGTTGATAATTCCATATCCACAGATACTGCGCCGACTTCAACTGCGTAATCTGCAAGTGTGCCGGTGAAGACGCAGCCCGTATCAATAGGGGGGAAGGGGTAGCCCGTGGCTTTTCCAAGTGCTTTTGCAAATTCTATCGAATTTTTCTCCCACGGTTCACCGCCGGGGAAAACGCCAAGTGCGGCGCTGTGATAGCTGATCAGAGTTTCAACATCATGCGATTGCAGGAAGTACATCAATGCCCGTGTTTCTGGTTCGGAGCCTGGGCCGGTGCCGCCTGTGGTGGGGCCATACGCCCAGCAGCCATCGCGGTCCCAATCTGCTGCCCAGTTGGTGGGAAAGTTGCGGTTCAAGTCCACGCCGTGGTCGTTGACACGTCCGTCAATGCCGTGGTCGCGGGCGTCGCCATCGGGATTGAGGTTGCGCAGGATATACAACGTCACGTCATCTGGAATGATATCGGGATTTTCGTAAATATGTTTGATCAATTCATCGGCCAGCGCAATGGTATTCCATTCGTAGCCGCCGTGAATGCCTGCCACGATCATCTTTTCCTTTTCGCCATGACCAAACGTGTACACTTCGATCGGGCGGCCTGAGACGGAGTATCCAATGGTTGTAAAACTGGCATTCCCGTACAGCGAGGAAATATCCAACACAAAGGGGGTTGGGGTATTCACCACGATCATTGTGGAGCGCGGATTTGGTGTGACTGTGGGCAAATACAACGAAAATGGATTTGGTGTGTAGGTGGCAGGAAGTGTAGCTGTGTAAATAGGCTGTTGCGCTTGTGGCGCGGCAAAGACCGGCTGTAATGCCAGGTACGCAACCAATACCAATGCAATAGCACCCAGACCAATGATGTTCAACGTCCATGCAAGAGTTACCCAAGGTGACTCTTTGCGTCGTTTTGGCGCGGGCATTATCCCATCTCCTCCAGCGTGGTGCGGAGCCAGTTCAATGCCAGGTTCATGCTCCAACGCGGAAGGCTGCGCGGCGGTCCGCCGTAGGTGATGCGGTGAGTCTTTTCGCTTTTGGGTGTGATCATCGCCATCTCTGCGGCGCGTTCTTCTGGGAAGATGGTTACGCCGAGGGCGATGTCTGTTTTTGAGTCTGCTTGGGCGGAGCGTAATGCCTGCATGAGTGAATCAGCCGTCAGATTGGGAAGAGAGGCGGTGTGCGGTATTTTGCGGGCTAACAGTCCATCGAGTCCGCTTTCTATGGCGGTCAGGGTCATGCCGCGGGCGGCGACCATATCCAGCACCACTCCTTCAAGTGTATCTTCATCCGCGCCGAAGACGATGCTGCCAAGACGTTCACGCACATCGGCTTCGACCTTTGCGATCATTTGATTGGCTTCGGCTTCGCTCTTTGCTTTCGCAGCGATGCGCACATCCACAACGCCGGTGTGTGCGGCAAGGCCAACGGTTGGATTGCTGAGCGTTTCAAGGTCTGCGATCTTTTCATCGATCATGCCTTCACCGAGACCCGAGCAATGCAGCACGCGGACTTTGATGATCTCATCGAGCTTGAATCTTTTTTGCAAATAGGGGATGACTGACTCATGCAGAACATATTCCATTTCCTGCGGAACACCCGGCAAAGATATGACTGCGTTGCGCGGTGTTTCAACAATAAAACATGGCGCAGTGCCAACGGGGTTTTTCAAACCGAGCGCACCTTGCGGAACATAGGCCTGCCGTTTTTGATTTTCAGAAGGCTTGCGTCCGTAGCGTGCAATAGTTTCAACGACCTGCTCCCAAAGGTCTTCGCGAAATTCTGTTTCCACACCAATCGCTTTTGCAACGGCTTCACGCGTAGGGTCATCGATGGTGGGGCCAAGCCCGCCAGTGGTGATGACGATATCTGCCTGTTCCATTGAATTGCGAATTGCATCTGCGATGCGCTCCACATTATCACCGATGGTGATGGTGCGATATAAATCCACGCCCATGCTGCGCAAGGTGCGAGCGATGTAGCGTGTGTTGGTGTCTACAATTTCACCGAGTAAAATTTCCGTTCCAATTGTGATGATCTCTGCTGATGTCATGTTGTCTCGTTTTATTTTGCTATTTTAAACACAAAGGACACAAAGGCACGAAGGAAAACATTAAGATTACGTTCTTCACCTTTGTGTACTTAGTGTCCTTCATGTTTAATTAAACTACATTGTACTCTTGAATTAATCGTCCTTCTTCAAAGCGTTTCAAATCCAGCATCGAAACATCCACACTGGAGAATTTCCCATCCAAAATAAATTCACTCATCAACTTTCCAGAGATCGGGCCATGCATAAAACCGTGTCCTGAAAACCCTGTGCAAAGTGTGAAGCCGTTTATAGGTGTGCCGCCGTAGATCGGGTGCGCGTCGGGCGTTACTTCATACAGCCCCGCCCAATGCGAAGCGCGGCTGGCTTTTTCTACCAGCGGCATTCTTTCAATGGCGGCTTCCAAATTCACCAGCTCAAAATCTTCATCCACGTTTTGGTCAAAGCCTGGCTTTTCTTCCTGATTGCTCATGCCGATCAACAAGCCTTCGCCTTCGCGATGAAAATATAAAGACTTCGCAAAATCGATGACGAACGGAAAATCTTCGGGTACTTCCTTGAGCGGATTTGTTGTGAACATCTGCCTGCGGAGGGGGAGGACTGGGATCTGGATTCCCGCCATGTTGCTGATCTGCCCCGACCATGGTCCTGCCGCGTTCAATATCATCCGCGTCTTGATTCCGCCGAGGCTTGTTTGCACCTCTTCCACATTCCCCCCGCTGACGGTTATCCCCATCACCTCTGCGCCGCTGATGGCTTTCACGCCCATCTTTTGCGCCGCGGTAACGTACCCCATCACCACGCTGTTCGGGTCAACGGTGCCGTCCTTTTGGTTGAATGTGCCTACGAGGGCATCATCGAATTTCATCAGCGGCAATCGCGCACGGACTTCATCTCCGCTCAAGAATTGAGTAGGCACGCCGAGCTTATTTTGCATTTCCACATTGTGCTTGAACATGGCAACTTCTTTTTCATTGGTTGCCACAAGCAAATATCCACATTGCCTGTAACTGACATCCTGCCCGATCTCTTCTTTGAAGCGTTCGATCATCGGCAGGCTTTCGATGGATAACTTGACGTTGATCTCTGTTGAGAATTGATACCGCACTCCGCCTGCACAGCGGCCTGTTGCGCCCGTGCCGAAAAAATTCTCTTTTTCAAGCAAGACGATATTTTTTACGCCGCGTTGTGCAAGGTGATATGCCGCGCTGGCCCCCATCACGCCGCCCCCAATAATGACAATGTCTGCTGTTGTAGGTAGGTTCATGTCTCTTTTGCAAAGAGACCCGCTTTCAGCTTTTGGCAGAAAACGGGTCTCAGTGATCCATTGGTTGAAAAGGTTCTAGTCGATACCGAGATATGTCTTTTGGACCATCTCATTTTTCTTGAGTTTGGCGCCTTCATCCGTAAGGACGATGCTGCCAGTTTGGAGGACATATCCGCGATGTGCGATGGAGAGCGCCATGAGAGCGTTTTGCTCTACAAGCAGAATGGTGGTGCCCTGCTTGTTCAATTTGACGATGGTGTCGAAGATCACATCCACCAAAACGGGCGCAAGACCCATGGAGGGTTCGTCGAGCATAAGGATGCGCGGGTTGAGCATGAGTCCGCGCCCAATGGCGAGCATCTGCTGTTCACCGCCGGAGAGGGTCCCGCCAAATTGAGAGATGCGTTCCTTCAAGCGCGGGAATAATTCAAAGACCAATTCCATGCGCTCTTTGATGAGTTTCTGGTCATTGACCGTGAATGCGCCCATGTCCAAATTTTCCTGCACGGTCAATTTGGGGAAGATGCCGCGTCCTTCGGGAACGTGTCCAACACCCATACCAACGACGAGGTGTGCTTCGGTGTGTGTGATGTCCTTGCCATCCAGTAATACTTGTCCTTCTCGGGCATGGATCACGCCTGAAATGGTGCGCAGAGTGGAACTTTTGCCTGCGCCGTTGGAGCCGATCAGGGATACGATCTCGCCTTCGTTGACGTAGAGGGAGATGCCTTTCAGGGCGTGGATGTGTCCGTAGTAGGAGTGGACATTGTTGAGTTCAAGTAATTTTCCCATGCCGAATCTCCTAGTCCTTCATTGAAGCGGCTTCTCTGCCGAGGTAGGCTTCGATCACACGCTGATTCTTGCGGATTTCTGCGGGGGAGCCCTCGGCGATCTTTTCGCCGTAGTCCATCACGCTGATGTGCTCCGAAATACCCATGACCACACGCATATCGTGTTCGATCAAAAGGATGGTCACGCCACGTTCATCGCGAATGCGGCGGAATAACTTGATCGCATCCGCAGTTTCGTTCGGGTTCATACCTGCTGTGGGTTCATCGAGCAGCAACAGGGTCGGGTTTGCGGCGAGAGCACGGGCAATCTCAATGCGGCGTTGTCCGCCGTAGGGAAGATTTTTTGCAAGTTCATTCCCGACATTTTTTAGACCAACATATTCCATCAAAGCGCTGGCCTTTGCTTCTGCTTCCTTTTCCTCTTCATTGAATTTCTTTGAGCGGAAGAGGGTATCGAAAGCATTTTGCTTTAATTGGTTGTGCATTCCAACAAGAATGTTCTCGATCACAGACATGCTTCCAAACAGACGGATATTCTGGAAGGTGCGAGACATACCGCGTGCTGATACTTGGTCTGGCCTGAGTCCAACCAGAGAATGACCTTTGAAGAGAATTTCACCCTCTTCAGGCTTGTAAATGCCGGTGAGGCTGTTGAAGAATGTGGTCTTTCCTGCACCGTTCGGGCCGATGATGCTGACGATGCGACCTTCATCCACAGAAAAGGTGATTTTGTTGACGGCAGTAAGGCCGCCAAAGCGTTTTACAACATTGGTTGTTTGTAAGAGTGCCATGGTCAATCCGCCTATTCTTTTTCTTCAACGAGTTCGCGTTTGCGGCGCTCAGCAGGGATAAGCCCGGACGGACGGAAGATCATCATCACGACCAGAATGATACCGAAGACAAGTTTTTGATATTTGGCCGGGTCTAACTGGTTGGAGAGATTTTTCCACGCAAAGTTGATGATCGGGATGACAGCATCACTCTGGCGGAGTTCACTCAAATACAGGGAGAAGTTTTGTAGAACCTGAATGTTGAGGATAACGACCGCTGATGCACCGAAGATCACACCAGGGATGCTGCCCAAACCGCCGAGAATGACCATGGTCAGCACGCCGATAGATTGCAGGAAGGAGAATGTCTCTGGGCTGACGAAGGTACGGTTGGCCGCGTACAGGGCGCCCATTGCACCGGCGAAGGATGCACCTGCTGCGAAAGCGGCAAGTTTCATCTTTACCAGCGGAATGCCCATAGCGATGGCAGCCGTCTCATCTTCGCGGATCGCTGTCCATGCACGTCCGATGCGGGAGTCTTCCAGACGGGTTGCAACGGTGATGGCGATCAGGATGATGATCAACGCAAGGAAATAGAAGAACACATTATAGAATTCTGCTTCGGTGGGGACGTGGCCCACGATGGGTGTGAGCAGGTTGCGCAGCGGACCGATAATAAATTCTGGTGGAAGTGGTGGCCTTTGGATTGGAGTGATGCCTTGAGGTCCATTGGTCAGGTTGATCGGTTTGTCCAGGTTGAGCGCAAGCACGCGGATCACTTCACCGAACCCGAGGGTTACGATAGCGAGATAGTCACCGCGCAGGCGAAGTACTGGCAAACCGAGCATGATACCTGTAATCGCTGCAAGACCAACTCCGAGAAAGAGGAACAACCAAAAGTAGGAAGGATCGAGAGTAAAGGCTGCATCGGCTGGGGCAGCGCCTGGAATGGAGTCCAATAGTGAGAGTTGCTTGGAGCCAAAGATCGCCCAGGCGTAAGCGCCAACTGCGTAGAAGGCAACATAGCCAAGGTCAAGCAGGCCAGCCATACCAATAACGATGTTCAAGCCAAGAGCGAGGGCGGAGAACACAGCCATCTGGAAGATGACTTCTAGGTAAAAGATATTGCGAATGCCCAACACTGGCAGGATTACGATGATGAGAAGAAGACCAATAAATATCTTAACCTTCATGTTGATCTTCAGGAAGTAGAGCATCATTGGGCAGAGCATCAAGGTGAGAAAAGCAATTAATGACCTTGGGCTTTGATATACGCTTATGCTTCCAACCACCAATAAGCCAATCGAAATGACTAAAGGCCAAATTCCGGTGTTGGCTTTTTTGAATAAATCGTTGAAAAATGTTTTCATGGGGTTTGCCTTTTCCTGAAAACGGATTATGCTTTCTGCCCAACGGTTTGGCCAAGCAAACCAGATGGACGGAAAATTAGCACGAGGATCAAAATGGCAAAAGCGAAAATATCCTTATATTCTGCCCCAAAAGCGCCATTCGTAAATGTGGAAAGGTAAGAGGCGCTGAAAGATTCGAGCAGGCCAAGGATCAACCCGCCAAGCAATGCACCCGTTAGATTTCCAATACCACCAAGCACTGCGGCTGTAAAAGCTTTCAAGCCGGGGAAGAAGCCTACAAACGGATCGAGCTTGGTGGCCTTCAAGGCAAAGAGCACACCTGCTGCACCGCCCAGCGCACCACCGATCAGGAATGTCACTGAAATGATCATATTGACGTTGATGCCCATCAAACTTGCAGAGGGACGATCCTGTGCTACGGCACGGATGGCCTTGCCAACTTTTGTTCCATTAACAAGGTAATTCAACCCGACAAGCATGACCACTGTGACACCAACAAGCAGGATGGATTTTATTTGGAAGCGGAGGGGAGTTGCTAAACCAGGTACAGCCAAAACTAGAAACTCGTCAAATGTGCCGAAGCTGGGCAGAATCACGTTGAATTCGCCTGTTGTCAGACTGAGGATGAGGCGAACCGCGTCTTGTAAGAAGAAGGACATACCAATAGCGGAAATTAGCGGTACCAGGCGTGGAGCGCCACGCAAAGGCTTGTACGCAATACGTTCAACTGTAACTGCCAGCGAACCAGAGATGACCATTCCAAGTATGATCGCGAGCCCAATGATCACATATTGATTCATTGTTTGTAATGCACCAGTATGATCAAAATAAGCCATTAATTCAACGCCGACAATACCCCCAACCATGAAGATTTCACTGTGCGAAAAATTGATGAATTCCAAAACACCATATACCATTGTGTAACCCAAGGCAATGGTGGAATAGACAAAACCAATTGTCAGCCCGTTAATAACAACCTGCGGAAGGATCAACATGACCCGTTCTACAAGATCGAATTCCGTCATAACACTACGAAAGATAAAAGCAAGTAAGACGGTAAAAAGAGACAGGACCAGACTTGCTCCCAATGCAAACACAATGATTTGCCCAATGGGAAAGAGGATGAATTTGTAAAAGGGGTTTGATGTGAATTGTTTCATTTCTTCAATACCTGTCCTTTTATATAATGAACCTCTCTCCCTTTACAGAGAGAGAGGTTGTCGTACCAAATCTAAAACTTATTTGCCTGGGGAGGGCAGGTCGAAGCTGTCGATGATCTCGTTGGTGCCCCATGCATCTTTGGTGGAAGCGTTAACCTTGATGATGAAGTACTTGGCGAGGGGAAGATCACCAATTTCGTCGAAGGAGATGGTGCTGGTGAGACCTTCGTAGCTAACGGCGCGGATGGCTTCAGCAACCTGAGCGCGGGTGGGCATTCCACCAGCAGCTTCAGCAGCAGCCTTGATCGCGGTCAAGCAGACACCCATGGAGTCATAAGCCTGTGTGGCATACGCTTCAGGAGCAGCACCGAACTTGGCGGTGTAATCTTCAACAAACTTGGCAGCTTTCGGGTAGGCGGAAGCAGGACCAGCAACGGTGGTGTAAGCCATGCCGCCACCAGTGGTGAGAGCATCGCCAGCGAGGTCAGCGAGATCGCTGGAGTCCATACCATCGGTGCCGAGGAAGGTGCCTTCGAAACCGGCTTCGCGAGCCTGCTTGAAGAACACGCCAGCCTGGTTGTAGATACCGGCGAAGAACACTACATCAGGAGCGGCAGCAACGAGCGGGGCAATGATCGCGTCAAAGTTGGCGGTTTCTTCGGTACCAACAAAGTCAACAACAGTGATGCCATCTTCTTCAGCGGCAGCGCGGAAGAATTCAGCAACGCCCTGGCCATAGGCGGTCTTATCATGGATGATGAAGACGGATTTGGCGCCGAGGGTCTTGAAAGCATATTCTTCAGCGGCAGGAGCCTGGACATCATC
>CAZHOX010000104.1:0-10994 GCA_964534345.1 uncultured Anaerolinea sp.
AAGACCCCGAACGAGATCGCGCTCAATATTTTGCTGGCTGGCTTCACGATCATCTTTTTGGTGGTGTGCGCTACGCTTTTGCCCTACTCTCTTTACAGCGTGAATGCCGCTGGCAAAGGCACAGCGATCACGATCACGGTGTTGGTTGCTTTGCTGGTGTGTTTGATCCCAACCACAATTGGCGGCTTGCTCTCCGCAATTGGCATTGCAGGCATGGATAGGATGATTCAGCGCAACGTCATCGCCATGTCGGGTCGTGCAGTGGAAGCGGCTGGCGATGTGGACGTGCTTCTGCTCGATAAGACGGGCACGATCACGCTTGGCAACCGTCAGGCTGTGGAATTCATTCCTGTAAACGGTGTGGATGTGAAAGATTTAGCCGAAGCGGCGCAGCTTGCTTCTTTGGCTGATGAAACGCCTGAAGGGCGCTCGATCGTTGTGCTTGCCAAGGAACAGTTTGGTTTGCGCGGACGCACGATGGGCGCAAGTGATAAAGCGCCAGAGGGGATGCACTTCGTCCCGTTCACGGCGCAAACGCGTATGAGCGGAGTCAATTTTGATGGCACGGCCATTCGTAAGGGTGCGCCCGACACGATGATGGAGATGATCCAATTCAATAATAACGGCGTTCCTTCTGACTTAAAGCCCGCAGTGGACAATATTGCCCGCATGGGCGGCACGCCTCTGGTGGTGACTCGCAACAATCACGCATTGGGCGTGATTCATTTGAAGGATATTGTCAAAGGCGGAATCAAAGAACGTTTTGTGCAACTCCGCAAGATGGGCATCAAAACCGTGATGATCACAGGCGACAACCCATTAACCGCCGCCGCCATTGCTGCGGAAGCTGGTGTGGATGATTTCCTTGCGCAAGCCACACCAGAAAATAAATTAAAGCTCATCCGCGAATATCAAACGGGCGGACGTCTCGTGGCAATGACAGGCGACGGCACAAATGATGCTCCTGCACTGGCGCAAGCTGATGTAGCTGTTGCCATGAACACAGGCACGCAACCCGCGCGCGAAGCAGCCAATATGGTTGACCTCGATAGCAACCCGACCAAACTTTTAGAGATCGTGGAGATCGGTAAACAATTGCTTATGACACGCGGCGCGTTGACTACTTTCTCAATCGCTAACGATGTGGCGAAGTATTTTGCCATCATCCCTGCTGCATTTGCTTCTACATATCCCGTATTGACTACCTTGAATTTTATGCAGCTTGCCACACCTGAGAGTGCCATCTTGTCTGCGGTCATTTTCAATGCGCTCATCATCATTGCCTTGATCCCGCTTGCGCTACGCGGCGTACCGTATCGCGCGGTTGGGGCGGCGCAATTATTGCGTGACAACCTATTGATCTATGGAGTCGGTGGATTAATCGCCCCATTCATCGGCATCAAATTGATAGACATGATTTTGGCTGCACTTGGGCTTGTCTAAGAGGAAAAATGAATCTCAAGTCAATATTGTTGAAATGGATAAACATATTTTCAATCGCCATTTTGAACGCCGCGGTATTTTTGCCGAAAATATTTCATGTCTCAGATCAGACCCGCCCGTGGCTTTTTGTCGTCAATATCTTTTGGTTTATTACCATCTGCTCAGGAATATTTAACTCATGAAAAATCAGCTCCGCCCCGCTCTTACAATTTTTGCCTTGCTTACCGTTATTACAGGTGTGATATACCCGTTAGCAGTTACGGGAATTTCGCAAGCCCTATTTCCGTACCAGGCTAATGGAAGTCTCATCATGGTAGATGGGAAAGCAATTGGCTCTGAGTTGATCGGTCAGCAGTTTGATGATCCAAAATATTTTTGGGGACGGCCATCTGCAACGGGATATAACGCGGCTGCTTCATCTGGATCCAATTACGGGCCGATGAATCCTGCTCTCATGGATATGGTGCAGGCGCGAATCGATGCCCTCAACGCTGCTGACCCTGAAAACACGCTTCCGATTCCCGTTGATCTGGTGACTGCTTCGGGGAGCGGACTCGACCCTCATATCAGCGTCGCCGCAGCGTTGTACCAGGTTCATCGCGTGGCATCCGCTCGCGGGTTGAATGAAGCGGATGTTCAATCGCTCGTTGAGAAATATACGGAAGGTCGTCAATTTGGGTTTCTTGGTGAGCCACGCGTCAATGTCTTATTGTTAAATCTGGCTTTGGATGGGATACAATAAATTTAATGGAACATCGCCCTGACCCCGATGAGCTTTTAAAAAATATTCAGTCCGAAGAACCGAGCCGAGGAAAATTAAAAATCTTCCTCGGCTATGCAGCAGGTGTGGGCAAGACCTATGCCATGCTCGAAGCCGCGCATCAACGCAAAATGCAAGGTATTGATGTTGTGGTCGGCTATGTGGAAACCCACAAACGCGCCGAGACTGAGGAACTGGTGAATGGGTTGGATGTGCTGCCGCGCAAGCAGGTGGAATATCATGGCGTGGCACTCCCTGAAATGGATGTGGACGAAGTCATCAGGCGCCGCCCTGCAATTGTTTTGGTGGATGAATTTGCACACACGAATGCGCCAGGCTCGCGCCACCCAAAACGATATATGGATGTGGAAGAAATTCTTGATGCAGGTATTGATGTGTACACCACGCTCAACATTCAGCACCTTGAAAGTTTGAATGATGTTGTTGCTCAGGTGACCGGTGTGATCGTGCGTGAGACTGTCCCTGACCGTGTGTTGGATGAAGCCTCTGAGATCGAAGTCATTGACCTGCCGCCCGATGAATTGATGACGCGCTTGAAAGAGGGAAAAGTATATATTCCCGAACAGGCCAGCCGCGCCATTGATAAATTTTTCCGCAAGGGGAATCTCACGGCACTACGTGAAATGTCTCTGCGCCGCGCCGCGGAACGTGTGGATGATCAAATGCGCTCGTACATGCAAACACGCTCCATCTCTGGCCCGTGGGCGGCGGGAGAGCGGTTGGTAGTTTGCATCAGCCCCAGCCCATTGGCCGAGAAATTGATCCGCACCACGCGCAGGCTGGCAGATGAACTCAATGCGGAATGGTATGCCATTTATGTTGAGATCGCATCAAAACCTGAAACAAAACCCTCCAACCGCGAGCGTATTGGCAGAACTTTGCAGTTAGCCGAAGAACTGGGCGCAAAGAGTCTCACGATAGCAGGTAATTCAATTCAGGAAGCAGTTCTGGGGTTTGCGCACAAAAATAATATCACCAAGGTTGTGGTGGGCAAACCGCTCAAGCCGCGCTGGCAGGAACTGTGGAACGGCTCAATCGTTGACCAGCTCATTTACGCGAGCGGCGATATTGACGTGTATGTCATCAGCGCGCGAACCGAAGTAAGCAAGTCTATTCTGCCAAAGGAATGGCAAATTCACCGTCCATTAGGTCGTTATATACTTGGCCTTCTGCTTGTTGCATTTTCCACTTTGTTGGGTTTACTCATTCGCGGCAATCTTGAACCCGCAAATCTTGTAATGCTATACCTTGCCTCCACAGTCATTTCAGCAGTTTTTCTCGGGCGCGGCCCATCGCTGCTCACTGCCGTTGCTGGCGTGTTGGCTTTTGACTATTTTCTAATTCCGCCGTACCTTACGTTTGCCGTTAGTGACACTCAATACTTTATTACCTTCTTTGCGTTATTGGTTGTAAGTTTGGTGGTCAGTTCACTAACCGCCCGTGTTCGTGAACAGGCCGAAACTGCCGTACAGCGTGAAAGGCATACCGCAGCGCTTTATGATCTTAGCAAGGACCTTGCTTCCGCTGCCGACCTGATCCAAGTTGCAAATATCATTATTTCGCAGATCGGTCACGCCTTCGACCGCGATGTTGCCATCTTCCTGCCAGATAATAAGCAGTTGCAAATTTTCGCAAGTTCGCCCAACTATCAGCCGGATGAAAATGAACTGGCCGTAGCTGCATGGGCGTATCAGCACGATCAGCCCGCTGGCCGTGGAACAGATACCCTGCCCGCTGCTGCATTGCGCTGTCATCCATTGAAAACATCCAATGGCATTGTTGGTGTGCTTGGAGTACGTTCCAAAGATCAGAGTAATTTTCTTTCTACAGAACAAAGGCTTACATTGGCCGCATTTGCAAATCAATCTGCATTAGCGATAGAGCGTGCAAGTCTTTCCGAGCGGGCACGCGAAGCCGAGATATTGCGAGCTACCGAATCGTTACAAACTGCACTGCTCAACTCCATTTCACATGACTTGCGCACACCGCTGGTTGCTATCACAGGTGCGTTGAGTTCACTGGATGAGGATAATGGCACACTCAATGAGCCCACGCGCCGCGCTCTGGTCGAAAATGCACGTGGAGAAGCAGATCGACTGAATCGTCTTGTAGGAAACCTACTAAACATGACCCGCATCGAAAGCGGCGCCATTAAATTACGGCTTGAAGCTGAAGATATTCAAGATGTGATCGGCACAGCCTTGGAACAACTCGGCTCACGTACTGCGAATCGAAAAATACAAGTAAATGTTCCTGCCGGCTTTCCGCTTATCCCCATGGATTTCACCCTCATTGCACAGGTCCTCGTCAATGTTTTGGAAAATGCAATTAAGTACTCACCCACAGATTCAACCATCGAAGTTTCTGCAGAGCTATCGGATGAAGTAATTCGCCTCAAAATTGCGGACCGTGGGGCTGGGATCCCGTCCGAAGACCTGGTACGTGTCTTTGACAAATTCTACCGAGTCCAACGCCCTGAAAACATCAGCGGCACGGGGTTGGGTCTGTCCATCAGTAAAGGGATTGTCGAAGCACATCATGGTACGATTTACGCCAGTATCCGCGAAGGCAGCGGAACGATCATTACAATTGACTTACCTTTGAACAACACAGGATAAATAAAAAAAATGGAAACTGGTCAGCGGGTCTTGGTCGTAGACGATGAAACATCCATCAGGCGCTATTTACGCGCCGCACTCACCGCGCAAGGCTTCGCTGTATACGAATCTGCCAATGGGCAGGAGGCATTGAACGCAGTTCTCACCCACCGTCCCGACCTGATCATCCTCGACCTCGGCCTACCCGATATTGACGGCATCGAAGTCACACGCCGCCTGCGCGAATGGTCGCAGACTCCCATCATCATACTCTCCGTCCGCGAAGCAGAACAAGATAAAATCGCCGCACTCGATGCGGGCGCGGATGATTATCTCACCAAGCCCTTTGGCACAGGGGAACTCATGGCACGAATGCGCGTGGTGATGCGCAGACAAATTGGAAGTGTAAATGAACCCATCTTTACAACAGGGAAACTAGTTCTGGATTTCTCTCGTCGCCTTGTTTCAGTGAATGCAAAAGAAATTCAATTGACCCCCACTGAGTATGATATTTTGCGGCTGTTAGTCACCCATGCAGGAAAGGTATTAACTCACCGCCAGCTTCTTCGGCAAATTTGGGGTGAAGGCTATGATGATATGCACATCTTGCGCGTTAATATCAGCAACTTGCGCTCCAAAATTGAGCCTGACCCCGCCCGCCCAACTTACATCCATACCGAGCCTGGGGTCGGGTATCGCCTCAAGGTGTTGGAGAAAAGCTAAAAATAAAATCCGTTTCAAAATGCTGAAACGGATTTTATTTTTGAGAAAAATTTACAACGAAAGGTTTTTAATGTCCATCTACACCTTCATGAACATGGTACGGCACATTGATGATGACAATTCCATGCTGCCGTTTAAGCTGGCTGCGAAGAAGATCCGCTGTATTTGTGTGCAATGTAGCAGTTAGGCGGCTTTCAGCAACAAACTCTGGCACAACAATGGTAATCGTTTCACCAGACTGGCGCTGCTTTGCAACTTCAGCGATATATCCCAATAAAGGTTCAAGGAAAAGGCGGTAAGGTGAATCCAACATCACCATGCGCACACCTTCACCCCAGGTTTCCCATTTTTGACGAACTTTTTCAGCATCGGCTGGTTCAATGGTTACATGCACTGCCGTCACATCATCTGACAACATACGTGCATAGCGGAGCGCTGCCAGCGTACCTTGATGCACGCCACTCACAGGCATAATCACGCGATGACGAATGGTGTGCGGAGGAACAACGCCGAAATTATCCAGAGAAAGTTTTTTTGCCAAGCGCTTGTAGTGATGATGAATTGAGAAGAATACGGTCACCAATACGGGAGTTAAGATAAGTACCACCCAGGCGCCTTCTTTGAATTTTGTCACTGCAAAAACAACCATCACCACTGCAGTACAAACCGCGCCAAAGCCGTTGATAACCATTCTATACTGCCAGCCATTTTCATATTTCAATGTAGAACCGGGTTCAACAATCTCTTCGCCTTCCTTCAAATGGCCTATCTTCCACCAACGGCGAGCCATACCTGCCTGAGAAAGTGTAAAGGAAAGAAATACACCAATAGCATATAGCGGAATAAGACGAGTGACGCTGGCTTGAAAAATGATGATCAAAATGGACGCGATAACTGCCAGCGTAACAATTCCACGCGAATAAACCAGGCGGCTTCCACGGTATGTAAGCTGACGGGGAAGGAACCCATCCCCTGCGTGAAGAGCGCCTAAACGGGGGAAATCAGCAAATGCAGTATTCGCAGCCATGATCAAAATAACCGTAGTGCCTGAGATCAACATAAGATACAGGATCCCCCTGCCACCGTAGATGGTCCGCGCCAATTGAGAAATTACTGTTTCTTCTTCAGAGAATATCGCCTGTACTTGGCCCGTAAGGAATGAAAGCCCAAGGAATAAAGACCCAAGAATGAGAGACATCCAGATCAATGTAATGCCGGCGTTCTTGCTACGCGGTTCTTTGAAAGCAGTGATTCCATTGGAGATGGCTTCCACACCGGTAAGCGCAGTTGTACCGTTGGCAAAAGCATGGAGAAAAATAAAAGGCGTAATCACAGAAATAACATGCTCTGCCTCAAAATGTGGAGGATCCACAACAAGCCCTAGGGAGCCAGTCAGATAGCGGAACATTCCAAAGCCAACGGTAAAAATCATCATCACAACGAAGAAGTATGTGGGAATCGCAAATGCGGAACCGGATTCTTTAACACCGCGCAGATTTATCAGCATGATAAAAAACACAGCAATAACAGCAATTACCACCCGATATGGAAAAAGGTCAGGATAGGCAGAGACAATTTGCGCAACACCAGATGAAATGGAAACAGCAACAGTCAAAATATAATCTGTGAGAAGTGCTGCGCCAGCCGTTTGCGCAGGCATTTCGCCAAGGTTATCACGTGCCACAATATATGCACCGCCGCCACCTGGGTAGGCGTGG
Source organism: uncultured Anaerolinea sp. (assembly GCA_964534345.1). Lineage (GTDB taxonomy): Bacteria > Chloroflexota > Anaerolineae > Anaerolineales > Villigracilaceae > Villigracilis. The sequence continues at coordinate 7,263 of CAZHOX010000104.1, forward strand.
ATGGTTTGTTCATAAGAAATAGTAACAATTGCCAATAAAGTAATAATGGCGAGAGAGATGGGAAAAAGATACCCATAGGCCGCCATACCTGCTGCTGCAATGACGCCTAAAATTTCCTGGGTTGCATACGCAGTGGAAGAAAGAGCGTCAGATGCAAACACGGCAAGCCCGACAACTTTTCCAATGGTCTGGTGCGATGCATCAGCAGTGGAAAGAGGGCGGCCAATTAACCAGGAACGAAACGTGCGCGGGGGCTCGTAATCTGCGACCCGTTCAATAATTGATGTTTGAGAATTATCATTTTGATTGTTCATAGATTCCAGTTCTTTTTATTTTTGTATCTCATTCGAAAAGACTATTCCAACCCAAAATCATCCAGCATTCAACAAGGATGGAAGCGATAAGCATTGCAGCATGGGTCCAGCTTGTCGCGAGCGGGTTGATCCTGACTTGAAGGAGGAAAAAGCCAAAGATAATAGCCGCAGATCCCATCCAGGCTGCAACCTGAGATCGCCAATTTAAACGAAAGTCGTTGCGGGGATTAAGTTCAGCAAGAATGAAAAGGGGAAGGCTTAAGTCCGACTGCAAAATTTGGCTCAACCGCCTGCGAGGTAAGCCAACACGGTGACCAGCGAGGCACACAATAACATCACCATAATGGGCACGCGCCTTTACAACATCCACCCAATCTTTTCCAAATACAACAACTGCCTCAGCAGATACCACATCATCTTTCACCATTGCCGCCATGGTGACCAGTTCACGGCGCAAACCCAACTCTTGGGTCGAGTCGCTATACAAGCCAAGAAATTGGATATGGGCGCCTGTAACATTTGCCAGTTCCCAAACTCTGCGGGCCAGGGAAGCAGAATCAAACTCAAGGCTGGGTACCAGGACAATTAACCGGCGAGCAGGCTGATGGTCGGGGAAAGAGGCGGGAGTTAAAGTTATTGCTGGAGGAGTTAAGTCAAGTTTATTCATATCACCTCATTTATGCGTTAATCCTATTCTTTCCGCATAAAACGGTGACAAAAATTTCAGGCAATCGTATAAAGAAAAAATAAAAATGCCCTTTTGCAAGGGCACTGTAAAGTTATAGAGTATAGGGCAAGCGTTTATTCATTCGCGATGAAACGATAGCCTATCCCAGGTTCTGTGATAATAAATTGTGGACGTTCGGGGTCAAGCTCCAGTTTTTTGCGGAGCTGGCGCATGTAAACGCGCAAATACTCAGTGTGATTGGCATCTGCTGGGTCCCAGACATTCGTGAGGATGCTTTGATGTGTGAGTACGCGCCCGTGATTGGAAGCAAGATACGCCAGCAATTTATATTCAGTAGCTGTTAATTTAATTTCTTCATCGCCACGTTTGACGCTATGCCATGCGAGGTCGATCATTAACGGTCCAACATGGATGACTTTGCTTGGTGTTCCCTGTCTGTTCGCAGAATGTCGTAATGCCACGCGCACACGTGCGAGCAGTTCCTCAATTCCAAATGGTTTGGTCAGGTAATCATCTGCGCCTTTATCAAGGGCAGCCACTTTGTCACGTTCGCTGTCACGGACGGACAAAATAATGATCGGGCATTGAGTCCATTCGCGCAGGCGGGTGCAGACTTCTACGCCATCCATATCGGGCAGGCCCAAATCAAGGATCACAAGGTCTGGTTCATTTGTTGCGGCGAGAGTTAATCCTTCCTCTCCACGGCTTGCCGTTGTAACTTTAAATCCCTTTTCAACGAGGATGGTTCGGATTGCACGTTGAATCTGTGGTTCATCATCAACTACTAAAATATGCGGCGCGTTACTCATTCAGTCTCCATATCCATTGGCAGGTTTGGCAGTGAAATGCCCTCCCACACCAATGGCAATATAAAATTAAAAGCGAGGCCATCCGGCATATTTTCAGCCCACAACCGCCCGCCATGTGCTTCGATAATTCCCTTGCAAATTGAGAGACCAAGTCCGGTGCCTGTCACTCGGTCTGCATCAGTGAGACGGAAAAATTTATCAAAGATACGTTCAAGGTGTTCCTGCGGCACCTGCGGGCCCTGGTTGCTGACTATCACGTGCGCAGTATCACCTTCCACGAACGCCCGCACACGGATCACAGATTTCTCTGGGGCATACTTTACGCTATTGCTCAATAGATTCGTGAAGACCTGTTCCATTTGTACGTAGTCCACAGGCATGAGCGGCAGGCTTTCTGGCGCATCCACTTCAATACGATGCTCTTCTGCCAGATGCTTCATGCGCGCGAGAACGCTTCCAATGATCTCAGGCAAAATATTCCACTCACGCTTTGGTTTCAGCACACCAGACTCAATACGTGACATATCCAAAAGGTTCCCCACCAGCATATTCAAGTGATCGGCTTCATCGTCTATTGCGGCAATCAACTCTGGGCGCGCAGGGGAATCCCAATGGACGTCACTGCTTCTCAAACTTGAAGCAGCAGCTTTGATCGTGGAAAGAGGCGTGCGTAATTCATGCGAAACCGACGACAAGATCACAGACTTCAACCTATCACTCTCTTCGAGGACACGCGCACGAGACTCTGCCTGAGCGAGCCGCGCACGCTCCAGCGCCAAGGCTCCCTGGCTGGCAAAAGTCTGCAACAAGCGCTTCTCTCTAGACGTTAGGGCTGGTGACGCTCTCCAAAGCCGAATCTCCCCGAGAACACCTCTCGCCACCTGTATGAGAATCACCCACTCCGGCTGGCGTGTTGGAAAGCCAGATTTTTGGAGACGAAAAACAAAAGGCTGCTCACCCGTGATGTTCAATTCCACCGCCTCCCCTTGTGAGACATCCTGTATTTGTTTTGCGAGTATCTCCACAATGGTATGCCCGTCTTGAAGACCGGCAAGCGCTGTGCTAAGTTCGTAAAGTTGCGTGGCTTCACGTTCACGTGCTGTTGCTGCGGCAAGGCTGGCCTGCATACGTCCGACCAATTGACTGATTACAATTGCAACGATCAAAAATACAACAAGAATCACCACATCCGTTGGGCGGTGAACAGAAAAGTTGTAATAGGGTTTGATAAAAAAATAATTGAATGTAAGAAAAGTAGCCAGTGCGCTGGTAATACCCGGACCTAGCCCCCAATACGCCGTGATCAAACCAAGTGGAATTAAATATAAAAGAGCAACCAGGGTTGTATCCAGCGCATCACGCAAGGTGAACAGAAAGGCTGTGACCAGAGCAATAAACCCAAAAGCAAGGACATACTTGGTTGTATTTGAGAGTATCGTTGAACTTCGCATGAACATGAAGTTCATTATACCTTTTTGGGAATCAAGGAGGGACGGGCAATAAATGCCTTATTTATCGCCCGTCCAGGAGAGAATGAATCAGATCGCTCGTAAACCGAGGAGCAAAATGAACTAGGTTGGGGGTATTCCGAGATTGTGCTCAAGATGAGCAATGAACCAAGTAACTACAGTCAATGTGACGCCTTTGCGAGCGCCAAACATAAGTTTGCGCTCTACGGCATCCAAGGGAAAGGCATCTATCACTACGCTGCCGTCTGCACTCACTACACACGAGAGTTCTGTACGCTCGCCAAGAGTCTGCCCTAAAATAACTTTGGGGAATCTGGCTGTAAAGCTGAATTTTTCAGGGGCAGATGAAATGATCTTTCCTTCAAATTTTGCAGTGACCTTCAAAGCTGCCTGAAAAATACTTTCGGCATCTTTTGCATATTTTTTTTCTTGATGTTGTTCAAATGCCATAC
>CAZHOX010000105.1:0-4130 GCA_964534345.1 uncultured Anaerolinea sp.
GCGATCCATTCCACTTTGTGTTCCACAAGGACGACGGTCATGCCTTCTTCTGCCATCTTGCGGATGGTGCCGAAGACTTCTCGGGTGCCGATCGGGTCCATTTGCGAAGTCGGTTCGTCGAGTACGAGCAGCTTGGGTCGCATGACCAGGATCGAGGTAAGAGCGACGCGTTGTTGTTGTCCGCCGGATAAAGAATAAGGCGAGCGGTCTGCCAGATCGCGGATGCCTGTTAGGGCCATGGCATCCTCCACACGGCTTTTCATTTCTTCGCGCGGCACGCCGATGTTTTCCAACCCGAAGGCGATCTCTTCAAAGACGGTGTACTTCGCGCCTGAAATTTGGTTGAACGGATTTTGAAACGCAAGTCCCACATTCAAGACCCATTCATCGAGCGTGGACTTGCTTGATTCTTTTCCGGCCACTTCGATGGAACCGCTGATCTCCCCTTTGAAAAAATGCGGCACAAATCCCGCCAGCGCATAACACAGCGTGGACTTGCCCGCGCCGTTCGGCCCAATGATGGAAACGAATTCACCTTCGTTCACTTGCAAATTTACATTTTGCAAAACGGGCGTTTTGGTGAGCGGATATTTGTATGTGACGTTTTGGAGGTTTACGAAAGCCATAGGTTCAACGCAATGGAAAGGATGATGAGAGCGACAAGAACCCAACGAATCATCTGGTCAAACGATGGGTCTGGGATTTCATGCAGGGAAGTTTTGATGTGCTTGGATGTAAAGCCGCGCGCTTCGATGGCGATGGCGCGTTCTTCCACTTCCATGAGTGAGCCAAAGACCAACGGCCCAACGAGTGGAATGAGCGAGCCGGCCCGTTTGAAAAAGCTGCTTTCTGTATCCAGCCCGCGTGAGCGTTGCGCGGCAATGATGGTCTGTGACTTGGCGATGATCTGCGGGAGAATTTGCAGCGTGGAAATGATGACGTAGGAAAATTGCCCGGGCAAGCCGCGGCGGGTGAGGTCAGACATCAACTCGCTGGGGTGTGTGGTGACGAGGAAAAGCGTGAAAGCCGAGACCATCACAAAAACGCGCATCGCATTTCGGAAAGCGAACATCAGGCTTTCCTGTGTCACATCCAGAAAATAGAATTTGAAGATGACTTCACTCCCCACAGGCTGAAAGAAAGCCTGCATCAAAAACAAAAAGCCAGCTGCAGGCAAAATAAGGCGCAGCGCAGTGGTTGAAAATTCACGAAACACTTTGCCAAGCAGGCTCAATGGAATGATGGCAACAAGCACCAGTAGGTGAGGAGTCCAATACCAGGGGAATGTGAAGGCGATGAGAATGAGGGTGAGGGTCAACACCAGCTTGGTGAGCGGGTTGAGGTTATGAAGGACACTATCTCTTTTTATATGGAAGGAAAGTCTCTCATGCATAGGTGCTGATTATAAACGACAAAAAAGAGACCAGAATTGCGGTCTGGTCTCTTTTTTATTGCGATGACGATTATGTTATTTATCCGCCAAGGATATTGCGGAGCATGAATGCGGCGAACAGCACGAGCACGACCACAACGCCAATGGCGATGTAAAGCTGGTTCTTGTTTGCGCCGCCTTCGGCTTCCACCTGCTCAGGCTTGGGATAGCCGCCGATGGTGCGCTTGGGCAGACCCTGAATAATGGCGAAGGCGATCATGGCGGTGGTGATCTTATCCACAGGTTCGGTGAGGAAACTGGTGCTAACCACAGCAGACCAAATGCCCTGACCCGTCTGGAGCAAATACGCGGTGATAAAGGAGGAACCGCTGGCAGTGATACCGCCGAAGAGATACACAGCGATCGGAGTAGAAACAATTGCGGCAGTGAGCGCAACCACAAAGCCGGTTACAACCACTTTCCACCAGGATTTGAAGAAGCCCCAACCTGCCATGCGTCCAGCCATGTAACCGATCATCGCGGCAACAGGCCACCAGGGAAGTGCGCCTGGATCAATTGCCACGCCCCAAACGATGTTGGAGAGTGCGCCGGTCAATGCACCTGCCCACGGGCCGCACAAAGCTGCGACCATCACGGTTCCAATGGAGTCGAGGAAAACGGGAAGCTTTAGAACGAGAACGATCTGGCCCACAGCAATATTAATGCCGATGGCGATGGGGATGAGAACCCACGTCTGAGTATTAAAGTTGTTCTTGATCTTTTCTAACATTTATTCCTCCAAAAATAATGTTGTGAAATGGATTGCATTGCCTATGATAACACTCGCTTATATAAACCGTCACGAGTTGACTTTTGCCAACTTTTCCATTCGTTCCAAGAACAATTCCATGAACATGCGCGGGCGCACCCCCATTGCCACCTTCATGTTCGGCTTTTTCTTTTCGTAATTATAAAAATCACCAAACGTATTTCCAAGCCCAACACCTGTGGAGATATCCACATCCACATACAGATCCTGATAATCGCAAATTTCAGGCATGTAGGTCAACGCAAGAGTCATCGGGTCATTGATCACACAGCCGTCGATCTTTTGATATTCATCGTGGAACTCCATGTAAAAACGGGTCGAGTCCGCAATGAACTTTGTGATCGGCGAATCGATCTTCAACAGGCGGTTCAAATCTTCCTTCAGGAAAATACATTCATACGTCACATCCAACGGCGTGAGGATGATCGGCATGCCCGAATGAAAAACGATGTGCGCAGAATGCGGGTCCACAAACGTGTTGTACTCGGCCAGCGGCGTGGTGTTGCCCTGATGCTTGATCGCCCCGCCCATCACGAACACCTCTTTGACATTCTGCACAATGCGCGGCTCTTTGCGAATGGCAATGGCGACATTGGTCAGCGGGCCGATAGCCACCAGAGTGATCTCACCAGGGTGAGACATGATCTGCTCGATGATGTAATCGCTTCCGTGCTTAATCTGTGGCCTGGTTGCCGGTGCTGATAAATTTGCGTAGCCCAGGCCGCTGTTGCCATGCGTCTCAGGGCTGAGCAGAGATTCTTTCACCAGCGGCAGATCACAGCCCTGATAGACAGGGATATGGCTTGCATTTGCAAGTTCCAGGATCGAAAGCGCATTCGTTGTCACCTGCGCCGAAGATGCATTCCCGTGGACAGTGCTGATTCCATCGAGAACAACTTCGGGCGAAGCAAGAGCGAGCAGGATCGCAAGCGCGTCATCAATACCGGGGTCAGTGTCTAAAATAATATGTTTTGGCATGTTAATCTGAAATGGAACGACTCAGCGCTTCCATCCTCTCGATGAATAATTCAACGAAGTCTCGCCCGCGAACATCCAGCGCGACTTTTATATTTGCAGGTTTCTTTGACACTTTCATAAAATCGGCAAAGGTCTTGCCCGTGGAAACGCCGCCCGAAATATCGACATCCACGTAATGATGTTCAAAGCTGAAAATTTCAGGAGCAAAGATGACCGCCAGAGTTAATGGGTCGTGCAATGCGCAGCCTTTGAAGCCTTCATACTTCAAATAGAAATTCATGTAGGTGGCAGTCGCATCACGGACGAATCTTGCAATGGGGGAGTCGACCTTGTTCAACCGTTCTACATCCTCCGCAGTGAGCAGACATTTGTACGTCGCATCCAGCGGAATCAATGTGATCGGGATTCCTGAATTGAAAACCACATGCGCGGCGTGTGGGTCTTCGTGGATGTTGAACTCAGCCAGCGGCGTGATGTTGCCGCCTGAGCGAATTGCCCCGCCCATGATGACCAATTCCTTTACGGCTTTTGCAAAGCGTGGTTCCTTGCGAATGGCAAGCGCAATGTTGGTCAACGGGCCGATGGGGAAGATGCTCAACTCACTGGGCTCTGCCAGCACGCGCTCGATCAAATAATCCACTGCGTGTCCCTCAATTGCCTTGGATTTTGGCTCAGGCAAAACAGCCTCGCCAATTCCAGTTTGACCATGCACGGCTTCACCTGAATTATGCGGCGTCTTTATCAGCGGATGCGAACATCCCTGCACAACAGGGATATGACTTGCGTTTGCAAGCTCCAGCACAGACAATGCGTTGCGTGTGGCTTTTTCGATGGTGACATTGCCTTGCACGGTGGTCAGGGCTTCGAGTTGAATTTCGGGAGAGGCGAGGGCGAGCAGAAATGTCAGCGCATCGTCCACGCCGGGGTCGGTGTCAATGATGATTCGTTTTG
>CAZHOX010000105.1:4230-6114 GCA_964534345.1 uncultured Anaerolinea sp.
TTTCTACTTCTTCTTTTGTGGGCAGGGAGGGTTGTGCGCCGAGTTTGGTTGTGGCGAGTGCGCCGCAGGCACACCCGTAACGGACGGATTCTTCGAGAGATTTGTCATTCAACAAAGCCGAAGCAAACCCGCCGATGAACGCGTCACCGGCTGCGGTGGTGTCCACAACTTCCACTTTGTAGGTGTCCACCTGTTTGACTTGTGCGTCTGTCACCAGCAATGCGCCTTTGCTGCCCATCGTCACAATGACCGTTTTCACGCCGCGCTTCAAGATTTCCTGTGCAGCAAGTTCCGCAGACTTTATGTCTGTGACGGGCATGTTCGTGAGCAGGGAAAGTTCGCTTTCGTTCGGGACGAGGATATCTATCAGCGTAAGCAACTCTTCGGGGATTTGCCGAGCAGGCGCGGGATTAAGAATGACCGTGGTGCCTTTGGTCTTGTATCGCTTGGCAGCGTGCAAAACTGAATCCATTGGAATCTCAAATTGCAAAAGTAGTATCTTCGCATCTGGCGCAGAGTCCACATCCTGCGAATCCACTTTGCCGTTTGCGCCCGCAGACAGGACAATGCTGTTCTGCCCGTTCTCATCCACAATGATGATGGCTGTGCCGGTGGCTGCGTTATCCTGCGCTACATGCATGGTATTCACATGATTTACATTGAGATTCTCAACGAGGAAGGGTGCAAAGTTATCTTTTCCCACACGCCCGACCATGGCGACATTTGTGCCCTGTCTCGCGGCAGCGACGGCTTGATTTGCTCCCTTGCCGCCGGGGATGGTGAGCAGGTCGCCTCCGCTGATGGTTTCGCCGGGCTGCGGAAATCGCGGCGAACGGACAACGAGGTCTGCATTCAACGAACCGATCACAAGAACATCGTATTTTGATTTGTCAGTCATGTTCCCCATTTTACTTTATGAATTACGCCTAGCTTATAAATGGATTGAAGTTTGTGTTGTGGTCGTAATAATCTTCGTTCTCTGCGCGTTTCAATGAATTGACCATGAGATAGGTGAGTGGGGTCATGCCTGCTTCGATGGCAACTTTGAAAATGTAATTGGTGACGGTGAGCGTGAAGAACAGACTCCACGGGAAAACGCCAAACGCCGAAGCGACTACGACGAAGATAACAGAGTCAATGGCTTCGCCGATGAGCGTGCTGCCGATGGTTCGCATCCAAAGCCAGCGCCCGTTGGTGAGGACTTTCATTTTGGCGAGGACAAAGGAGTTGAAAAATTCGCCAAGCCAATATCCTGAAAGACTCGCGAGTACAAGTCCGCCTGTGCTCATGCCGCCGAGGATGGCTTGGTAGGCGGTCTCTCCTGCATATTTCTGCCAAGTAGCTTCGCCGGGCATGATGCCCACCAGCCACAAGACCAAGGCAGTGAGCGCCAGCGCGAAGAACCCCGTCCAGATGACGCGGCGCGAGCGTTGGTAGCCGTACACTTCGGTGAGAATATCGCCGAAGACATAGCTGATGGGGAAGAGCAATGTGCCTGCATCAAAAGCGAGCGGGATGCCAAAGAGGTTGATGCCCCAATCCACTATTTTTGCGGAGGATGCAATGTTGCTGGTGATAAGCACGGCCACGAAGAATGCCATGATGATGTCAAAATATTTATAGGAGCGCATGGGAAGTCCTTTCTGTTGGGAGCGTATTTTTACCATAGAGAATCAAAAAGGTGACTGCGCTTTGGCTGTCACCTTTTGTAAAAGATCATCCGCTAATCTGCGCTAATCCACGCGAACTTGGGCTTTTTTTTCGCGAAAATTCGCGTGGATTAGCGGACAAAATAAGAAGGGTGTTTTACGAAAACTACCCTTTGCTTCTTGGTTGCACCACTCCGTCTTTCACATCCCAAACATCAGAGCCTTCCACAAATTC
>CAZHOX010000105.1:6214-10952 GCA_964534345.1 uncultured Anaerolinea sp.
CCGAACTTGACCAACGCCTCATCCCACACCTGAAGCTGGTCGCTGTTTCCTCCACGTTCGTTCAACGCCTTGAGAAGTGCATTGCGCTGAGTCAGCGCCTGATTGTATTCGCCGAGAGCGCGAGCATACGAAGGGACGGCTTGCGCCAGCGCGAGGTTGAGATAGCGGCGGCGTTCATCCGGCCCGCCTTCGATGATCTGCGACATTTGTGGCACAAAGATGACCGCGTTGAAATGCCCGATGACATCGTTGGCATGGCGTTTTACACCGTCCAGCAAAATTTCCTTGCGCAGGCGCTGCCCGTTCACGCCGGTTGGCTCAAGGATGAGACGCGCTTCGAGGCGGTGTTTCATTTTTCCGCGCTGGTAATCTGCCACCAGCCGAGTCACCGCCAGCGGATTCTTTGCCTCGTGGAAATTGACGATCTGCCGATCTACATGCGTTTGAAAGGATGTGAACGCCGCTAGAAAATAAATGGCTTCAAGAACACTGGTCTTGCCCTGTGCGTTGCTTCCTACCAAAACAGCAGCCCGCCGTGGAAGTTCAATATCCAGGCGGGTGAGGCTGCGAAAGTTGGTGAGGGAGAGATGCTTGAGGTTCATAGTTGAATGGTAGCAGGTTTTCAGGTTGCAAGTTGAAGGTTCATCTCCCAACTTGCAACCTGAAAACTTTTCAACAACCTAATCCATTTCTATTTCATCTTCATCCGGGCTTGGTTTCCAGACGCGTGTGGCGCGGTCGGTGAAGAGGACGCCGTTCAAGTGGTCGATCTCGTGCTGGAAGATGCGTGCCATCCAGCCATCCACTTTCAATTTGACGGGGCTGCCATGGCGGTTGAGCGCTTTCACCTGAATTGATTCGTGACGTTCCACTTCGCCATGCAAGCCGGGGATGGAGAGACAGCCTTCAATGCCCATCACTTTTTCCTCGGAGACTTTGACGATCTCAGGGTTGATGATGACGTAGAGCTTCTTCGGCTTGGGTGGAGTGTTTTCGTTCTCTTCTTCCTCGTCTTCGCCTTCGGCATATTCGATGACTGCCAGTTGCTGTGAGATGTTGATCTGCGGTGCAGCAAGCCCAACCCCCGGCGCTTCGCGCATGGTGTCGATCATGTTGTCAATTAATGTTTGCAGTTCCTTGTCAAACTTGGTGACGGGTTTTGCCTTGCGCCGCAAAATTGGGTCGGGCAGGTTTACGATGGGGAGTAAAGCCATTCTTGTTTTCCTTGTGAATAATACATCTTGTGGTGATAACGATATTCTTTTTGAGCAGGCGCGGCAATGATACTTGCATTGCCTGAGATTCGCCAGCGTTGGAGTTAAAAGTCCCCGCCATCTGCGCCGCCTGCGCCATCTCCATCGAAGTCATCGTCAAAATCAAAATCATCGTCTTCGCCGAGGGGCATGTCATCGAGGTCTTTCTTTTCCCCTGCAAAGGGGTTGGTGATGTTCGGGTCGGGGGAAGCAGGCGCGGGCGTAGGAGGAGGCGCAGGTTTGTTGGGGGAGAATTCATCAATATTTTGATGGTAGGCTGCCAGCCAGGTGGCAAAGCGTTCGCGGTCGTCCTTGCCTGCATCTTCGTTCTTTTTGGCAATGCGCGCCGAGCGCCTGCGGTTGATATCAGCCTGTACGCTGGCAGGGTCCATCACATCTTCAAATCCCATTTGAGTGCCGCCCACAGAGATCTTCACGGTTCCATAATTAAAGATGATCGGGATGATGCCTTCTCTAGCGTAGGAGGTACTGAGAATATTTTCGATCTGTGCGGAGCGGCGTTCTTCCTTGCCGAAGGGCTTGCGGTCGATGTCGAATATCTCATCTGCGCTGACCATGAAGATGTCGTTCTTCCAGTCTTCGTATTCGTACCAAAGCCAGCCGCCAAGCGGCAGTAATAAAATGAGAGCTGTGACGATAAGCGTATCGGGGCTGTATGTGCCGGCTGCATTCACGCGAATAAAGGTCTTCTCGGGGGATGCGGCAAGAGCGTACATTCGCCAGATGATGAATGCCAGATTTCCAAAAAACAGGGCAAGTGGTTTCCAAGCCTGCATTGCGAGAATAACCCAATGCTTATGGTAGATGACTTTGCCGCCCTCTTCAATTCTCAATTGGAATAACTTTTGTAATGCCAGCAGCCAGAGCGGACTCTTTGAGACTTTTTCTTCATCCAATTGAACAATGGGGGTGAGTTCCACCTGCGGACGTTTATCAAGCGGCATGCCGAGCTTTTGTTTGATGGTGTCCTTCATCACATCCATTTGACTGCGGGTGGTGATGGCTTTGGTGCGCTCCCAATATTCACGGATCATGTCGGCGGCTTGCACGGGGTGGTCAACATGGTCAAATTCCAATTTGCCCACGAAGGTGCGGACAATGACATTGCCGTAGTTGAGGATTCGCCCGAGCGCGTCACTTTCCACACCGACAGAGAGGATGGTGCCGAGCGGGGCTTCTTCGCGGCTGTCGTATAGGAAGACAACTTTTTCGAGCCAGATCACGCGCTGGTTGGTGACGATGTAATAGTCATTGCTCCAGTCAATGATCTGCCAAAGCCCCCAGCCCAGCCCGCCGATGAGCGCGATCACTCCAAGTGCGTAGGGAGTGGTTGCCTGTGAAATGATGCCCGCGGCGAAGAGGGCAATTGGAATAAGCATGAAAAAGAAAGGACCAACAAGCGCTTGATACAAACGAATCTTATGGCGGCGGGCAATGAAATAAATAACTTCATTTTTGCCCAGCCATTTAAAGTGCGAGGCGCGCGCCAGCTTGCGGCTTTTGATGGAAACCTGAAAATTCGGTTTTAGTTTTTCGTATTGAGAAAGCAGGGATTCAAATCCCTCACGGGAGAGGAAGAGCAGGGTGCAATGCTCAGAAGCGATGACATTTGCCGAGCGGTTACGGTTTTCTAACAGAGCTTCTTCACCAAAGTAATCACCGCCATACAACATGGCGATCTGCCTGTCCCCTTTGTCGGCGGGCATGGTTACTTTTGCCTTGCCCTTGTAGATCATGTAAAAGCCATCGGGCTTTTCGCCGCGTTTGAAGATCACCGTTCCGGCAGAGACTTCTTTTTCACTCATCTTCTCTGCAATGCCAGCCAGTTGATTCTTGTCCAGCCCGCTGAAGAGATGCATTTTGTCTAAAAAAGCGACGCGTTGGTTATTATCTATCACAGTTTGATTCTATCAAACTTCCCGCACAATGGCACAGCCGTAGGCGGGAGATTCTGTCAGCGTTGGGGAATGCCCTTCGAGCAGCGATTCAACTGCCAGGTCCAGAAAGAAGCGGGTGGGGACTCTTTGCCGAAAGGTGACATCATCCACCGAGCCGCGATAGCGCAGGATGCCTTCTCTGTCGATCACAAAAACATGCGGAGTGGTCTGCGCCTCGAACAGGTCTGCCACTTCGCAATTCGCATCCAGCAGGACCGTAGGCAGGCGGCGTGCTTCGGAGACATTCGCTACATCCTCGGCAGATTCGTTGCGGTTTGAGGCAATCGTGAGCATGGACACGTTGTCTTTCCACTGCACAAACATGGACATGATGGCCTTGTCCGTCCGCTCGGAGTGCGGACATTCACACGACCAGAAATTGACGATGACAATTCGTCCGCGATATTCGCTTAAACGATGATGCCTGCCGTGAAGGTCAGGCAATTCAAAATCGGGGACGGGGAAATTCAGTTGTAAGGTCATTTCGTTGGAATGTTGTCAAGTTGGAAGGTTTGACTTTCAAACCTTCCAACATTTAAACCTTTAAACGATTTCCACGCCTGCTAATTTTTCGATCACACCGACTACTGCGGAATTATCCAACTCACCCAGACCCATGTCGATCATCATTTGGTAGAGCTTGGTGTTGGCTTCTGTGCCAGAGATGGGAACATCATATTCTTTCGCGGTATCCAACACAATGTTCATATCTTTGAGCTGCATGTAGGATTTGAAGCCCGGGTTGCGGTTGCCGTCGAACAAGCGCGGGGGTTTGATGTCGAGCGCCCAGCATTGCGCCGCGCCCGCTTTGATGGCATCCACTACTTTGCGCGGGTCTACGCCTGCTTTCTTTGAGAAGACAAGCAGTTCGCCCATCGCCACCATCTGTGCAGCGACCATGATCTGATTGGCCGCCTTCGCCACTTGTCCCGCACCGGCTTCGCCAACGTGGGTGATGGTTTTTCCCATTGCCTGAAAGACGGGCATCACTTTTTCGAGCGCGCCTGCATCGCCGCCGACCATGATGGTGAGCGTGGCGTTGCGCGCACCAATGTCACCGCCGGAGACGGGGGCATCGAGAGAGAACACTCCCTTTTCTTTTAACTTGTCCGCGATCAAACGAGCAGAGGCTGGCTTGATGGTGGAGTTATCCACCATGATGAGTCCCGCTTTTGCGCCGGCAAGGATTCCATTTTCGCCGAGAGCCACGGCTTCCACATCGGGTGAGTCGGGCAGGTTGGTGAAGACAATGTCCACTTGCTCCGCAACTTCCTTGGGTGAGTTCGCGGCGGTTGCGCCTTCGGCTACCAGTTCATCCACTGCGACACGAGAACGATTGTGAACGACCACGGGAAAGCCCGCCTTGAGAATATTTCGTGCAATCGACTTGCCCATTAATCCCAGACCGATGTATCCAACTCTTAACATGAAGAGACTCCTTGATTGAGAATGATGCGGGGATTATAACGCGACCCCGCCCCCCTCCGCCCTAAAGGGCACCTACCACTCGCTATCGCTCGGGTACGC
>CAZHOX010000106.1:0-10831 GCA_964534345.1 uncultured Anaerolinea sp.
CATCAATGCCCCATGAACCAACAAGGCTGCCTGCTGGCCCCGCCACGAACGGACCCACCACCGAGCCAACCGTCCCGCCGATAACCACGTTGGAGATCGCACGCCCGCGATGTTCGGGACGATTCACTTCCGCCGCCGCAAAGCGCCCCAACTGTACAGCCGCATTCGCGATGCCCATCATCACCATGCCGCCGAGAAAGACAGGGAAGGAATGAATGGCAATGGCATAAAATGTAATGCTGGAGCCGACCACGCCTGCGCTTAATCCCGTTGCCAATCCACGGCGCCTACCGATCGCATCAAAGACATATCCCCACATAAATGCAGAGAACGCACCTGCCAGCAAATAGACAGCAGTAGGCACACCCGCCCAACTTGAGTTTTGGCTGAGTTCCTTGCCCACAATGGAGTTAAGTGTAGCCGCCGCAATAAACCCCGCCGAGGCAAGGGATTGCTGTGCAAACAAAATACCCGTAATTTTTCGCGCAATGGATTCAAGATTATTCATGAGATTCCTGCCTTTGAAAAAATAAGGCCGAGTATAACAAAAGAGAACAGAGGAAAGAAAATAAACAGCGAAAGCCCCAAAGGTCTCTCAACCTTCAGGGCTTTCGCTATTTACCTATTACGATTTACCAACTACCGTCCCATCGCATCCATCACTGCTACAGAAGCGATCTGGACAATGGCATTCACATCGTCACCAGTTTGCAGAACATGGACAGGTGCGCCCACGCCAAGCAGGATGGGTCCAATAGCCTTGGCATTGCCCAAGCGGGCCAACAGCTTATACGCAATATTCGCAGACTCAAGAGATGGGAACACAAGCACATTCGCATCCTTGACCGCGCTGAACGGGTAGCGTTCTTCTGCAATCTCTGGAACCACTGCGGTGTCGGCTTGCATTTCGCCATCCACATGCAAATCGGGGCGGCGCTCCTTGACCAATGCCACAGCCTTG
Source organism: uncultured Anaerolinea sp. (assembly GCA_964534345.1). Classification (GTDB taxonomy): domain Bacteria; phylum Chloroflexota; class Anaerolineae; order Anaerolineales; family Villigracilaceae; genus Villigracilis. The sequence goes on from CAZHOX010000106.1 coordinate 962, forward strand.
CGGACTTTGTCTGAAAGCGGGTGCGGAGTGGAACCAAAATTGGAGAAGGAAAGGAAAGCCACATGCGGATCAATTTCGAGCTTCACCGCGTAATCTGCCGCGAGGGTGGCAATCTCTGCCAGGTCTTCGGCGGTTGGGTCAATATTGACGGTGGCGTCTGTGAAGAGGAAGACCTTATCATCCACGATCATGATATACACACCCGCCGCACGAGTTGCCCCCGGAGCCGTGTGGTGAATTTGCAATGCTGGGCGAATCACTTCAGGATAATCGTAGGTGAGACCAGAAACGAAAGCATCGGCATCGCCCATCTTCACCATCAACGAGCCAAAGATATTGGGGTCTTGTACCTTCTTAACCGCATCATTTGCCATCACACCCTTGCGCTGACGTAGTTCATAGAAAGCTTTGGCGTACTCATCCAACTTGCCAAATGTGCTGGGGTCAACAATCTCAGGTTTGTAGTCCAGGCCGAGATTATTGAGATGCCCCTCGATCACACCGGTACGGCCGATCAACACAGGAGTGGCAATACCTTCATCCTGAATTTGATACGCGGCACGAATGACCTTCTGCTCTTCGCCTTCTGCAAAAGCCACGCGCTTCGTCCCACCCGAGGAGCGCGCTTTGTTCTGGAAGAAGTAGCGAATCCGCTCTCCCTTGCCCTGACGGTACGCAAGCTGTTCCTTGTATTCGTCAATGTCAATATTCTTGCGAGCCATGCCGGTCTTCATTGCCATTTCAGCAACGGCAGGCGCTTCCCACAAAAGTACACGCGGATCCAATGGCTTGGGGATGATGTATTCGCGTCCAAACTTGATGCTCTCACCGCCATAGGCACGGATGACTGAATCTGGCACATCCTCTTTGGCGAGGGCGGCCAAAGCCTTGGATGCCGCAAATTTCATTTCTTCGTTAATCTGCTTCGCACGCACATCCAACGCACCACGGAAGATGAACGGGAAGCCCAATACGTTATTAACTTGATTTGCATAATCAGAGCGGCCCGTGGCAATGATGACATCCTTGCGAGCTTCTCTCGCCAACTCAGGCTTGATCTCAGGATCAGGATTCGCCATCGCGAAGATGATCGGATCCTTCGCCATGAGCTTGACCATTTCAGGCGTCATCACATTCGCAACAGACAGACCGTAGAACACATCCGCGCCGCGCAGGGCGTCGCTCAATGTGCGGGCATCCGTCTCAACAAGGAAGCGTTCCTTGTATTTGTTCATACCTTCCTTGCGACCCTTGTACACAACACCCTTGCTGTCGCAAAGCATGATGTTCTCACGCTTCACGCCCCAGCTAATTGCCAATTCCGCGCAAGAGATGGCTGAAGCACCCGCACCAGAAATGACGAGGCGAATCTCGTCATGCCGTTTGCCTACAATTTCCAACGCATTAGCAAGCCCGGCAGAAGAAATGATCGCTGTGCCATGCTGGTCATCGTGGAAGACTGGGATGTTCAGCATCTTCTTCAGTTCTTCTTCGATGTAAAAACATTCAGGGGCTTTAATGTCTTCGAGATTGATCCCGCCAAAAGTAGGAGAGATCGCCGCAACGACCTTGATAATTTCATCTGGGTCGTGAGAATTCAATTCGATGTCAAAAACGTCAATATCCGCAAATTTCTTAAATAACACCCCTTTACCTTCCATAACCGGCTTGCTTGCCAAGGCACCACGATCTCCGAGGCCAAGAATAGCTGTGCCGTTGGAAATCACTGCAACAAGATTACCCTTTGATGTGTACTCATAGGCATCGTCAGGATTTTTTTCGATCTCTAAAACAGGTTCAGCAACGCCGGGGGAATAAGCCAAACTTAGGTCCCGTTGTGTATCCATCGGTTTAGTGGGGATGATCGCCACCTTGCCGGGCTTGCCCTTTAGACGGTGATATTCAAGTGCATCTTCGCGCGTTATTTTAGCCATAGTGCCTCCAAGAATTTGAATGACTGACTTAATAAATTATCGCATGACTTGCCTAAAGAGAGTAGTTCCTTTTGTCACAATTTTGGTCAAGAACCACCAAAACATATATATACTTACCCCCATCTTTAAAATGGTTTCGTTAAATGGCCGAAAGAAAATCGATTACATTTTCACAAACCCTCTGAATTTGCTCATCAGTCAACTCAGGATATAGAGGCAAAGACAACACCTCACGAGAAACTAATTCAGTGTTGGGCAAACTATTAGCTGAATATCCCAACTCCGCATAAGCAGGTTGAAGGTGAATTGGCACAGGGTAATGAATCAAGGAATGAATCCCCTGCTTTTTTAAATGCTCCTTCAACTCATCCCGCCGCGGATGACGAATGACAAATTGATGAAATACATGGCAGGAGTTTTCAGGCTGGGCAGGTAAGACCAACTCGGTATCGGCTAGAAACTCAAAATATAAATTTGCCAGTTCCCTTCGCCGCGAATTCCAATCATCCAAGTGCCGCAATTTCACTCGCAAAATTCCCGCCTGCAATTCATCCAACCGGCTGTTGATTCCCTTCACAGAGCTGATGTAATGCTCCTTCCAACCATACTGCCGCAAGAGCTGCACCTTTTCAGCCAACTCAGAATTATTCGTCACCACCGCTCCCCCATCTCCAAATGCACCAAGGTTCTTGGTTGGGTAAAAACTGAACGCCGCAGTATCTCCCAACGAACCAACTTTATGCCCATCATACAAAGCGCCATGCGCCTGCGAACAATCTTCCACGACATATAAATTTTTCTCGCGCGCAAACTTCAAAATGGGATTCATGTCCGCCGGACAGCCATACAAATGAACTGGAATAATGGCGCGAGTCCGCGGGGTGATGAATTTTTCAAGCAGATTCGGATCCAGCACATAACGTGCAAGATCAATATCCACCAGAACAGGATGGGCCCCCGTCGCCTCAATCGCGCTGACAGTTGCCACTGCGGTATGGGCAGTAGTTAGCACCTCATCATTTTCCCCAACCCCACAAGCCAGCAATGCAAGCTGCAATGCCTCCGTACCAGAAGCGACTCCCACCGCATGAGAAACTCCGCAGTATGCAGCAAATTCCTTTTCAAAAGCCGCCACTTCCCCGCCAAGAATGAATGAACCTTTTGCAAGAACACGCGCAATGGCATCATCTAATTCAGAGCGAATGGATTCGTATTGCTTTTTCAGGTCCAGGACTGGGATGTCTTCCATAATTTATTCGTGGTCTGGTTTCTAAAAATAATGCTGCTTATTCGTACGGTAGAAATCCAATAATCTGGAGATACCCTCTTGAAGAGGAACTTGCGGCTGCCAACCAACATCTGATTGAATCAGGCTGTAATCCCCGTGATAATCGCCAATATCAATCCGCTTGCGGTTTTCGGGAAATGGCACGATCTCATACTTTCCACTACCATTCACTTCGATCATCAGTTTGGCAAGATTAAGTAAATTGATTGGATCACCACCAAGGTTGTATATCTTTCCATTGGCAAAAGGATGAGTGACACACAACAACAATGCAACCACAACATCATCTACATAGTTTAAGTCTCTAATTTGCATACCATCGCCAAAAATTTGAATATCCTTCCCCTCTAACAGCTGACGAAACCACCAGCCGATAAAGTTCAGCTTGTCATCCTTGATCCTCATACGAGGGCCATAGACATTCGTCATCCTTAAAACAGATGTTGACATCCCATGCACACGGTTGTAGACGATGTGATACATCTCCCCCGCTCGTTTGCTCACTCCATTGTTATCGAGAGGGGTGAGCAAATGATTCTCATCCACAGGCAGGTATTTCGGGCGGCCATATACCTGACGCGTTCCGGCAAAAACGATGCCGATCTCAGGATTATTTTGCCTGCATACTTCCAGCAGTTTCAACTGTCCAATGGTATTGACATTCAAATCTTTGAACGGATCTTGCATACTTCCCAAATGACTCATCTGCCCCGCAAGGTTGAATAAATATTTCTGACCTTTTACCACGTGTTTCATTTGGGCTTCGTCATTTATATCTGCTTGAATGATCTGGATATGGTCTTTAATGTCTTCCACATTAAATAGATTCCCGCCTGAATCTGGGTCAAGGTTATCTACAATCGTAACTTTCGCACCAAGCCCCAATAACTTATATGCGAGATTACTTCCAATAAAGCCTAGTCCGCCTGTGATTAACACACTTTGATGTAAAAACATGGATGTTAAATTTATCATTTTGATTTCTTATTTTGTAAATGTTCTTTACGGATGACGAGCATCCAGTATAGCTCTGCAAGCTGGCGCATGGTATGAATAATTCGCCAGGGGACGAAGAATTGGGAAACGCCATACTTCCGTGAATAATGGTTGACTGGCACTTCACCAAAGACATATCCGGCATCTTGAATCTTTTTGACCAATTCAAGACAGATCGCGCCGCTGTTGCTTTTCAGTTCAATTTCTTCAAGGATGTTTCTTGGTATTAAACGAAAATCGCAATCCACATCGCGGATGCGAATACCGAAGAGAATTTTCACAAAGTAATGATATGCCCTTCCAATGACAATCCGCATCCATGAGTCGTTGCGGGTCAGTTTGTAGCCGTTGATAACGTCCACCTCGGCATGAAGCGCCTCCACAAGGTTGACAAGCTCCAATGGGTTGTATTGAGAATCGCCATCGGTATAAAAGACCCAGTCTTTTGTGGCGGCAGAAAATCCCGTCCGCAATGCTGCGCCATAGCCCTTGTTAGTTGGATGCGTGATTACCCGCAGTTCGGGATATCTTGTAGAAATTTCTTCCAACATTAAGGATGTGTAATCTGTGCTGCCGTCGTTGACTACGATGATTTCAAAGTTTTGTGTCACCTGCTGTAATGCAATCCATGCGGCGGCGACCATGCTGGCAATTGTTCCGCCATCATTGTAGGCAGGGAATACCACACTGATGCTGGAAGCTTTTTTTCGGTTTGTTTGATTCTCCATCGCACTTATCTTTTTCTACCAACTGCGAACACACTTAATCCGTATGGCAGGCCGGTTTGCGCTGCAAAAAACGCTTCACTTGCAAGGATATTTCTTAGGGTGAAATTAAATCTGCCTGCATCCAACGAAAGGTCAGATTGAATCTCTTTTGGCGGGAAAATTCTTTCGCCTAGTCTTTTGGCAACCGCAAGAGGAAAGAGAAATGTGTTGGCATACGAAAGATGTTCTACAACAAAACCGCTTTGCTCGAGTAATTCTTTTACGAGTCCTTTTGTATATCTGTGATTGGTGTGGACTCGTTTATCGTGCTGCCCACGCAGCCAATTATAGGCGGGCAGGCGCAGGAGAATATACCCGCCAGTACGGAGCACACGGAAAAACTCATTCATGGCCGTATTTTCGCTGGAAACGGCCCGCTCGTACAAAACGTCAAAGCTGGTGACCATGTCAAAGGAAGCAGGAGCAAATGGCAGATTAAGAATCGAGGCGCGGGCAAGGCGTGGAGCATTTCGTTTGCGGCAAAATTCCAAGGCTTGTGGATATAGGTCCACACCGGTTACTTTCCCATATTCTGCAAGGTAGGTTGTCATGGCTGCGCCTGTGCCGCACCCTGCATCTAAAATTCTTGGAGTAGGAATGTGTACCCAACGATTCAGGATGTATCGCGTGATGGTTTCCATTCCCCTATACCACCAATGATGATCCTCAACCTGATACATCAGTTCATATTCGAGTGGGTCCAAGTTAGCCTTTTATGGAACTGTATACACAAGCAGAATGGTAGTATCACAGTCATATCGATAATGAAGATCGCCACCGGGGTGGGCATGTGCCCATGCTGCCAGTTCTTGAATTCTGTTCGGGGACGCGATGATGGTTTCGCCAAAAACAGGGTTTAACTGATCAATCGAGTCTGGGAAGTTTGTGATTTCTCTGCTTTGGCTTAGGAAGTAGGCTGAGGGGTGGTTGCCATAATAGTATATGTCATCGCTCAATAAGTAGACTTGCAAGTCGCTGCCCACATTGTTTACTTCTCTGCCAAGATAGGAGGCAAATCTTCCGGGCAGATCTCCGGTGAATAGGCATTTTCCCGCAAATTCTCCGTAGTATGTCCATAAATTGAAAGCAAGCAGGCTTGCAAGGATGGCTGATACAGATACAACATAGGCAACTCGGGAGCTTTCTGTACCCAAGCCCAACAGATCAAGAATGTAGTCGAGGCCGAGAGATGCCATGATGACGGCAGCAGGTAATACCATTAACATACGATACGTATCTGCTGTAGGCGGGAGGGCAAATATTCCAATTGACACCGTTGCGCCCCAAAAATAACCGTTTAATAGTAAATATTCGGGCTGCCGAATTCTCCAAAGCGCAAGCCCAAGCCCTACCAAAAACAACATGCTTGTGATCATGCTCATCATTGGCGCTGAGGAACCGTAAAAATCAAACGAGGGGTAATAGATGAGCGACAAAAAAGCGTGAACTACTCGGTCAAAAAGAATATGTGCTGCACTCTGCCCCGTCGCTTCCATCATACTTTCCAGATATCCAGTTTGGAATGTTCCACCGCGATTCAAACGGCTTATAAATTCATTTGGATTTCCAATGCTATATACCGCAGTTGGCAAAATGGTAACAAGAAAGCCGCCAAAAAATACCCCCATCTGCAAAATGCGCTGTCTGGCCCAGTTTCGATAAAACAGGATCGTGGTCAGAATAAAAATAACTGCAACTGCCAGAATCACCTGAGATGACAAATACACTGAAAAATGTATCGCCAGAATAATTCCACTTAGCGCTGTTCTCCATGATTGGCGCTTCTCAAGCCCGCTGATCAGAAAATACATTTCAAGTGGAATCAGCCACGTGCCCTGAATATACGCAACCGATGCAATACGACTGAAATGAATATGAGAGTGTGAAAATGCCAAAATGGTCGCCGCAACCAACGCAATCCGTTGGCCGCCAAACCAGCGCGCCAGCAGATACAGGGAAGGTATTGCCAATACTCCACCAACCGCAGGCCAGAATCTCAGCCCATAGGCATTAATTCCAAACAACTTCAGTGACAGATTTATCAACTGCAAGTAAAGCGCGCCAAAGTTCTCCCACAAAGCAAATGGGTTCGTAAGCCGTCCCTGAACTGTTGATTGAGCATTAAGACCAACTGACCCCTCATCGCCATCCAAAACACGCGGAATGGCTCCCAATTGATAAAAACGCAGCAGAATAGTTAATACAACAAGCCCAACAACCAGCAAAATTTCTGTTTGATTCTTCCTTAACCAGTTTAGCAAGGCGGTTGAATCAAATGAGATATCAAAAAAAGCATAAATGTACGCGCCTGCACCGAAGAGCCAGATCGTTACAATGGGGATGTAATTTACGCGAGTGAACACCATAAAATTTGACATTGCCCAGGCTGCCAAGGCAGAAAACAAAAAACCAGCCAAAATCCAAAAAGCCTTCTCACGAAAAATAAACCAGCCGGATAATTTCTGAAAAAATGCAGTTGGGCGAATTAACTGGCTAAACACCAAAATAAGCACCCCCAAGCCAGCCAGCCATGTATTAGGAGGAAATAAAACAACAGTAACTTCAGGGTTCGAAAAAATTAAAAACTGACTGGCTAAAATTAAGAATATTCCCCAAAAAGCAACAACCCGTTGAATATTCCTAACCCCCCCCATATGTTCAGGCCCTTCAATCATTGAAACCTCCACGTAGTTAATGGTTAGCAGGAAAACTTATAAAAAAATCATTTCACTGTATATCTTGAAGAAAATTTATTATACACAAAAAATATTACACCACCTTTGCCTTGAAAAGAGTATTTTTGTCATATTTTCAAAATGTTAAAAAATCATGAAATTCATGTATAATTAAGGAAACCCGCAAGGATAATATTCGGGTACTCTTTTAGACACTTCCGCCGCACCTGCGGCCTTTGCTCGAAACTGACTGGAAATTTGGCGCACCACCTCCCTCCAATAATTGGGAGTTATTTTGTGAAGTCTCATTTAGGACAACTTTTGAGAAAACAGCTGGCTTCACCGTAATTTTCGACAGCCAAACGCGACGGAATAATAGTCGCGCAATTTTGACCTATCCACTCCCCGCCTCTTTCTGGATCTGGAACTGGTCAACCTACCCAGACATTTTCAACAGCCGAGGCCGTTTAAGACGGAAGTCTCGGCTGTGTGCTTTAACATGAAAAAGATAACTGCCATCGAACCGCAAAAGAACCGCAACCGGGTAAACATTCACCTGGATGGCGAATTTGCCTTCGGGCTGGCACGTATCACAGCCGCATGGCTAAAAGTCGGCGATGTAGTGAGCGATGAAAAGATCGCCAAACTGCAAGCCGATGATGCAAGGGAACGGGCGTTACAGCAAGCCATGCTCTTCTTGAGTTACCGCCCCCGTTCCGAAAAAGAAATACGGCAAAACCTGCAAAAGCATGAAATTCCCGAAGATGTGGTGGAAGAGACCATCGAACGGCTTCGAGAAAACGGGTTAGCCAACGATAATAAATTTGCCCGCGTATGGGTGGAAAATCGCAATACCTTCCGCCCGCGCAGTCGCCGTGTGTTGACGATGGAACTTCGTCAAAAAGGACTCGACGATGAAACTGTGCAAGCCGCAGTTTCAAGTGTGGATGAAAATGCCCTAGCGTATGACTCTGCTCATAAACGAGCAGGCAGGTTCAAAAGTCTGGAATGGGGCGAGTTTCGTAAGAAACTATCCGAGTACCTCGCAAGACGCGGCTTCCCATATTCTGTGATCGCACCAGTTGTCACTCAGGTTTGGAGTGAAATGCACCCGGAAGATCACGAGAAAAACTTTGAAGATGAGGATTCACAATGAACCCGATAATCCTAATACTAATAGACTTGCTTGTACTCATTGTCGGCGTAGCTGCCGGATATTTTTTCCATCGCTATCAGGCAGAAAGCGCAGCAAAAGCGCGTCAGGAAAAAGCCGATGATATTTTAAAAGCCGCCAACTCACAGGCCCGCATGATCGAAAGCGGCGCGAGAGAAAATGCCACCAAGATCGTTCAGTCTGCCGAAACTGAAATCAAAGAACGCCGCATTGAACTCAACCGCGAAACCGACCGCCTCGACAAACGCCGCGCCGAACTCGATAGCCGCTTCGACAAAATGGAACAGCGCGAACAGACCTTGAACAAACGTCAATCACAGGTGGATCGCCGCGGAAACGAGATCGACAAGTTATACGAAGATCAGGTCAAGAAACTTGAACAGATCGCACAATTGACCCCGGAAGATGCGCGGAAAGAATTGTTTGCCGCCGTTGAAAAAGAAGCCCGCGGCGACATGGCTCGCATCATCCGTCAGGTGGAAGCCGAAGCACGCGAAGAAGGTGAAAAACGCGCCCGCAAGTTGATCGCAGATGCCATTCAACGAGTTGCATCTGAGCATGTGGCAGAAGTCACCCGCGCCGTGGTCACCCTCCCCAGCGAAGAAATGAAGGGGCGCATCGTTGGCCGCAATGGCCGCAATATCAAAGCCTTTGAGCAAGCCGCAGGTGTGGATGTGATCGTGGATGACACTCCCGATTCCGTCACCGTCTCCTGCTTTGACTCGGTTCGCCGTGAAATTGGCCGCCGCGCCTTAAGCAAGCTCATCCTCGATGGACGCATTCATCCCGCACACATTGAAAAAGTTGTGGAAGATGAAACAAAAGCCGTCGAAAAGATCATCAACGAGTCTGGTGAACAAGCCGCCTACGATGCAAATGTCACTGGCTTGCACCCCGAAGTCCTGCGCATGATGGGCCGCCTGAAATTCCGCACTTCCTACGGCCAAAACCAACTCGCCCATGCTGTGGAAGTTTCCAAACTGGCAGGCATTCTTGCCGCTGAGATCGGCGCCAACGTGGAGCGAGCCAAGCAAGG
>CAZHOX010000107.1:0-3795 GCA_964534345.1 uncultured Anaerolinea sp.
CGTTCTTTTTGCACGCGGGTCACATACAAGATGTCAGTTTCAGGCAATACTTTCTCAAGGGAGGAATATTCAGCCTGCGGTACATTCTTGGTTGCCACTTCTTCCATCACTTCTTTAGGCATCTTCAAAATATCAGGCGAGACGTAATTCAACTTGATGTTGCTGAAATTCGAGAGCAGACGCGCCAGTGAGTGGACGGTGCGGCCATATTTCAGATCGCCGAGCATGGTCACGGTCAGGTTGTCGAGGCGGCCAATCTCTTCCATGATGGTGAAGGTATCGAGCAGGGCTTGTGTGGGGTGTTCGCCTACGCCATCGCCCGCATTGATGACCGGTTTCTTTGCTGCCTTCGCTGCAATGGCGGCCGAGCCTGTTTCTGGGTGGCGCAACACGATCACATCTGCGTAACATTCCAGCGTGCGGATGGTATCCGGCAGGCTTTCACCTTTTGATACAGACGAATATTTCACTTCGCTGATCGGGATGACGCTCCCGCCAAGGCGTTCCATTGCCGCAGTAAACGAAGACGATGTTCTGGTGGATGGCTCATAAAAAAGGTTCGCTAAAATTTTTCCTTTGAGCAGGTCAAATGTCCCGATACGCTCGACCATGCCGCGCATCTCATGCGCCACGCCGAACACGTACTCCAGATCTTCGCGGCTGAATTGTTTTACAGAAAGAATGTCCTTGCCGTACCAGTCGGCGTTCTTGTTTTCGCCAAAAGGCAGGTGAGGGGATGATGATTGAGTTGGCATAAATTTATCTCCTTTGGATTAATTCTCGTCATTGCGAGGAGGGCGCTAGCCCGACGAAGCAATCTCCAACATTGTCTACGAGATTGCTTCGGGCGGACGAACATCGCCCTCGCAATGACGAATGATTTTATAAAAAACTTCCGAAGCCTCAAAGACTTCGGAAGTTGTATTGACTATACTCCTGCAAATGCGTCCAATCCGTTTTCGGTGGCGATCTCATCGAGCGCCACTTCAATATCGTCAATGAAGTGATCGAGTCCCTCCACACGCTCTGCGAATCCATCTCCGAGCAGACCCAACTCGCTGCACGCATTTTGCCAGAACTGGAAATGGTCGCCGGATAATGTTTCAGCGGCGAGAGTCCATGTGTGCAGGAGCGGCCAGAGCGCGGAAAGAGGCGTGTCGCCTTCCAGCAGGGCTTTGATGGCTTTCTCGTAGTAATTCAGGCGTGCCGGGTGAATGCGCACATCCACACCTTCTTTTTCACAGGCAAGTTTGTATGCTTCTTTCCAATCCGCAGTCCAGAGCTTTAGCTTTTCAGCAGTTGCATTGCCGGCGCCAATGAGTCCGTACGCCGTTGCAACCATTTCCGGTTTTTTTGCGGCTTCGGCGCGCGCAGGAAATTCAAGCAGCAGCCTGCGTTCCTGAATGGGTGCACCGCTGATCTCGGCCACTGTGTTGATGGCATGGAAAAGAGACTTCATAAATTTTCGAACGTCTTTTGGCCCAACAGCCCCATCGAGTTCGTTTATATCCATCCAGATACCACGCCCATGGGAGAGCATGGTGCGGCAGCGTTGTAACATGAGAGGGGGCTGCTCGAACTCAAAGCCTGCCCGCAGGCTGGCTTGCACGAAGTCGAAGAATTTTTCGCGCTCGTAGAGGAGCATGGGGGCGTACATTTCAAAACCGAGCCACGGGTCTCCGCGCAATTCACGCGGTGACTTGAACTCGTCTTTTGTGCGGCGGCTGATATCAAGGTGAAAGTCGGGGGTGAGTTTTACGAATTCGCGTGTTTTGGTTGGTGTATTTTTACAAACAAAAACCAGGTCAATATCGGCAGTGCCGCCGAGCATGGGTTCGGCGCTGAGCAGGGAGCCTGTCAGGTACGCGGCAATGATCTCGGGGTCGTTGTACGCCCGTTCCTGCGTGGTCTCTTTTGCAATGCGGATGAGTGAATCTCTGGTGACGCGCATGGTATCCTGCCTATTCTAATGGCAAACTTGGTTGAAATGGATGCAGGTTCAAAGTTTCGCGGATGCGGTTTTCGATCAGCTTGAGGTGCTCGGTGTTGTGAATAATATCCAGATCGTTCGTTTCAATCTTTAGAACCGGAGTGTGGTCGAATGGCTTTGAGAAGAATTCCTCGTATGCCATGTTCAATTCGTTGATGTAGCTGCGTTCCATTTGCCGTTCATAGGACCTATCACGAAAGGCAATGCGGTTCATGAGAGTGTCGGTGCTGGCTTGCAGATACACCAACAGATCAGGCTTGGGAATTTTCTCACCGAGCGCTTCATGTACTTTGTGATACATATCCAACTCATCGCCATTGAGGTTGATGCCCGCAAAGAGCGCATCTTTCGCAAAGGTGTAATCGGCGATCAGGTTTTTATCTTCTGCGAGAATTTTCGGGACGTTATTATTCTGTTGATGATAGCGGCTGAGCAAAAAGAAAATTTGGGTTTGGAAAGCGTATCGTGCGCGGTCTGCGTAGAAATCGGAAAGGAATGGATTCTCTTCAAAGATCTCCAGCAGCACTTCTGCGTTGAATGATGATTGTAGAAGACGGGCCAGCGTGGTCTTGCCCACGCCGATGACCCCTTCAATGGCTATGTACATGAAATAAAAGCTCCCTGAATAGTGTAAAGCAAGGATACCATAAAGAAAGGATGAATGAGGAAGGAGGAATGATGAAAGCGGGAAAATAAAAAGCGAGAAGGGGAAGATTGTATAATGGACAAATGTCAAAAATTTGTATTGTTCCGCAGGTGCAAGGCACTGGCGGCATGGCATCCTTCCGCTTGAAATTTGAACAGGGATTACTCTCCCGCGGCATTGATGTGACTTATGATCTTTCAGCCAAGTCTGACGCAGTTCTTGTCATCGCAGGCACTCGCTTCTTACCTGACCTGAACAGGGCACGCCGACGGGGCATTCGCATCGTCCAAAGATTAGACGGCGTCAACTGGGTGCAGCGTGTGAAATGGTCGGGCGTGAAGTACAGTGTCCGTGCTGAGTATGGAAATTTCATGCTCTCACTCATCCGCTCCCGTTTTGCAGACAGGGTCATCTATCAAAGTCAGTTCATCCGCAAATGGTGGGAAGATTGGTACGGCATTGCAAAAGCGCCCGCCACCGTCATCATCAACGGCGTGGATTTGAACACCTACCTCCCCGAAGGCGAAAGCGAACGCCCCGCAGATAAATTTCGCATGTTATTGCTTGAAGGCAGCCTTGCCCGCGGATTGAACTCTGGGTTATTTCACGCGGTTTCGGTTGCGGAAAAATTATCAGCAAAATATCCAATGGAAATTGTTGTGGCTGGCACTGTGGACGAAGCCACAAAGCAAAAATTGCAAAGCAAGGTCCCTGTCAAATTTCTTGGAACTGTCCCACGCGCAGAGATTCCAAAGCTCGCGCGTTCTTCTCATTTGATGTATTGCGCTGAGGTCAACCCGCCCTGCCCGAATTCTGTCATTGAAGCAATGGCCTGCGGATTGCCCGTCATTGGTTTTGACAGCGGTGCGCTCAGAGAATTGGTTTCGGAAGATGCGGGGTGCATTGTCCCGTACGGCGCGAACCCGTGGAAGTTGGAAACGCCTGATATTTCCGCGCTGGCCCAAGCAGCGGGGCAGGTGCTTGAGAAACAGAATCAATTGCGGGCGGCGGCAAGGAAGCGCGCCGAGGCGGCGTTCGGTCTCGATCAAATGGTCGATTCCTATTTGAAAGTCCTGCTGGAGGATTGAGTCATGGATAAAGAAGTTCACGAATTTTTGTTGAAACATTTGCAGGGCATCATGAGCAATGACATCGCTTC
>CAZHOX010000107.1:3895-10612 GCA_964534345.1 uncultured Anaerolinea sp.
AACCTCCTCCCGCTCCTTTGATTTTCTCTGGCTCTGCATTGCGCTCATGCCGTTGATCGGTTTGTCGTTCCTGTTTGCCATTCAACCACAGGATTTTTGGTGGCTGATGCGCGTGGGGCAGGAAACGCTGCAAAACGGCGCGATCCCTGTCACTGACACGATCAGTTGGAGTCAGGCTGGGCAGCCGATCATGTATCAGCAATGGCTTTCAGGTGTGCTTCTTTATCTCGCGTATAGATCTGGTGGCGCGGCATTTACCTTGCTGCTGCGCGGTGTTTTGCTTGCGCTCACTTATGCGGTCATTTGGGTCATGGCACGCGACCTTTCCACGCCGCGGCTGGCATCGGTGGTTGTGTTCATTCTTGGCATTGCCACGGCAAATAATTGGGCGGTGCGCTCACAGTTATTTGTGTATCCGCTTTTTGTGTTGTGTCTGTGGAGTTTGCTGCGCTGGCAAAACGGAGACAAAAAATATCTCTGGGTTTTGCCCTTCTCTGCCTTGCTGTGGGCGAACCTGCACGGTTCTTTTATTTTGCCGTTCGTGCTGGCAGGCGCGGCGTTGGTCTTTGGCAAAGGCGACAGAAAATCATTAGCTATCACACTTGCTTTGATGGTCCCTGCCCTGCTCATCAACCCTCACGGCATCGGTATTTGGAACTATTTCACCTTCATGCTCAATTCGCCTTCCGATCATCTCTTTTCCTTCGAGTGGGCGCCGCCACGCAATGAAGGCTGGCAAATGAACATCTTCTTTGCATCGATGCTCGGATTCGCTCCGCTGGCTGTGTTTTCGCCGCGCAAACTCTCCGTCTTTGAATGGGTCTTGTATCTTGGCTTCGGCTGGCTTGCGCTCACGGGGCTGCGTTACGTCATCTGGTTTCTTTTCATCATCGCAGTTTTTACCGCCTCCCTGCTTTCGGGATGGATGAAAAATTCTGCGGAACCAAAACAAATTTTTCCCGCGCTCAATTTCAGCTTTGGGATTTTTCTGCTTATCATCCCTTTGATATTTCTCCCCAACTTCCGCACCGCATGGATGGGTGACTCTGCCCCCGTGTACGAACCTCCAACCACGCCTCTTTCTGCGACCGAGTGGCTGGTCGGTCATCCCGAAGCATGTTCCAACCTCTGGGCTGATTACTCCTTCGGCGGCTACCTTTCCTTTGCCATGCCATCCTGCCAGCCGTGGATGGACAGCCGCTTCAACGCCTACACTCCTGAACAGTGGACAGAGTATGTTCATGTCAGCAATGCTGAAAATTGGCAAACCATGTTCGACCGTGAAAATATCAACCTGCTCATGCTTTCCCATGCGGCACAGCCAAAACTTGTTGAAGCCGTAACATCATCTCAAATTTGGTGCGAAGAATATCGTGACGATGTCGCGGTCATTTTCTCGCGCTGTGAGGCAAAATAAATAAAATGAAAAAATATTCAGGTAGGCTTGGCTTGCAGCAGCGCGTTCTTCCAAGTTATCGCGTTCCATTCTTTGATTTGTTGGCAAGCCAATGCGAAGGCGGGATGAATCTCTTTGCAGGGTTCCCCCGCCCCGTAGAAATGATCGCCAGTGGAAAAACCACAGTCGCAAAACTCACAGAAGCAAATAACATTCACCTGCTTGGCGGAAAGTTCTACCTTTGCCATCAAAAAGGATTTATCCACTGGCTCGAAGCAACAAACCCCGATGCCCTGATCGTGGAAGCCAATCCGCGCTATTTGGCAACACCGTCTGCTGTGAAGTGGATGCATGCCCGCGGACGCAAAGTCATTGGCTGGGGGCTGGGTTCTCCATCCGTGAGCGGATTTAGAAAACAACGCAGGCTTTCGTTTATCAGTCAATTTGATGCCATGCTTTCGTACAGTCAACGCGGCGCAGAGGAATATGCCGCCCTTGGCTTCCCGCGTGAAAAAATATTCGTTGCCTACAATTCCGTCTCACCTGTGCCAACATTTGACATTCAACGTTCAACGTTCAACCCTCAACCCGTTCTCTTGTTCGTTGGCCGTTTACAGGCTCGCAAGCGAATCGATTCTTTGCTGCGGGCTTGTGCCGAGTTGGAATCAAAACCGCGCCTGATCATCGTAGGGGATGGCCCTGAGCGTACGGCAATGGAAACACTGGCAAAAGAAATCTACCCCTCGGCTGAGTTTATCGGCGCGAAGCATGGCGCAGAATTGAAGCCGTATTTCGCGCAGGCTGATCTTTTTGTATTGCCCGGTACGGGCGGCCTCGCTGTGCAGGAAGCGATGAGTTACGGCTTGCCCGTCATCGTTGCGAAAGGCGACGGCACGCAGGATGATCTTGTGCGTGAAAAAAACGGCTGGCAGATTCAGCCAGAAAATTATGATGCTCTGCTTGCCGCAATGAAAAACGCGCTATCAGACATAGCGCGTTTAAGAGAAATGGGGAAAGAGTCGTTTCGGATCGTTTCCGAAGAGATCAACATCCAAAAGATGGCAGATGCCTTCGTGACGGCATTGAATTCCTTGTAATAAATTACCCTTTCTTCACCAAACTACCGTCCATATAACCACGTTTGTTGTTTGTGCCTTTTACGATAATCCATTGACCTGCTTTTCCAATTTTATCCGCGGCGGTGCTGGCAGCTTCTACCACCACGAGGCGCGCACCGCTTTTTTCTGTGGATAGTACAGCGCTTTTCACGGAAGCAGTTTGATATATCTTTGCTCCTGCAGATTTAACAACGACGCTTAACTTTTGCACTTCAGGTGCGGGAACAGGGGCTGGTGTTGTTGTGGATGTTGGCGCAGGCGCCTCAGTTACCGGACTTGGAGCTGGTGCGGGAACTGGAGCAGGTGCCACGATCTGGCCTTTTTCCAGATACCAAGCGGCAGCGAATCCTTCTCGTCCCTGCGCATCGCGGACTCGTACCCACTGATTAACTGCGCCGATCTTTGAGACGCCGTCATCTTCCATGAGAGTGAGTTCTGTTCCCGCAGGGACAGATGCGATCACATTTGCCATGGTGGAGGTATCAATCGTCGAGCGGATGTTCAGGCCCCAGGTGACTTCCGCTTTTACTTTGGCGGTGGATCTGCCGCTCGTAACAGGAGCAGTTACCGGCGGAGTTGGAGGCGTGCTTGTTGATGCAGGTGAACCCGGTATGGCGATCCCTCCGCCAGCGGTGAAACATTCATAAATGATGACATGCATGATGGAACGCTGCAACGGGTTGCCCTGACTGTAGCGCGGCATGAGGTATGTCTTTTTCTTGACGTCGGTTTGGTAGGGCCAGGGGTCGAGCATGAGATAGTCGTTGCCCTCTTTAGCGTAGAGGACGACCCAGTGGGTGAGCAAGCCCGCGGCGGGGGTGCTATCGACCATGACGATGACAGGCTGGCCTGCGGCAATGGAGGCATCGATCAGGCTGAGGGGGGCGTCTGTGTTGTTGCAGGAGATGCTGCTTTTGACGCTGACTTGCGGCACCACCTGGCTGACCGATCCCCAGCGGATGCCTGCGCTGGCGAAGCCGCCGACCGCTTGTAATTTTTTATTGAGAGTCTTTGGGGTTTCGATGTACCCATGCCCACTGAGGAGCATAGCCACGCTGGTGAGCGCGCAACCAACGTAGCCGATGGTATCTCCGGGGTCGCCGAAGCCGAGGATGTCTTGTTTCCATTGCGGGTCCTGCTGGGAGTAGTACACAAGCTGGAATGTCATGGGTCACCTCTCTCTTTCAATTGTAAAGTGGACGATGATCTGATTATACAGAAAAACGTGTATGCGGGGAAATAAGTGGACAGTATCGGGGGGTAACTTTTATCCACAAAGCTCACGAAGGACGCAAGTTTCTGTTATTTCTTTGTGAAAATTCGTGTCCTTCGTGGATGATGTTTTAATACATACCTATTTTATTTCTCGGCTTTATCCAGATCTTTGCCAATGTCGCGCTGAAAGTCCCAGGTGAGGTAATCTAAATTGGAAGGCAGTGATAACTCCACGGTGTACAGATATTGCATTTCCACTTTCACGTTGCGCGGACGGCATTCCAGCAAATGTCCGCCGCTGGATTTATCGTCGGTGAGGAAATGCAGATGCACACCGGGCACGCTCAGGGACGCCATGAACGAGGGCGTGTAAAACCCGACCATTACGCCGCTCACATTGTTAAACTCAAACGTTGGCTGCTCCTTCGCCACTTCCACCAGCGGACGGTAATTCTCCTGCTTGGGTACTGAGCGGGTTTTGACATAGCCAAATTCGCCTGTGATGCGAAACGCATAGAAGATATTTGGTGAAGGCATTAGCTCCACCATCCATTTCAGGAAATCGACGTAGGGTAATTCCTTTTCAAGGGTTTCTTCGCTGGCGGGTTGAAAGTTGGTGACGCAGGCGAACGGCGTGCAGGTATCTTCGTCCGTGATCTGGTTGACTTTGCCGTCTGAACCCACGCGGAAGATATCCCCATCCACCATCATCATTTCGCCATCGAGATCGTTGAACGTGCCGAGACCAAAGTCTCCATGTTTTTTGATCTCATAAAATGGAATATTCTGCTCGTAGATTCCTTCCACGAGAGAATTGACCGGCGCACATAAATACACCTTGTTATCTGCTTTTCTTTTTCGAATTCTGCGTAAAGTTGTTCGTTCCATAATATATTTACCTGCCTGTTTACTTGTCTACGTATATACCCGTTTACGTGTCTACATTCCTTACCCGTACTTCGGCGTATCGCCAATAATTTCCCAGCCTTTATCCAGCGCGATCTTCTTCAACTTCACATCAGGGTACACTGCTACAGGATGCTCGGCATGTTCCAGCAACGGGACATCCAGGATCGTGTCACCGTAGGCAACGTCCACGCGGTCTACAGCGAGGCGGCTGAGAACCTGCTCGATCTTCTTCTCATCTTTCATCAACTCACTGACCATTTGCAAACGTCCATTCTCGATCTTTACCGGTGTGCCAATGGTTTGAGCGCCGATGCGCTGTGCGAACGGCTCGATGAATGGCTCTACAACACTGCTGGCGATGTAAACTTTTGCACCATCTTCACGATGTTGAACGAGACGCGCCACCACGTCTTCGCGGCGTTTTTTCCATAAGTTGTGTTCCACGGTCCATTCGGAGGCGTGCTTTACTACTTCGGGGTTGGCATTTTTGATGTAGCCGAGACTGTCCACCATGAGTTTTTGTCCCCATTCCTGCCAGTCAATAATTCCATTCTTTGCAAGCAAGTATGACGGCGTGATGGATGCCAAATACCAATTGGCACGAAGCTTGCTTTGGTTGTGCTTCACCCAATCCACCAGGCCTAAAAATGGGGAGCCGGTGGTCAGCGTTCCCATCATGTCTGATACGATGATCATATCTTCCTCTTTGTATAAAAATAATTACGATTAATACATATAACTATATGGGCGGCCTGCTCATCAAAGCAGGCCGCCCATATAAAGATTGCATTTGGTCGGGCTTTATACTCTGGATAGACTACTGTTGACCTTGCTGAATACATTACCGATGATCGGGCCAAGAACCATCAATGCGGCAATAACAACAATAGCTACTAAAACAAGAATTAACGCATATTCAACAAGTCCCTGCCCTTTTTCTCTCGGGGAGAATAACATGCTTAAGTACCTCCTTTCCGTATAATTTGACAATGAAGTAAATCAAATTGTATTATATTCAAAAAACAAGTTAATCAATTAACAGTTTGGTTAACTGGCTTTACATTTTTTTTTGTAGATAAAGGAAAATCTATAAAAATCTCAAGTCGTAACACTACTGTGCCGTATTACCGCCATCCACCAAAAGCAGATGTCCCGTTACAAAAGAAGACTCTTCTGAGGCCAGATACAAAACCGCATTCGCAATTTCTTCTGGCTTTCCAAACCGACCCATCGGAATATATTCGCTGGCTTCTTTTATCGCATCTTCCATCGTCACGGGGTCAGAGCCTTCAAAATATCCCTTCTCGATCCACCTGTCCACAAACGTATCCCCCGGACAAACCGCATTCACACGGATGCCCTCACGCGCGTAATCCAGAGCCATCGCTTTCGTCATCATCCCCACCGCACCCTTGCTCATGATGTACGGAAACGCGTTCTTCCCCGCCACCACAGACCAATCCGAACCATTGTTCACGATCACGCCTTTGCCTTGTTTTTTCATGTGCGGAATCACCAGCTTGCACATACGCCACACCGCTGTCACGTTGATGTTCAACGTATCCATCCAAACATCTTCGGGGGTGGTGTCTGCTGTCCCTTTGGTGACAATGCCCGCATTATTAAACAAAATATCAATGCGATTAAATTCCTTTAGAGCGACATCTACGACTCTTTGACATTCCTCTGGCTTTGTGTGATCCGTCTCCACAAACACGCATCGGACTCCCCTTTGCCTGCATTCTGTTTCGACAGCATTGCCCAAGCTGAGGCGTCTGCCCGTTAAGACCAGATCAGCTCCCTCGTCCGCGAAACGAAGCGCGGTAGCTTTTCCGATCCCCGATGTTGCACCTGTGATAATCGCCACTTTATTTTTGAGTCTCATCCTATTCTCCATTCTGTATCTTATTTTATCCGTGTTCATCTGTGGTTTATAATCCCCATTATGGACAGCAAGACACTCAACGTACTCGAATACCCGAAGATCCTCGAGCGGCTCGCAAGTTACTGTGATTTCTCCGCGTCGATGAGTTTGGCACGCAGCCTCGAACCCACCGACTCGTTTGACCTCGCAAAAGC
>CAZHOX010000108.1:0-10392 GCA_964534345.1 uncultured Anaerolinea sp.
GCCGCGCCCGCGCCGAGGGCAAATGTGCCCATCGAAGCGGGGCTGGAGTAATTGGTCAACCCAACCAAAAGGCCAAAGAAACCAACTGCTAAAGCAGCCTGTAACTGCCAGACGGCTTTTTTATAAGCATCCATCGTAAAGCGCCCAACGGCAAATCCCAACAAAGCAAAACCCAACGCACGAATGACAAAACCGATCACAGAAAGAACTTCCATAAATGTGCCCATTTAATTCTCCTTTTTATTTTTTACAACCAGGCCCACAACATCCAAAAGACGAACATCACAACGCCAATTCCAAATCTCGCCGCAAGCGACCAGCCCCAACCTGTCATCCAGGCTTTGGTATTGGCAAGAGCTGCCTGCTTTTCCTTCAAACGCCGCCACTCCGCAAGGTATAGCCCAACGGGAGAAGCGACCATGCCAGCAATGGGAGTAAAGAACAGGCTTACGACAATGCCCGCCGCGAACGCCCAAAGGATGGAACTCCACGGCACGTTCTTGTCCCGCACGTGTTTGGCAATGATGATGTTATCCGCAATGTTGCCGCCGATCATCAACAATGTAATGAGGGCAAAAAGCACCCAGTCCACCCAGGTCATATTGCCGTTGATCCCCTGCACAATGGCATAGACCAATGTGCCGATCCACATGACCGTCAACCCGGGAAAGACAGGAATCAACAGGCCGAACAAACCTCCAAGCAGGGCTAACAATGTAAGTGTTTCTAAAAGAACACGTCCTGCGACATCCCAAAAGTTTAGATCCATCTTTATGTGGTCTCCTCGCGATTCAAATATGGCATCAGGAGTAAGTATAACGCCCGATGCCATATATACGGCGAAAAACCTTCAAAGTTCTGGGTTATGGCTTGATCACATCAATGCCGCCCATCCACGGGCGCAGAACTTCAGGGACGATGATCGAGCCATCAGCTTGTTGATAATTTTCCATCACCGCGATCATCGTGCGCGGTAGGCCAAGACCTGAGCCATTCAGCGTGTGCGGGAAGCGTGTCTTGCCGCCATCCGCAGGGCGATATTTGATGTTCGCACGGCGTGCCTGGAAATCACGGTCATTTGAAATGGACGAGACTTCCAGCCATTCGTCACAGCCTGGAGCCCACATCTCAAGGTCGTAGGTCATCGTTGCGCCAAAGCCAATATCACCTGTGCAAAGCTGCTTCACACGGTAGGGAATACCCAACAACGAACAAGTCTCTTCTGCATCCTTCAACATTTTCTGGTGCAGAGCATCCGACTCTTCGGGCTTGGCGTACATGTACATTTCAACTTTATCGAATTGATGTCCACGCTTGATGCCGCGCACATCACGTCCCGCGCTCATCTTTTCGCGGCGGAAGCAGGGTGTGTACGCCGTGTACATTTTTGGCAGAAAACTCTCATCCAAAATTTCGTCCATGTGCAAACCCGTCAACGGGACTTCAGCCGTCGGCACAAAATACAGATCCTCTTCGTGGTCTTTGTATAAATTATCTGCGAACTTCGGCAATTGTCCCGCGCCATACACCGTACCCGTCTTCACCATGAATGGCAAATATTCTTCCTGATATCCCTGACGAATGTGCAGGTCAAGCATCCACGCGATCAAGGCACGCTGCAAGCGAGCGCCTGCTCCCTGCAAAACGTAGAAACGGGAACCAGTCAGCTTGGTGCCGCGTTCAAAGTCAATGATTCCAAGAGCAGGCCCAAGGTCCCAGTGCGGAAGCGGTTTGAAGTCAAACTTGCGCGGCTCGCCGATCGTGCGCAGCACCACGTTCTCGTCTTCGCTTTTTCCGTAGGGAGTTTGTTCATCGGGAATATTTGGCAGCGTGGATGTGAGTCCACTCAGATCTGATTCGACCTGCGCGACCTGCTTATCCAACTCTGCGATCTTATCCCCCACCAAACGCATCGCCTCGATCTTCGCGCCTCGGGCTGCTGCGTCTTTCATTTGCCCGATCTCCTTTGAGACAGTGTTCCGCTCTGCTTTGAGCAGTTCCACCTGTCCGAGCAGAGCGCGGCGCTGTTCATCCAACTGTAGAATTGAATCCACAGGCGATGCGTCCATCTGGCGGTCAGTCAGCGCCTTGCGGACAACTTCAGGTTTTTCACGAATGAGATTGATATCCAACATGTTGCACCTCCGTGTGCAGGTAATAAAATACGCCCCAGTCCATTTTATGCAGGACGAAGGGGCGTTTCGTGGTGCCACCTGCTTTTGCGCCCCCTCCGTCCTTCGGACACCTCCCCCATTTTGAAAAAATGGGGGAGGCTGGGTGGGGGTCAGCCTCGGAGTACGCGATAACGGGCGTTTCCCGATTCTCTTATGGAGTGCAGACTTTAGTCTGCACGTACCTCTGCGAGAATGACACTGGCGAAGGGGATTTCATCATCTGGCTGATCGTCTCGCACTTCCCGACGACTCTCTGAACAGTTGCCTGATTACTCGTCTTCACGCTGGCCGTAATTAGTTTGGATTATACGCGACAGAAGAAGATTGTCAATATAATTTCCATAAAGAACAAGAAGCTAAATTAAAACAAAAGGCCGCTATTCGCGGCTACTTTGTTGTGGTGCCCCCACGGAGATTCGAACTCCGGTTTTATCCTTGAAAGGGATGCGTCCTGGGCCTCTAGACGATGGGGGCTCTTTTTTAGAGCGGGCGAATTCTATCATCCCATCTTAACATCGTCAAGCAAATTTCGAAACTAATTTTCGGGTTTCACTCGCTGGTTTAAGAGCGCCATCACATCCACCAATTTGCGGTTTACCAGCATTCCCGCACTTTCCACGCGCAGGTTTGGGATGAGAATTGCAGTCAATGTAGCATTGAAGACTGGAACAAATTCGCGCGAGCCTTCCGCCATTAACGCTGTGAAATCAAACCGGCCTGGCAATTCCATTGTTCCATCAATTTCAAACATGGGTGTGGTGATGCGCACAGGGTACTCCACCACACTTGTATAACCACCGCGCACAAGCGCATGTGGACCCAGATCCTCACGCCTTGCCATACATAATGCATGTACCTGCTTCTTCATCATCCGCACGATCTCAAAATGATCCACAAGCTTGGTGGGCATATGTAAACGCGCCATGCGTGCATCATTCACCTCCAACGCTGAATGGGTTGGGTCATTCATAATTCCCATCGCGCCCTGGCTTGCGACCATGATCTTACCAACCACACGATACCCGGAAGTTAAAATATCGGCTGGAAGAAAGCGGAATGTGCGTGGCGATGAATCAAGTGACATGAGAGAAATCCTGTTCGATTACGAATCCTGTATAGGGCGTGGCATACCTGTATTAGGTCGGGGTAGAGGCGGAGTGCGGCGTTGATTTTTCGTCGGCTTTCCTGCATTCGGGTCAAGAATCATATTCAACCACTGAACAGCCTTTTCATCGTATTCACGCCTGCCGCATACATCACAGATCCATGCAGGGAAATGCGGAACCGTAATCAATTCCTCACCCAGCCATGTAAAATAGGTGATCTGGCGCGGCTGCATAATACCGACATGACATTCGGTACATAAGTTGACATCCGAATTGGTGTGTTCGATATCGTTCATGTCAATTCCTTATTGTGAGGCGAATACGTTCGTATGTTCCAGCACATTCCACAATGGAGGCGGCCAATAGATCAAAATAGCCTTGCCCACTACTTTTTCCTGAGGTAACAATCCCCAATCTTTTGAATCGTTTGAGTTATTTCGGTTATCACCCAGAACAAAAAGATTACCCTCCGCGATCGTCCACTCCCCTGAATATAGCGGCGCCTGAGCAATATAGGGTTCGTTCAACAATTGCCCGTTCACAAACACCTGATTATTCTGCACCAACACATGGTCACCAGGCAGGCCGATCACACGCTTCACCAAGTCTTCAGCAGGATTGACCGGAAAGTGAAAGACAATAATATCGCCGCGTGAAAACTCACCAAAGCGATAACTCATTTTATTTACCAGCACAAACTCGCCATCTTCAAGAGTGGGGCGCATACTGAAACCATCCACACGCACCCGCGCAGAAATCGCATTGATCCCCACGAACAAAATCACAGCCAGAAAAAGAGTTTCAATAATATCAAAGGCAAATCGTCCCCAATTTACTTTTTCCTGAACTTCTTGAGCAACTTCATTATTTTCAACGTTCACATCGTGTTCAACTGTATCCAAACGTACCTCCGTACCATTCCAAAATTATACTTCCATTTTTTCGAAGTCCACTGCAAATCAGCTCTTACCCCATGCAAAATAAGTAGGCACATGCAGCACCCGTTCACCACTTTTTTGGGCTTTTTCATCCAAAACCTTCATTTTTTGGATGTCTTCACTCGAAACTGATTCTGCCAGATCAGCCTCGATCACCGCCCATTCATTTTTCCACTCTTGTGTAGAACGCTTCTTTTCCGCGCTCTGAATTGGCCCTGTCTCTATAAGCTGGATTCCAGCCTGATAGAACGTCTCTGCCAGCCGCGCCCCAAAGGATGGATTCGCGCCCTGCCTGACCAATGCCTGCGTTTGCCATTCTCCCAACTGTTTGAGGGATGCAGGCATATCCACACGCTGGCTGTAATCGGGCTCGGCTAATGCTAACACGGTGCGCCCTACCCGTGCCATTTCGCGCACAACTTGTAACGGATTCCTCACCCACAACAAGAGGAAATGGCAATACACAATATCAAATGAGCGATTCGGATATGGCAGAAAATGCGCATCGCCGCGCGTCAGCGAAGCGGCTGGGGCGTGGATTCTGCACATAGAAAGCGAAGCAGGTTCAAGGTCCAGACCGTGACACTTGCGCCGCAGGCCAGTGCTGGTGAGCGAGGCGGGGGATTTTATTTCGCGCAGGATCGCTCCTGTGCCGCATCCTACTTCAAGCACGCGGCGCGCATTTGCAATCCCTGCCTTTTCAAAAAGATAGGTTCTCAGGCTGCGAGTCCACTCTGCTTGCTGAAGGTAGCGCGTATGCCAGTTCATCCTTCGCAAAAATTTTGTTTGGACTTGTGGCCTGAATTGGGTATCTCGCGCCAACTACGCACGAAATCAAATTGTTCCCGGGTTTCGGGCGATGTGGTGTAATAATTTTGCGGGCGGGTTTTGAAGAGAGTATGCACGCGTTCAAGCGCCTGCTGCGGAGTCAGTCCATGCCGCACAAGGTAGCAGCCCACCACAATGCCCGTGCGCCCCACCCCGCCCCAGCAATGGGCATACACGCCTCTGCCGTTTTGAATAGCTTCGTCAATTGTGTTGAGAATGGCCGTCATGGTTTCGCGAGAAGGAACGCCGTGATCGCGAATAGCGAAGCGATGGTGAACGGTGTCGATCTCATAAATGCGAGCCTCTTCTTTTAGAATGGGCTCGTACGGCACAAGCTCGTGAGCCTGGGTAAGGTCAATGAATGTGTTGATGCCCGCCTCAAGAAAAGAATCCATGCGGCGGCGTGTGGTTTCGGAGTTGTAACTGCCGGGGAATTCACCGGCAAGGAAGCGGTTCTCTTCAACCCAATAAGATTCGAGGATGGGAAGTTTGGTCATAATTTATTCTGGGAAGGCTGCACACATATTGTTGAGAATATTCGAACGCAGTTCTATCAACTCTGGATAGTTATAGAAGAATAACACTTTTTCTTCAGCGACGGTATCACCCACTGGTTTGGGGCCAAAGACGAAGAAGCTCCACGCTTCGGCGATGTCTTCTTCTGGGTTGGTGGCGGCATAGCTGGTGACAAACTGGTCTTCATATTTGTAATAAAAATCATCCAACTTTTCGTAGTAGAGGTCTTCATCTTCTTCAAGATTGATCTCGTTCCATTCGTCATAAATGTCAACCCAGAATTGGTTGTAATAATTATTGATGTAGGAATCGAGCGTGGCACAGCCTTCGCCTGGGAAATAATTGGGGCAGGCTGAGACTTGTTCAAAATAGAGATCGTCATCTTCAGGATTGTTGAAAATGGCGAGACTGGGCGGTACCTGCTTGGGCCCCAGCGTAAGCAAATGACCGAACTCATGAACAAGGGTATAGGTCAGATCATAATAATTTGCAGTGTCGGCAATATCAATTTGCAATGACCAAAGAGCAGGGTCTGAATAAGATTGCGAAACGGCAGCCAAGGTACCGCCCTGTCCATCGGTGATGATGGCATACTCCGAGAGCACCTCACGCTGATCGGCAGGAATAATGGTGTGGAAATAGTTCCAAACCTTTTGGTGGGCCAATTCATCATCCTGTTCATCCTGCAAATCAGAAGAGACGCTTTCGTAATAAGGGTTGGAAAGTTCATCGCCAGAAACTGTGTATGTGACGATGGTAACCTCGGTATCCAGCAGGTTTTCTTCCACATCTTCACCGCCTAAAACCGCCAGTTCAATGATCTGGTCTGTAATAACTGGGCAGGAAACAGACGATTCTTGAGTAGCGGGTATTTCTGTAATCGGTAGCTGGGTTGCAGGGAACGAAGGAGAGGCGGCATCTTCTGGCAGGTCATTGCCAAGAAGGGTAACACAAGCCAGTGTGGAGAAAAGCAAGGCCATACTGGCAAAAGCGCTTTTTGTTCGTGGACTCATGAAATATCCTTGGAAAAATTTTGGCAAAGGATACCATAGTGTGTTTCTCGAAAACTCATGCTTTCAAGACTGTTATTTATTCAGAGAACATGCTCCGTTTAGAATATTTTCGCGCAACTGTATCAATTCGGGATATTCGTAAAAGAAGGCGATCTTTTGTTCTTTTATGGAGTTCCCCGTTGGTTTGGGGCTAAAGACAAAATAGGTAAAAGATTCAGCAATATCCTCGGCAGGATGCGTGGTGGAGTAATCATCCAAAAATTGATCTTGATGTGATTTATAAAAGGCGTACAAGCCTTCATAATATGGCATGTAATCTTCTGTTCCATACTGGAGGGCATCTATTTTTCCCCAATCCTCATGAATATCCAGCCAAAAGCGTGAGTAAAACGCCTGCATGTAGGAATCTGCATAGCTGCAACTATTGCCAGTGAAATAGTTGGGACAGGCTGCCGCTTTTTGCTTCTGCAAAGATAAGTTCATGGGGTCTTCTAAAAGTTCCGGATCGGGTATCGCTTGTGAGGAGTTGAGCGTAAGCAGGTGGGCATATTCATGAATAAGGGTGAACAGGAAGGCATCTTTATCTTCAAGGTCGGCAAGGTCAACTTCCAGAATCCACTTAGCGGGGTCAGCATGATTTTGATCAACAGCAGCCAGAGTGTTTGAATACCCATCTGTGAAGACATTATACTGAACGACCATTTCACGATCTTGGGCGGGGATCAAAGTTGTAAACACTTCCCATGCTGAGTTTTGCAAGGCGGTATCTTTTTGCTCATCTTTGAGGTCGCTTGGGACAGTTTCAAATGTTGGTTTAAATATCTCATCCCCATTCACCGTATAGGCGACCAGATAATACGTTTTCGCTTCAACGTAATCATCTGAAAATTCAGCCGTGTTATATACATCACCTTGCGCGCTTGCGATGATCTCGGCCATTGTAACCGAGCAGGAAGCGTTCACACTTTCCACAGCCAGGGCCTTGGAAGAATATCTTCCCAACACAATGCCAAGTAAAACAGATAAGCTGATGGCAAACAACACAATGACAAAAGCTACATTCTTTTTCATGATCTACCTTTAATCTTTTGGCGTTGCTGGCCGCGATGTAAGTAAAATAATAAAACGTCAGAATGCCTCTGACGTTTTATTATATCCTCGAAACATATGCAAATTTATGACCGGATCGCTTCCCACTTATCTGTGAGCAGGTTGCCCAGAATTTTATTTGCCTCACCTTGAGCAGGGAGAACATCACCATCAGGCTCGACGTACATCCAGGTTTTGCCTGCGCCGGCGGGAACTTCATCGTCCACGGTTTCGATGGCAACTGGGTTCGAGTAAGAATATGGCACAGGCAGATCCCAGCGGATGTTGAGCGCCAATCCTTGTGCTACGCTTTGAAGTTCAAGCATTTCGTCTGTGAGGTCATCGTCTGCGGCGCTGAGGGAAATATTCTCAACACCGAGGTGAGCTACCTTTTGCAGGATCTCTGCTGCTTCATGAGCATTCTCTTTGTGCAGCGTGAAATGGACAGTAATGAATAAATCTTGCGGGACGATGATCTCGATGGCTTTCCAGGAGAGCGGTTCATTGGGCTGCAAGACGAGCATGACATGGTCAAGGCCGGTTTGCAGGAGGGTTTCGAGATAATCTTTTTCTGCGAGTCTGAGACCATCTGTGAGCAGACCGCAGACCTGACCATTTTTTTCGGCGTGGGCAATGAGCTGCGGGAGGTCTTCGCGCAAGGTGGCTTCACCGCCGGTGAAAATGATGTGGGGAATGCCCGCTTGCCAGGCTTTGTCTATGATGGTTTGCCATTCGGCGGTGGTGAGTTCACGGTCTACGCGTTTGACGGGTGCGTACTCAGCGTGGGTGTGTTCGGGGAGGCGGTAGGTAATGGCGCAATCCAGCCGCAGGGTAGATTCTGTTGAGTGGGGTTGGACCCGCTCAAAGTTTAAGAAAGAGGCGGGGTCCAAGTCGGGTGTGGAGATGAGGGTGTAAATCTGATCCGCAAAGTTGTTGAAATCATCCAGTGCAATTTTTTTATTGATTCGATAGCGTGAGGAAATTTGCCTGGCGGCTTCTTCAGGCGCAGTACCTTTGATGAAATGAAAAGCGTATTCGGCGGCGGTAGGGTTGAGCTGCAAGACCGTGGATGCGTTGAGAATGAGCAAGCCAGAGCCATCTTTGTTGAGGCGCAGATGCAGGCGATATGGCTTTTCATCCATGGCGGCTTGCAGATGATGCGTGCCAACGGGGAGCGGCTGTACTTTTGAAAAGCGTTCGGTGATGCGGTTGAGGATGTTCATGAGAAACTCCTATTTTTGAATCAGACCCAGGTCTACAAAAGTAAGGTAGAGGTAACCGATGAGCATGAGCATCCATGCGAACATTTCGATGCGTGCCCAGACACTCTCCAACGAGAGCGAGAAATTATCTCGAATGGTTTGGACAATGCTTTCAAGGCTATCGAGTTTGCTTTTCACATTGTCTTTCCAATCTTTTAAGTAGAACTGGTCGTGAATGGCCTCGTACAGATCAGCGGTGTACCAATCGCCAATGAGGAGCATGTTCTGTTCGGCTCGCTCAAAACTGAGCATCATTTCGAGTTTGTGTTCGGCGATCTGGCGGATCATGCCGCGTGTGGGGCGCGGGCGTTTTTTGTTCTGAAAAAAAGTTTCGCTGATCTTATCCAACATGAGTTCGATGGATTTATCCAACATACGGTAGCGGATGAGCTGATAATTGCCGATCTTGAGCAACGCAATATCAGATTGATAATCGGCATTGGGTGCGATGATGATGGCGCCTTCCCAATCGACAACTGTGACTTCCTTCGATGAATAATGCGTGCGCGACATAAGGATCTCTTCGATTTCGGCTGTATCGAGGGTATCTTTTTGAGAGCGGATAAAAGTGGCAAGTGCGACCGCATTTTTTTCGAGCCATTTATCAGGCGAGGGTTTTGCATTTTGCACAAGCAGAATGCTGTACTCTTCATACAATCCGCTTTGACGGACGTGTTCGGGAATATAGCGGCTTTGCAAGGCGCTTTGGATTTTGGTGCGGTCTTTCAAAACAGAGCTTGCAAACGGGTCCACCAAGTCAAAATGACATTCGATCATTTGCACGCGGTCATCAAATCTTTGGCGGACGGCTGAGACAGCATAGCCTTCGATGACAATTGTTTCCTCGCCAAGTGTGACAAGGTCAATATCCGTCGGCTGGAAATAGGGCGCATCTTTAATAAGCCCTTTGAATTGTTCGGGCGGTGGAGCGTTGCCGTCATCTGAGTCTGGGAAGGCGAGAAGGTAACAGATTTCCATGGGTATATTGATAAAGGGTAAATATGAAAGTGAACGAGTTAGGAGCGGATAAAGTGAGGCATTTCCGTGGGAATCTCCAATGAGATTTCCACAAAGCCTGCGTAGGTACCTTCTTTATACCACGGGGATTGATAGATGAGTTTTTTGACTCCGTTCTTTTCGATGGTGTACACATTCTTTACCTTCGCGGCCAACAGCCTTTCCACTTTTCCGCGTGCAGGGTCGGGGTGACAATCGAACATACTTGCACCAATGAGTTTGTACCCACCGTCTTTCTCGAAAGTTTTGGCAGCTTTATCGTTCATTTCAAGGATGATGCCCTCTGCGTTACAGACAGTGATGGCGGCGGGAAATTCTTTGATCCATTCGTGTTCGGACATGATGCTCCAGTTGAAAGTTACAGGTCAAAGGTTAAAAGTTGAATATTTTAGAAAGTGTTTCTTTACCGCAGATGAACACCGATCAACACAGATGGAAACTGATTTTCT
>CAZHOX010000109.1:0-10389 GCA_964534345.1 uncultured Anaerolinea sp.
CCTGTGCGAGCCATACCCAGAGTCACCCGCCTGGCAACCCGCTTGAGTTGATGCGGCAGCAGGGGAGCATCCGTTGCAACAATAACGATCAGCGAGCCGTCATCCTGCTTGTATGGATTTTCTCCATTGGTAACAGGAGCGCCCTCTTTGAAGTGAGACCCAACTGGAGCGCCAGCAATGGTGAGTTGATACCGTCTGCCGAAATTAGTCTGAGCCAGCACGCCAACCGTCCAGCCGCCAAATTTTTCTGGCAGCTTGCGCGAAGATGTTCCTGTACCGCCCTTGAATTCATAGCACATCATCCCTGTGCCGCCGCCCACATTGCCTTCTTCAATGAATCCCGACGTTGTAGAATCTAATGCGGCAAGCACATGTTCTTCCTTGACATGGAATCCATTCATGTCATTCAGCCATGCGTCTGCTGTTTCTGCCACAACAGGCAATGACCAGGGCTGGTATTGGATCTTGTTTTTCACCTGCCATGAAATGATCGCATCGCGCACAATGCCAACGCTGTGTGTGTTCGTCAGCCCAATCGGTCCCTCTAAAAAACCGCCTTCTTCGACCCATGCCGCGCCTGTCATTTCGCCATTCCCGTTAAAAGAATGCACGCCTGCAAAAACAGGCGTGTAATCTTTCCTACCTCGCGGATGGATGATGGTCACACCCGTCCGCGCTGATTCGCCGTGAATTACAGTGGAATACCCAACGCTCACTCCTGAAACATCCGTAATGGCATTGAACTCGCCCGTGTTCCCTTCAAACGGAATCCCCAGGTCTCTTGCTCGTACTTTCTTCATACATTCTCCTTGGCAATTTTTACAAGTTGTTTTGCGATACATTCCATGATCGAATCAGGTACACCATCTGCCGCCTGGCTTTGCACACGCGTATCAATTTCATCGTTGACATAATCCACGACGACGAATTCATCAGCGAGGGCGATCTCTGTAGAAAACCAATCCAGCTTACAGATGGAAGCGATGCGCTTCGTTATATCCCGCAGCTTGGTCAGCCCAAATTGAGCTTCATCCTCCGCTGTAACAATTTGGTAGATGTGCGTCTCCGTATTCCACCAGCAGGGATGCGTTTCGCCATTGGCGTAGAAAATACGAAACCATGCAGGCGTGTCATTGATCGTGTATGGCGTGACGTGCGCCTGAATTAAATATTTCTGCTCAGGAAATTCCATGCGCGCCTTCAAAATTTGATCCACGGTGTTTGCACCGAGGATCACGCCTTCACCACCGCCGCCATTGGATGGCTTAATGACAAAGTTTTCACCGAGCGGGGTCAGGTCAATTTCTGGAGCCACAGGCTGTTCGAGAAAAGGCGGCAGCAAAATAGTGTACGGAGTATGCACACCCGCGCTGATCAGTTCAAGGTGCATGGTGGCTTTGTCTTCAGACCACAAAGAGACCTCGGCGGGGTTGATGCGCCTCGCGCCGAATTCCTTTGCCCAGCGGGGGATCGGGTCAAAAGTTGCTTCCCCCTGCCCGCGGTGGAGCAGAGTTTTGAAGGTCAGCACCCCTTTGTAGAGGGCCGTGATTGATTCGAGCAGGTTGTCAGGCTTAATCTGCCAGAGAGACAGGCCTTCTTCAATGCAGGCACGTTCCACCATTCCAACGAAAACATCATCATATTCCCAGTACCAGGGCAGGCATAAGTCGTATCGCATAGAGGGGCATTATAGTCGAAGGATGGGGGGAAGGTTTAGAGAGTGTCTGAAAACCCCACCACGAAGCCTCGAAGACTCAAAGATACGAAGTTTTTTACTCTTTGAGTCTCCCTGGCACCGCCCGCCAGGGCAGGTGTTGTGACTTGGTGTCTTTGTGGTCAAAAGCAGACTTTTCGGACACTTTCTTAAAGTTGAAAGACTAAGGTTTTGACTTTCAACTTTCAACCTTAGACCTGGAATTTCACTGGTACAATGGACGCATAAATTTTTCAAAAGGATATTAAATGAGCAAAGATTCAGTACAGGATGGTTTGGTAGTTTCAATGGAATATACATTAACCGTGGATGGAGAAGTTCTCGACTCCTCTGACGGTGCAGGCCCTTTGCAATTCCTCGTAGGATATGGAAACATCATTCCTGGTTTGGAAAAGGAAATGATGGGTATGAAGATCGGCGATAGCAAGAATGTGGTTGTGCAACCCGCAGACGGTTACGGCGAATTTGATGACGAGGCTTTCATGGATGTGCCGCGTACCGAATTCCCAGAAGATATGAAGTTGGAAGAGGGTATGGAATTGCACGTCACTGACGAAGATGGACAGCATCAGGCGGCCTTCGTCTCCAGCTTTGACGATAAGTCTGTACAGTTGGATTTCAATCATCCGCTGGCTGGTGCGGAATTGCACTTCTCCGTCAAAGTGGTTGCTCTGCGCGAGCCGACCGAAGAAGAACTCGATCACGGCCATGTGCATGAAGAAGGTCACCACCACTAAGCCAACAGTAATGTGAAAATAAAAAAGCTGAAGCATAACGCTTCAGCTTTTTTTGATTTCTTTTTCTCTATTCTGCTTTTGCCATTTCATTGCTTGTTGAATGCCAAAGCCAAGCAAAACCACGCCGAGGATCAAGCCGCCAAAGTTGCTGGTAAAGTCGTAGACCAGTTCCCACTGACTGCCGAACAAATACCCAAGCCCGCCGTAAAGGCCGATCCATAGCACTTCGCCTGCAATATCGTAGCGCATGAATTGAGAATATTTATATCCGCTGCCGCCTGCGATGAGGTTGGTGGGAATGGCAATTGCGGTGATGAGCCAGCGGGTGAAGAATACTGCCAGACCAGCGTTCTTTTGGAATGTCTCTGTTGCGTTCTTCCATGCGGAAGAATTTCCGAAGCGCCGTTGTACTGCATCTTTTGCGTAGTAGCCCATGCCAAAGCTGAGGGTATCGCCGATCAGTGCACCGATCAATCCATAAATGGCGGCGGTGGGGATGTCTAATATCCCTTGCTGGCCGAATGCACCTGCGGCAATGACCACGACAGATGCACCAACAGGCAAGCCCATTGCGCCGAGAAACAGAATCAAGCCAACGAGAGGGGTGCCAAAATTGATAACTTGTGTGAGAAGAAAATCTGCCATGAAAACTTGCTACGGGGAGGGAGGTGTCGGCGGGGGAACTGCTGTAGGAGCAGAATCAGGCTGCGGCGGAGGTTGATGCGCAAGAACCGTTGCTTTGACCAGTTCCAGCACGTATCCATCCTTGTCTGGAAAATATTCCTGATTGATATCTTCAAGGCTTTTTTCGTGGTTTTTAATTGGGGAAATATCTAACGCTTCAAAGAGGAATTTTTCAGGAACATGATAGGTGTGAGAGATGAAGGGAATCGTCATCCATTCACGGATGAGTTCCACATCGGTTTCCACTTCTCCAAGCGGCGGAGGGCGGTGTCCGTCAAATTTTCGGAAGGCACGCGCAGCGCGCATTCCGAAAAAAACAGTGAAGAGCAAGCCGAGGATGATGAGCGCAATGACCAGCCATTTTTGTTTTGGATTTGTGCTTGCAGACATGGAAGATTAATCCTGCCACTCCAATTCAAAGTTGCCGATGAAAACAGTTTCGCCTTCCTGAATGCCAGCGTTGCGGAGGGCTTTATCCACGCCGAGGTGGGTCATCAACTTTTGGAAGCGGCGGATGGAACCGTCATGTTCCCAATAGGTCATCTTGGCGGCGCGTTCAATAGCCACGCCGGTGATGCGCCAATCGCCGTTCTCTTCGCGAGTGATCTCAAATTGATTCGGATCAACATCTGGCTTGTAAACGGGGAGTGTTTCTTCTTTCAACACTTCAGCGGGTAATTCCTGTAATTTCTTGTACGCAGAAATTAAGATGTCGCGCGTGTTGGTGCGTGCCATTGCCGAGGCAGTGATCAATTCAATGTTCTTCTCTTTGAAGCTGGCTTTAATTTCTTCAAGCCGTTCCAAAACATCGGGCTGGTCGATCTTGTTCAGCACAACGATCTGCGGCTTTTTGCCGAGCAAGGGATCAAACAGCGAAAGCTCGGTGTTGATCTGGCTGTAATCGGCCAGCGGGTCTTCCGATTGCCCGTCGATCATGTGAATGAGAACGCGAGTGCGTTGAATGTGGCGCAGGAAGTCATGTCCCAAGCCAGCGCCTTCTGCCGCGCCTTCAATGAGGCCGGGGATATCTGCAAGCACAACCGTAGCATCATCGTCAATATTTGCCACGCCGAGGTTGGGTTCAAGTGTGGTGAACGGATACGCGCCGATCTTCGGCTTGGCATTCGTCAGCACCGAGAGCAGGGTAGATTTCCCAGCGTTGGGAAGGCCGATGATGCCAAGATCCGCTATCAGCTTAAGTTCGAGGCGCAGACTTTTTTCTTCGTGCGGTTCGCCGCGTTCAGCCGTTCGCGGAGCTTGTTGGCGTGAGTTCACAAAATGCTGGTTGCCGCGTCCGCCGCGCCCGCCTTTGCAAACGGTGAGTCTCTGGCCGGGGTCGGTCAGGTCGCCAAGCAGGGCGCCGGTTTCTGCATCGTAAATGACTGTGCCAGGGGGCACATAAATAATGAGGTCGTCAGCGCCGCGTCCGGTCATTTGTGAGCCGCCGCCATTTTTGCCGGGCTGTGCGGCAAACTTTTCATTTTGCCGAAATGCCGAAAGCGTGTTGAGGGTCACTTTCACTTCAAAGACAACATCGCCGCCCTTGCCGCCGTCGCCGCCATCGGGCCCGCCCAGCGGTACGAACTTCTCACGGCGAAAATGCACCATGCCATCGCCGCCTTTTCCAGATTTTACGTGTATGTTAACTTGATCTATAAACATTGTTTTTTGTCCAATCGGCCTGTATTATAAGGTATGAACGCGAAACGCGCCGATAGTGGCTGATTTTGTTGTATGATGGATTTGAGATAATTTTTTCGGGGAGGTGCTTTGATGACTGAAATACCCGCTTCTTTTCTGGACCTGATTCAGGGTCCACGCGTAGCAGCATTCACTACGCTGATGCCAGATGGCTCTCCGCAGACGACCCCCGTGTGGTGCAATTTTGACGGGACGCATGTGCTCGTCAACACCATGCGCGGCTTCCGCAAAGAGAGAAACATGCGTGCCAACCCCAAGGTGACTTTGCTCTGTTATGACCCGCGCCAGCCGCTGCGCTCATTGGAAGTGCGCGGCCTCGTGGTGGAGATGACAGAGGATGGGGCGATGGAGCATTTGGATGGGTTGACCGAGCAATACACGGGCAAAAGGCCGTATTTCGGAGAGTGTGTTTCCGCTGAGTTGAGGGAAATTGAAACACCTGTCTTGTGTAAAATTTTGCCTATCCATGTTGTAGCGATGGATGAAACAAAGAAGGAGGTCTTCGTATGAATACTCCGATTCCCGAAGATCACATGGATTTGCTTACCCGCCCTGTGCATGGTGTGTTGACAACAATGATGCCCGATGGGTTGCCACAATCCAGTTTAGTGTGGTGTGATTTTGACGGTGACTATGTGCGTGTCAATACATCACGCGAGAGGCAAAAGGGGAAAAATATGATGGCGAATCCCAAAGTGTCTCTGCTGATCGTTGACCCTGAAAATACGAGCCGCTTTTTGCAGATTCGCGGTGAGGTGGAACTGGTGGAAGATGGTGCGTTGGAACATCTGGATGCGATCACAAGAAAGTACACATCAAATCCACAGTATTATGGCTATGTCTTTCCCTTGGAAAAGATGGAACGTGAAACACGTATCATCTGCCGCATCCACGCGAAGAAGGTCACGTTGGATGCGATACACGGGTAAAAAAAGAGACAGTCACCTTTGAAGGTGGCTGTCTCTTTTTGAGATATAAAATTATTTTACAAATTTCCACGCGCTCGGCAGAGCAATGGCTGCGGCAATTAATTTGATGGCGTCACCGATGAGGAAGGGGAGTAAACCAAATTGAATGGCTTTGCTCAAACTTCCCAGTACGATGGAAAGCCATGCTACGCCAAAGGCATAGATGATAACCGTGCCAACCAAAAATGGAAGAATGGATGTGCGGACGCTCCGCTCCAAGCCGCGTTCTGCGAGTAAGCCAATGACATAGGCTGCCACGACAAATCCCAGTAGGTAGCCAGCTGTTGTTCCGGTGAGGATGCCAAGTCCGCTGGCGCCGCCTGCGAAGAAGGGCAGACCCAACGCGCCTTGCGTGATGTACGCGATCATTGCCGCTGCTCCACGTTTTGAGCCAAGCAATGCGCCGATGAGCAGCACTGCAAAGGTCTGTCCGGTAATGGGGACGGGCAGCATGGGGATCTCAATTTGAGCGAAGAACGCTACGAGCCATGATCCAGCGAGGATTAAAGCTGCATCGCGCAACCAGCTTGCAGTGCGGGGAAAGAGGCGAACCGAGAGGGTAGGGGCTAAAGTTGTCATTATTAAATCTCATCCATATAAAAACGCAGGCGACTTAAGGTAGTCCATTCAGTGGTGTTATCGTCGAAGCCAACTTCAACGCGGTCACCATTCACATCAAGGACGACCACATCGTAATACTGATCATCCTTGGCTGATTTACATTCAACCTGTTCATCTACTTGTACTTCAAAGGGTTCAAGAAATTCCGAGTCTGTCCATTCCTCTTCGCCAGTGTCAAAGCGGATGGAGATGTCATCGCCTTCGATCTTGATGATCGTGGCAGGATAGAAGTATTCATCCTCATCCCAATATGCGTATGCGCGATCACCTTCGTTCCAGTATTCCATTTTTATCGTCCTTGTATAATTTGGTTTAAATTTCTCAATATCATTATAGCAAAGAAGAATTTCTACGATTCTGTGCGGTCTAAATTTGTATCTTCAAATGAGGCGGGGTCGTTGATCGGTTCCAGGTGTGTAAACACGGTAATGCTTGGCAGGGCATGGCGAATATCGGCTTCGATTTTTTCCAACAATTGATGCCCGTCAAATACTGTCCATGTGTCAGGGACAAGAATGTGCATGGACGCAAACCTGCGTGATCCTGACTGACGTGTGCGAAGAGCGTGATATTGCACTCCCTTTTGGGTGTACGGCTCCAGAATTTTTTTTAGGATTTCCAATTCTGTTGTTGGCAGGGCTGTATCCATGAGTCCCAATGCAGATTCACGCACAATGCGGACTCCAGACCAGATGATATTGCCAGCTACGATGAATGCAACGATGGGGTCGAGTCTTTCCCAGCCGGTAACTGCCACCAGACCCACGCCTGCCAACACGCCGACAGATGTCCACACATCTGTCATCAGGTGATGCGCATTCGCTTCCAGTGTGATCGAGCGATGACGTTTGCCTGCCTTTAATAGGATGACTGCTGCGATCAAGTTGATTACTGATGCGCCAACAGAAACTGTAAGGCCCAACCCTACTTGTTCCAAAGGCTGCGGAGTGATCAATCTGGGGATGGCTGCGCCAATGATGCTTACTGCGGCGATCAGGATCAATGTTCCTTCCACGCCGCTTGAGAAATATTCTGCCTTGCTGTGGCCGTATGTGTGGTCTTCGTCAGCAGGGCGGGCGGCAATAGTGAGCATGGCGAGCGCCATCAATGCACCTGCCAGGTTGACCAAAGACTCTAGTGCATCGGAAAGCAAGCCAACGGAACCTGTTAGAAAATAGGCAAGGGTTTTTAGCCCCATGGTGGTTATGGCAGCACCAATGGATATCCATGCAAAACGGGTTAGAAATTTGCGGTCGTTCAAGTTTGTTGTCATAATATGATTTTAATTGTAGCAGATGACTGCTTGAAGGGAAGTGATGTTTGTTACTTTGCAAGAAATAATCTAGATCTACCAGATCATAAAACTGAAATGCATGAAAGCATAAAAGCCTAGTAAAATCCTGGTTGTTCCTCAATCTACATGAAAAAATTCTTTTCCCAGATTGAAAACCTGCCCATTGATAGCTCTGTTGTAAGTGCGGAGTTATTTTTGCGTGGCATGCGTTCAACCGGTTTGATCGAGAAGCAATTCCTATCCGGACAATTGGCAATTTTGATTCTTGCAGGCGGGATGCCCATTACAGCCTACTTGTTGGAGAACGATAAGCACATCCCCATGCCTTTGGTGGAGTTTTCAGCTGTTCCCGAAGCTTCCATCAGCAGCATCCATGCAATAAAAATGCCCGATGTGGCCGGCAGACTTACAACGCTGGCTTTTGAATCTACGGTACAGAATATGCTTGCGATCACAGACGAGTCCACTTGGGGGAGGCAGGTTGAACAGTGGAAGAGCGAGCAGTGGAACGGATTGGTCGAAATAAGATCTGAAACGATGCATGGCTTTGCTCTTTTTTTGCATGGCGAGCTCCAAAGATCAGATACGATCTTTTCAACTTCGCAGGGGTTTGTAGCGGATTTCCCGGATCTTTCATCAGTGCATGATTCTCCCTGGGATATTTGTACATATTCCCTGCCTGTTTCTGAACAAGTTTATCAATCTACCATTTTGCGGTATGGCGCCATGGATTGGATACACAAGATATTGTGTCGATATGAGGAAATGGTTGGTCATAAGCTTTTGTTGACGTTGGATCGGGAATTGAACCGTCAAATCCACCCCTGGAATTGGAACATTGTGCTGAACGAAACAGATATACAAGACTCTCACTTTTTTGCCTATCCCAGCGATGCTGAACATGCCTACCGTGCGCTGTTCATGTCCATGGGTGCTCAGATGAATATTGTGCTTGGCAGTAATTTAACCCAAAGAATACTAAGTGAGACCTTTGAACAAATCCACCCTGAAGAACGTGCGATCTTACAAACTTTGCGTCTGATTCCTGCGGCGTTTTCGGAATGAACTGATGAATAATTCAAATCAATTAAAGTCTTTTAGAATTTCCCCAAAACACATCTTGTGGATCGGGTATGGTTTATGTGCCATTTTATTGGGATTGCTTGTATGGTTGTATTATGCCGAATTGCGAAATGCGACTGCCACGTTTTGGAGCAATAAATTCCTGAATTACATTATTCTTGTCCCGGCGATTGGCGCTGCAATAGCCGGGACTCTACTTACCCGGCAATTTGGAAAAGGAGAATCCCCGCATCGAATTTGGAGAGCATTTTCCATCGGCATCTGGTTCTGGGTGGCGGGGGAACTAAGCGGATTGGCATATGATGCGCTAGGCGTTGAGGCCCTTTCGCCAGATTTTCATCTGGTGGATGTATTCTGGCTGTTGGGTTATTTCTTTCTTGGGCTTTCTCTTTATTATCAAATATTACTGGTGTATGGAATTCGTAGCAAAAAAAGCATATTCCTCTTTCTTGGCACGATCGTTGCTGCATTCCTTCTGACAATTGGATTGACCAACCTGACCATTAAGTCTGGTGGCGGCGAAGGAGATTCCTGGGCTTTCTTATTTGTCACCATCCTATATCCGGTTCTAGACTTGATCGAAGGTGCCACTGCAATCTGGCTTGCCCTCCTCTTTCGGCGCGGACAGTGGAGCCGCCCCTGGTGGGGACTTATCCTGTTTGCGCTCACCGATAGCATCGATGCCTTTTACTGGAGCGGCGGATATGATTTGATCCCTGTCATGGCTCAGAGTACACTAGATTTCATTTCACTAGTGACATACCCGGCAAGTTATATGGTGGCTGGGTTGGCGTTACTTTCTAATTACTTTCTCCTGCGCTACGCTGAAGATAGTGGATTGTTGAAGCCTGTGAAAAATATGGAGCTTGACATAAAAAAATAAAGCAGTCATTTTTCACAAAAGAGACAGCCATCTTTTTATAAAGATGGCTGTCTCTTTTGTTTTTTGGGATGAATACTTAATCTCAATACGTTTTATGCAACTTGTATTCCAGTGACTGTTTTACCACCGGCCACTCCAAATTGATAATAGAAAAGACAACGGTATCTCGATATGCTCCATTCGCAGACTTCTGGTGGTTTCGCAGTACACCAGACTTCTTAATTACTATTACCTATTCACTATCTTTACTTCTTTCCGAACTTCTTCATCAACACATCCTGCAAAGTCGGTTGACCAATCTCCTGCAATTCGTAGCGCACACGCTGGTGCGGCTTCGTGATCTTCATCACGCGGGAAAGATCAATCGGTGTGCCGATCACAACCAAATCCACATCTGAAGCGTTGATGGTGGCTTCGAGGTCTTTGGTCTGCGCATCGCCATAGCCCATCGCTGGGAGAATGGGGCCAGTCTTCGGATATTTGGCGTAGGTCGCCGCAATCGACTTCACAGCAAACGGGCGCGGATCAACGATCTCTTTCGCGCCAAATCTGCGGGCGGCGATATATCCCGCGCCGTAGGCCATCTCACCGTGAGTCAGAGTCGGGCCGTCTTCGATCACCAAAACACGCTTGCCCTGAATTGCATCAGGATCATCCACGAAGAGGGGAGAAGCGGCTTCGATCTGTGTCGCATTCGGATTCAG
>CAZHOX010000110.1:0-10315 GCA_964534345.1 uncultured Anaerolinea sp.
AGATTATCCACCAACCAAAGGCGGCGTTTGATGCGGGCATATTGTTTTGCAAGTTTTTGTTTTTCGGGGTCAAGTGTGGTTTGCATGAAAAGATTATAGCACCCGGCAAACAGATATAATGCAGCCTATGAACACATCCAATTCAAAAAACCAACCAACAGGCATGGCGGGCTTCACCATCGTTTGGGCAGGGCAGTTGATATCTGTGCTTGCTTCGAGCATGACGCAGTTTGCGCTGACGATCTGGGCGTATCAGGAAACGGGAAGCGCCACCTCGCTTGGCATCATCAACACAGCATTCATTGTGCCGTTCCTTTTGCTCTCCCCCATTGCAGGCGTGATGGTAGATCGCCACAACCGCAAACTGATGATGATGGTCAGCGACTTGACGGCAGTGGTTGCCACGGTTGGCATCCTTGTTTTGCATGCGAGCGGAAATTTGGAGATCTGGCATTTGTATATCGCATCGATCATCAATGGGTTGGGCAACACCTTTCAATGGCCTGCTTATTCTGCGGCGATCAGCACGATGGTGCCAAAGGAAAATTACAGCCGCGCCAATGGGATGATGTCTCTCGTGGAAAGCGGACCTGCGGTTCTTGCCCCGCTGTTGGCTGGTATCCTGCTCCCGATCATTGCACTCACCGGCATCCTCATCACAGATGTAGTTACCTTTTTCCTTGCCATCTTCGCGCTGACTCTGGTACACGTTCCACAGCCTGAAAAAACAGTGGAAGGTCAGGCGGAAAGCGGCGGCATTCTCAAAGAAGCCATGTATGGTTTCAAATACATCTTCGCCCGCCGCGGACTTTTCGGCTTGCTCATCTTTTTCGTTGTCTTGAATTTTGTCATTGGCTTATCCATCTCTTTGTTCTCCCCGTTCATTCTCGAACGCACGGATCAAAGCAGCGAGATTCTCGGCATCGTCACATCGGCAAATGCAATTGGTGCGGTGGTCGGTGGTTTGCTCATCAGCCTGTGGGGTGGATTCAAAAAACGCATGAACAGCATCTTCCTCGGCGAAGCGCTCACGGGGCTTTTTCTGCTGGTCGTTTTTGGGCTGGGTCGCAGCCTGCCCGTCTGGATCATTGGCGTGGTGATCGGCGGCATCTTTCCCATTTTCACAAATGGTGCAAGTCAGGCAATTTGGCAGGCGAAGGTCGCGCCCGATGTGCAAGGACGTGTCTTTTCTGCGCGCCGCATGATCGCATGGTCTGTCGGGCCGATCACGCCCATCCTCGCGGGCCTGCTCGCGGACTATGTCACTGAGCCTGCCATGCAGGCAAACACATGGCTTGCCAGCGCCTTCGGTTGGATGGTTGGCACCACGGCTGGCTCAGGCATGGCTTTACAATTGGTCTTAACTGGCGTCCTCTACATGGTCGTTGCAGTAGTCACTTATCTCTTCGTTCCCCACGTCCGCAATCTGGAAGCGGAATTGCCCGATCACGATCAAATGCAAAAACTGGAGCAGCAATCATGACCGCACTACACCCCAACTCGTACGAACTCATCCGCCCGCTTTTGCTTGGCATGGATTTTCACCTCATCGGGCGCTCGATCCTTGCAAAGCAAACGCCTGCACAAATTTTCGTGGACAATCATGAACATCCCAAAGCCCTATTTGCACAGGCAGGCCACAGATACATTCTGGCGGGTGATCCTGAAGTAGACAGCTTCAACCTTGGAATTCGAAAAATGTTTGCGAATGTCATTTATCCGCAAGCGCTTGCAGCAGGGCTGGAAGGCTTTGCGGTGTACTACGACTCCCCGGCATGGGAAGAAAAAATGGAAGCCCTTCTTCCAGAGAAAGAGATCATTCACGCTAACCGCGAATATTATGTCTGCAAGGAATTGAAATACAAATGGCAAAGCTTTATGCCCGAAGGCTTTCAACTTCAACTTGTAAATACTGACCTGTTGGCAAATACCAACTTGAAACATCTCGACACGCTCAAAGAAGAGATGACCTCCGAACGCCCCAGCGTGGATGATTTTCTCGCCAAGAGCTTCGGCGTGTGTGCCATCCATGAGAACGAACTCGCTGGCTGGTGTCTCTCCGAATACAACGCGGATGGCCGCTGCGAGATCGGCATCGAGACCACAAGTGACTATCGTCAACGCGGAATTGGCACAGCGCTCACCCTGGCTTTTCTTGAACACGCTTTTTCGCATGGCATCAACGAAGTTGGCTGGCACTGCTTCAAGAGAAACGAGTCCTCCGCAAAGACCGCACTCAAGGCAGGCTTCAAAAAAGTCTGTGATTACAAATCTTTCATTGTTCTGCTCAAGGAATAAAAATGAAACTCACAATGCGCCCCTACCGAAGCGAAGATGATTACTGGCGAATGCGCCAGTTCCTTCGCGATGTTATGCTGCTGAATGATCTACATCAACATAGCTGGCATATCGCCCGCCTCGACTATTGGTGGTGGTTCGCCCAACCAGACCTGGAAAAAATGAATCTGGAAGAAGTAATGTTCTTCTGGGAAACCGAAGACGGAGAGATCGCCGCCATCCTCAACCCTGAAGGCAAAGGACAAGCCTATTTGCAGGTTCACCCCAAGTACCGCACACCCGAACTCGAAGAGGAAATGATCGGCACAGCAGAAAAGAATCTCAAACATCCCAATCGGGATGGCAGACAAAGAAGCCTGGTCTATGCCAATTCAAAAGATACTTTACGCCAAGACATTTTGAAACGGCACGGGTATCAAAAAGTGGAACGCCCCGAAACAAGCGAAGTCATTCACATCTTTCCATTCAACAAAGAGATTACCGAAACCAAGACACCCGAAGGCTACACCATCCGCGCACTGGGTCATGGTTTGGAACTGCTCGAACGATGCTACGCTTCCGGTCTTGGCTTTCATGAAGACGACATCAATACCGCACGAGAGAATCGCGAAGACCCAAGTTGGTATCACCACATTCAAAACGCGCCGCTCTATCGCCGCGACCTCGACCTCGTTGCCATCGCCAGTGATGGTTCCGTTGCATCCTTCTGCACGGTCTGGTTTGACGATGTAACCCGCACAGCCTATTTCGAGCCAGTGGCCACCGTCCCAAGGCACCAACGGCGCGGGCTTGGCAAAGCCGTCCTCACTGAAGGGCTGAAGCGCTTAAAAACAATGGGAGCCAAAATAGCCAATGTTAGCGGCTATTCCAATGCAGCAAATGGATTGTATTTCTCTGTATTTGGAGAGGAACATGATCTGCTTCAACCGTGGGAAAAACTGGATTAGAAAAAGGAGGCTGTCACAAAAAACGTGACAGCCTCCTCGCTTCATTCTCCGCTCGAAATTGATCCTGCTCAAGAAGCCTTTGCCTGCTCTGCGGCAAGCTGCGCAATAATCTGCTCCGAAGTCATCACCTGGCCATACGATTTCAACGCCGCCAAAAACGCCTTGTGGACGTGCTCGGCTGGGATGGTCATCTCGCCGTATTTCAGGTCTCGCGTGGCACAGGCATCTTCTGCGATCCACACTTGAAAGCCGAAATCTGCGGC
Source organism: uncultured Anaerolinea sp. (assembly GCA_964534345.1). Taxonomy (GTDB): domain Bacteria; phylum Chloroflexota; class Anaerolineae; order Anaerolineales; family Villigracilaceae; genus Villigracilis. The sequence goes on from CAZHOX010000110.1 coordinate 3,509, forward strand.
GGCGCGGGCGGTGGCATCCACACACATGTGGGTCATCATGCCAGTGATGATAACTCGCTCAACTCCCCATTCTTTCAACATCTCCAGCAAATTCGTCTCGCGGAAAGAGTTAGGATAATGCTTGTACACGATAGGCTCGCCTTCAAAATGCGCGGTCACATCGTGAATATCAGACCCCGTTGTGCCTTTTACAAAAAACGGTGCATCTGGCTTCAGAGCAATGTGCTGAATGTGAACATGCCGCCCGCCATGCTCGCGGAAGCATTGAAGGAGTTGATACGCGTTCTTCCCTGCTTCGAGCGGGTTAACCAATTCCATTTTGCCGCCGGGGAAATAGTCTTTTTGGATGTCAATTAATAGTAAAGCCGTTTTCATGGATTCTCCATTTCTTAGGTGACAGTCACTTTATTTATCAATTCTTCTGCCTGACGTTTCAAATGTAACTTATCTGTCACTGTAGGCGCTTTCTCAAAATCTGCCTTTGCCTTTTCGAGTTCATTGAGTTTCAAATACGATCTGCCGCGCCCCAGATAAAGACGCGCCTCACGCGGATTGATCTCGATGGCGCGGGTGTAAAAGCCGATAGCTAGTTCATGCTCATTGTTCATGCGGCAGGCATCCGCGCGGCCATGAAGCGCAAGCGCATCCCGTGGATTCTTGGCAAGGATGCGGGCATAAAAATCCTCAGCCCAATCCAGATTGCCTTCATACAGCATGAGGTTGATATCTGCCATCACGAGGGTATCCTCTGGCGAGAGAGCAACTGCCAGGTCTTGATCCTTGTGCGTGGATTCCAGATCACCCAGCCTGAAATGCGCGAGCGAACGGACAAGGTAAAAAAACGGCATTCGCCCTTGATAGGAAACTGCCTTGTTCAATTCATCAAGCGCGGGCTGGAACTCTTTACGATCCAGCATGATCGATGCGCGATCAAAATATGGGACGGCCCAATGCGGGCTGGCGTTTTGTACCCGTGAAAACAACTCAAGCGCGGCATCATAATTTTTTTCCAAGGCATACACTTCACCACGCAATTCCAAGGCATAGGAATGAGCCGGTTCGATCTTCAAGACCCGTTCAATATCTGCCACTGCGCGTTCCTTTTGACCCATCAGCAAATAACAGCTTGCGCGGGCAAGGTAATGATTGATGAGGTTCGCAGGTTCGTTTTCAATTTCTCGGGTGAAGTGCTGCACGGCACGTTCATAATCACCTAGCAGATAATAATAGCCGGAACGTTTGAAAAGATAATTCACGCTGAGGTTGATCTTGCGAAGCAGCGCTCGATTCAGCGAGCTAACCGCAACCGCAATAATGAAGCAAAAAACAAGCAAAATATAATCGCGGGTGACAATGCCCAGAATGATCAAAACCAGCAAAAATGGAATGCTAATAACGAGGGTGATCCAATCCGCATTAAATTTTCCAAAAAACATTTCCATTAACGCATGGAGTATGTTGCCGCCATCCAATGGGTAGACGGGCAGCAGGTTGAACACGATCAGAATGACATTCAAAAAGGCAAGTGAGAAAAATAAATTAACGAATGTCTGCACCCAAAGAAAGAGTTCAGCATTATTGGAGTAAGGCAGAAAAATAATATAAAGCAGAATATATGCTGCAACACAGAGAAAAGCCAGAAGCATGTTCACCAATGGCCCTGCCGCGGCAATGAAAAGATTGTGCGCCGGTTTTTCAGGCTTGTAGGCAAGGTTGGTCAGCCCGCCCAGAATCCAAACAAAGACACTCTTCACTTCCACACCTACAAGTTGTGCGGCAAAGGTATGGCCGAGTTCATGCAGAAAAATAAAAAGCAGTAAACCGCCCACCCATAACAGAGCTTCCACCGCTCCACGCACATCCACCGGCTTGAAGAGAAAGTATGCAATTGGCACGCTGAACAACATGGAAAAGTGAAAACGAATATCAACACCCCGCAAACGCCCCAGCGACCATGACCAGCCTAAAATTTTCAACATCTGTTTTTTACTTGCGCCCGAAATCTGCGGGATTCTCGCCCCATAGATCGGTATCCCATTTGATGAGTTTATCTTCGGGTAATTCGTTCTCTGCCAGCCAATTCTCAGCGCTGCGGATGATGGCGAACAAAACGGCGTTTTTGGGCGTATGTTTGAGCTTTGTTTTGCATATCCCTGTGTTCACCCACAGAATGGCATTCTCTGAATCGGAGTAAATGGGAAGATGCACATTGTGCTTGGCCTGCCATGTCAGTGCATGGACAATGGCTAAAAACTCACCAACATTGTTCGTTCCCTCGGCATACGGGCCGGCATGAAATATTTCCTCGCCTGTTTCGGTGTTCACACCGCGATATTCCAGCTTACCAGGTGCGCCACTGCAAGCCGCATCGACACAGACAGATGGAAGCAGGGGCGGCTTGCTGGCTGATCTCCATTTTCCGCTTGTGGCAGGTTTGCCTTTGTAATCGTCATAATTTGCAAGATAGACGGCATCTGCATCGGCCTCATTTTCAAAAGCCTTGAATTGTGCGCCAACAAAGCCTTTCACTTGCTTTTCACACTCCGCCCATGTAGTGAAAATGCCGGTCTTGCGGCCCTTCCAAACCACGTAATATTTCTGCTTTGCCATGCGTCAATTTTACATCAATTCATAATTCTTCCATCGTATCGATCTGACAGGCATGATAATTTTTGTCTTGACAAAAAATTTTATTCACGTAAAATACGCCATCTCTCACTATGAACACTATTAACTTTTGCTTGTGTCTATGGCGGGGTTCGTAACCACCGACCGAGGCGCATCTTCATCAACAAGCAGTCAACGACTTGGGAAAGTGGAACGACCTCCGCGCACAAAATGTATGCGCAGGATAGTTCACTGTCCCTTTGTTTTTATGTTGACTGCTTTTTGTTTAAGAATGTATTTCACCAATTTTTGACCGCAGATAAAATGGATAAATGCTGATTTTGATAAAACAGAAAATTGTAAAGAATCCACTTCATCTGTGTTGATCTGTGGTTAGTTATATTTAATAAGAAAAAGGAAACCTTAGCCATGCCATACGCACATCCCGAATATCTTGTTGATACCGAATGGGTCGCCAAACATTTGGACGATCCGAACGTCCGCATTATTGAGTCTGACGAAGACCCATTGTTGTATTCCATCGGCCATGTCCCCAATTCGGCACAGGTGGACTGGTTCAGCACTTTGCAGCATCCACTACGCCGCGATTTTCTCACGAAGGAACAGTTCGAAGAGGTTGCATCCAAACTTGGCATCACCAACGACACTACTGTCGTTTTTTACGGTGACAAGTCCAACTGGTTTGCCTGCTACGCGCTGTGGCTCTTCCAGTATTACGGCCACAACAACGTCAAGATCATGAACGGCGGACGCATCAAATGGGAGCAAGAGAAGCGGCCTCTCGTGAAGAATGTTCCCTCGTTTTCCCGAACAGCTTACAGCGCGAAAGAGGCGGATAAATCCATTCGCGCATTCCGCGATGACGTTTTCAAACAGATTGATAAGAAGAAGCCCATGGTGGATGTCCGCTCGCCAAAGGAATATTCCGGCGAATTGACTCACATGCCAAATTATCCGCAGGAAGGTGCGACTCGCGGCGGGCATATCCCCGGCGCTGTGAGTATTCCCTGGTCGCAGGCAGTGAACGAAGCGGACGCAACGTTCAAGACGACCGAGGAGCTGGTTGCTCTTTACGAAGGAAAGAATATCAAAGCTGACGGAGAGATCATTGCGTATTGCCGCATCGGCGAACGCTCTTCGCTGACGTGGTTCGTGTTGAAGTATCTGCTGGGTTATCCCACGGTCAAGAACTATGACGGTTCATGGACGGAATGGGGCAACCTTGTAGATGCGCCGATAGAAAAGTAAATTATGCCCCTACCCCAAAAACTTCAAGAGATCGTTGATGATATCGCGAGCATGAGCCGCGAGGAAAAACTCGAAACATTGATCGGGTATGCTGAGTCATTCCCCGAACTGCCTGAGCGATATAAAGAAGAACGCGACCAAATGGAAGCCGTGCCAGAGTGCATGACGCCTGTTTTTCTGATCGCTGAAAAGCAGGAGGATGGCGGCCTGATCTTCCACTTTGACATTCCCCCGCAATCCCCCACCGTGCGCGGACTCGCGTCCATCCTTTCTTCGGGATTGAACGGATGCAAACCCGAAGAGGTGCTTGCCGTACCTGCCGATTTTTATCTGCCGATGAAATTGGAAGAGGCGGTTTCAGGTCAGCGCATCAATGGGTTTCGAGGGGTTTTGGCCCACATGAAGCAAGTCGCTGTAAAAGCAATGAGCATAGATTAAAAAAAAGGACACCAACGATTTTCTTGTTGGTGTCCTTTTTTTATGTTTACTTTTCTTCTTCCCAGCCTTGCTCTTCCACTGACATAAATATATCTGTTGCAGAGATCAGTCCGATCAATGCTCCGCTTTCATCCGCGATCGGCAGGTGGTGGATCTTTTTCTTCTGCATCAATTGCGAACATTCCATCAATGTCCAATCAGCGCTGCCTGTAACAATGGGACCTGACATGATCTCGCGGACCGTGGTCTCGGCGGGGTTGCGTCCCTCGCCAACAATTTTGTCGCGGACATCGGTGGTGGTGACAATGCCATACGAAGGATTCTTCTCACTGATATCGACAACCACGCTGTGAATGTTGCGGCGGCGCATCAACGTCATGGCATACGAAACACTCGAATCTGGGTCAACAACAACTACAGGGCTGGACATCCAATCACGAACTAGGTGTGGCATGGGGTTCTCTCCTCTTTATTTAATTTAGTATGTCGGCTCAACTACCACTGAAAAAGACTACGCTCATAATTTTACAGCATCCAGTGCGAACTTTGCAGGCTAAGGAATCAGCGGGAACCATGTCAGCCCGCCGTCCATTGTTTTGTAAAGCGTGCGCTGATTAGTAGGGCTGGTGGTGATCACCCATCCCGTGGATGCATTCACAAAACTCATATCTGTGAGGAAATCACCAAATGCGATATTTGGGTCAATGACCTCAAATGTTTGCGCCGCATCTTTCGTAACGTAGAACTGGTTGCCATAATAAAAAATTATTTCCTGCGCTGACGGGGTTTCCAGCACGCCCGAATTCGGAAGCGATGCAGGAGCCGGATCCCAAGTCTGGCCGCCATCTTGTGTTGTAAAAACGATGGTTTCCTGAGTTGTGGAAGTCAGTCTAATTACCAGAAAGCCCTGTGTGGGTGAAAAAAACTTGACCTGCTCAATAGCCAGCTCACTGGATTGTGCCTTGCCTGGCAGCATCATCGTAACCTGTGCCCAGTTCTTGCCGCCGTCATCTGTGCGGAATAAATATGTGGAACCTGAGGAATAGATCACACCGCCAACCCAAGCCGTATTCATATCCAATGGAACCATTGTTACTTTTATACCGCCTAATGGAAGAGAATCGCCAGCCCCTTCGATGCTTGGGTCATTAATGTATGTTCGGTTCCAAGTGACACCGCCGTCTGTAGTTTGGAAGATGGCAACTGCCATGGAGCCTGCGCCAACACCCAAATCAGCCATCATCCAGCCATTATCGGCATCCACAAATTCCATATCGCCAGCGCTAAACGGAGTTGGGAAGGTCTCCCATGAAAGGCCGCCATCAGAAGTACGATAGATCGTTCCGCCATTGGGGTAATTATTCGGGTCAACCGTCTGCACCCATGCATGAGATTTATCCAGAAAATCTGTAAAGACAGAATAACCAATATCGGTCAACCCGGGCGGGGTTACGTTGTACCATGTCACACCGCCATCGTTCGTGCTGACAACTTCTGTTTCGGTAACACCCCAGCCATACACTTCATCCAACATATCAATCAGGATGATGGATGGCGCATCAATAAGCGGCGCCTCTGCCACAGTTGGTAAAGGGGTATTCTCTGGCGCAAGCGCAGATTGAGCTGCAACCTGTGGCTCAGTAGAGGTGGCTTCAATTAACACTGCTTCTGTTGCTGTTGGCTCAGGAGGTACTCCTGGCTCCGTTACAGCAGCAGGGGCAGCAGTGCAGGCAGTGAGCAAGGCAAGAAGAAAGAGAATAGTAATAAATTTTTTCATTTGATCTCCATTTGAGTTTAAAGGTTTTAAAGTTGGCAAGTTAGAAAGTTAAAACCTTTCAACCTTCTAACCTATAAACTCAATTATTGTCGCTTCCCCCTGCCCCACTCCCACGCAAAGGGTTGCAACTCCATATTTCACATTGCCGCGATTTTTCATTTCATGTACCAATGTTGTGACAAGCCGTGCGCCCGAACAACCAAGCGGATGCCCAATGGCAATAGCACCGCCATTGACATTAACGATCTCAGGATCGAGTTCGAGGTCTTCCATCACCGCAAGGGATTGGACGGCAAAGGCTTCGTTAATTTCAACAAGTCCAATATCCTTTGTTTTCAAGCCTGCGCGCACCAACGCCTTTCTTGTCGCAGGGATGGGACCGTAGCCCATCACACGCGGAGGAACGCCAGCCGAAGCAGATGTGACGATACGAGCAAGCGGCGTGAGATTCAAAGCGTTGGCTTTCTCTTCGCTCATAATCAAAAGCGCAGAGGCTCCATCATTTAATCCAGACGCATTTCCAGCAGTAACTGTTCCCCCATCCTTTTTGAAGGCAGGCTTCAGTTTGGCGAGGCTTTCCATCGTTGTATCTCGGCGCGGACGTTCGTCCGTGTCCACAAGTTTTGGGTCGCCTTTTTTCTGCGGGATGGAAATGGGCACAATTTCCTGTTTGAAGCGGCCAGAGTCAATGGCTGCAACGGCACGCTGATGCGAAC
>CAZHOX010000111.1:0-10295 GCA_964534345.1 uncultured Anaerolinea sp.
CTCGGCTATGGCGATGTCTTCATCAACCAGGAAAAATTCTCCATGCTGGATGACCATACTCCCTTCCTCGAAAAAAATATCCCAGCCGTAGATATCATCGATTTCGACTATCCCTACTGGCACACCACGCAGGACACCCCCGATAAGGTTTCTGCTGAAAGCTTGCACGCCGTAGGTGATACCCTCTGGCATTGGATTGTCGATAATTAATAATTGCCACTTTTCAATTGACAATTATTAAAACCATAGCCAAAACCCCAAACTCGGCGTACACTTAAGGGGATGACATTACAAGCCTCACTGCAAAAACTACACTCACCTTGGGTGGAACGTATCTCTCGCGAGCTTGCGAGCGGCGAAGGCGTGCGTACAGGCTTCTCCGAACAGCTTGTCCGCTTCTATGAATTGCTTGAACAAACTGTGATGACCGGTGACACCGCCTGGCTTGACCCCATCCTGTATGATTGGGGGCGCTCCCCCACCGAGACAAACCTGGAAGAAGGTGATTACTATGTCTCTTTCGTGGTCAACCGTATCATCACACTTACCATTGAAGTAGCGCGTAATAACCTTACAAAGAAAGATGCGCTCGAACTAATCGCCGCTGTTGTCCCAATTCTGACCCACAGCCTCAGCGTAGTTGTCCGCTACGAAATGGAGACCCGTGTTGCGCATATCTCCAATGAGCTTGGCAAAACTCAGGAAAAATTGCAGCAACTTGACCGCAACAAATCCAATTTTATTTCTGTGGCGGCGCATGAATTAAAAACTCCCCTCACCCTCATTGAAGGCTACACATCCATGATGGTGGATATTTCACAAAACTCCGAGCTGCCGCAAATGACCAGCTACCTCAGCGGCGTAGAAACTGGCATTCACCGCCTGCGCCACATCATCGACGACATGATCGATGTTTCTGTCATCGACAACAACCTGCTTACGCTAAACTTCCAGCCGGTCTGGGTAAGCCACATGTTCAACCTGCTTTACAACGAATTGAAAAAGACGTTTGATGAACGACAGCAAACTCTCACCATAAAGTCTTTTGAAGGCAGTGAAATCATGATCTATGCGGATTCAGAACGCCTGTATCAGGCTCTGCATAATGTGGTTTCCAACGCCATCAAATATACGCCAGATAAGGGAACGATCACCATTAACGGACGCCTGTTACCCGGCTTCGTTGAGATCGTCATCGCTGATACAGGGATCGGCATCTCCCCTGAACATCAGGCGATCATTTTCGAGAAATTCGGCCAACTGGGCCGCACCGATCTGCATTCCAGTGGCAAGACAAAGTTCAAGGGTGGCGGTCCTGGTTTGGGCCTCCCAATTACCCGCGGAATCATCGAAGCGCATGGCGGCACCATCTGGGTTGAATCAGATGGTTATGACGAAGTAAAATTAAACGGTTCAACCTTTCACATCCTACTGCCTACACGCACAGAACCAACCGACCCCAGCATGACCAAATTCTTTGGTCAATTTGAAGTGGATAAAAAAGAATTAGAAACGGACCCCAGTGGCAAAGAAAATTCCCCAACCAACAAACCCGCCTCGTGAACGTGCCTTCCTCGTTGGAGCAGAGATTCACGGCAAAAAACAGATACTATCTCTTGAAGACTCTCTCGCAGAATTGGCGCTCCTCGCCGATACTGCGGGCGTAGATGTAGTTGGCGAACTCACCCAAAAACTTAATGCTCCCAATTTATCCACCTACATTGGCCCCGGCAAAGTGGAGGAACTAAAAGCGCTAGCCGAAGAAACCCTTTGCGAAGTCGTCATTTTTGACGATGAACTATCGCCGCGCCATCAACGCGAATTGGAAAAGGCGCTCAAAAATATCCGCGTCATTGACCGTACAGCGCTCATTCTGGATATTTTTGCACAACATGCTCATACAAGAGAAGGTATGTTGCAAGTGGAGCTTGCTCAATACGAATACAACCTCCCACGCCTCACCCGTGCATGGACACATCTTGAACGTCAGGCGGGCGGCGGCGGTGGCCGCTCTGGTTCTGCTGGCGGGGTCGGCTTGCGCGGACCGGGCGAAACCCAGCTCGAAGTAGATCGCCGCTCGATCCGAATGCGTATTTCACACATCAAAGCCGAGCTGGAAAAGGTAGAAGCGCATCGTTTAAGATACCGCGCACAGCGCAAGCGCTCCCGCATCCCAACTGTGGCAATTGTTGGCTACACCAATGCCGGTAAATCTACTCTGCTCAACCGCCTCTCCAAAGCGGATGTGTACGCAGCCGATCAACTCTTCGCCACCCTAGACCCCACCACCCGTCGTGTTCAACTCCCTGGCGATGAACTGGCACTCATCACAGATACTGTGGGCTTCATTCAAAAACTTCCTACAGCCCTCATAGCCGCCTTCCATGCTACATTGGAAGAAATTGCAGAGGCTGATCTGCTTTTGCATGTTGTGGATATTTCCCATCCCAACGCTCTTGGGCAATTTCAGGCTGTGCAAGAAACTCTGGAAGAGATAGATGCAAGTCACATCCCAATGATCACAGCATTGAATAAAGCTGACTTATTGAGAAACCCAGAAAACGCCCGTGAAGTATTAAAGAGTTTTCCGAAATCGATCTCCATCTCTGCAATCACCGGAGAAGGCATATCCGACCTACTTCACCTCATGCGCGAAGAATTGTTCGAATCCTATTCTTCCATTCACGTACGCCTCCCATACAAACAAGGCGCGCTTATATCTTTGTTCCATGAAATTGGTCAGGTAGAGCGAGTGGAGCATGAACGCGGTGGCGTGGTCATGCATGGGCGCATCCCCGGCAGACTTCTTGCACAATTTTCCCCGTGGTATGTAAAACCCGACCACACAGATCAGGCAATGGAAGAGACCGAAGAAAACGACCTGGAGGAAGCATGATCTCAAAGTGGCTGGACCGTATGTCTGAATATCTGGCGCATCGGAAAGGATTGCTTCCCATTATCGGCATCATTTTCATCATTGTGAATCTGATCGTTCAATTTGTCTTTCCACAAAGTCCGCTGGCATTCAGCAATATCTTTCTTCATGTTGGCCTGATCATTGCCATCCTTGGGTTTATGCTTTCGTGGGCGCTTTAATTTCAACCGCAGTCAAATAACATCACTCCGCTCATGTCTTCAGAGCTCATCGGAAAAACATTATTAAATCAATATCACGTTGAAGAGTTTATTGCACATACTCCGTTGGGAGAATTGCACCGTGCCACAGATGAGCGCAGCAACAAATCCCTTGCGCTCACCCTGCTCCCCAAATCAATTTCCAATAATGCCGAAGCATTCAAAGAACTTGAAGCCGAAGCAAAAAAGCTCCAATCCATTTCACACCCAAACCTGAATAAATTTCTGGGGGTATTTCAAACTCCCACACTTGCCTTTCTGTTGGAAGAGTGGACGGACGGCCCGTCTTTGCAAACTGTTCTCGCACATGCGCCCATACATGTGGACGAAGCTCTCGTATACGCAAAAGCAATTTGCAATGCGCTTGAAGCTCTTCACAAACAAGGCTATTTGCACTTACACCTTGCACCAGAATTAATTCACATCAACGAAAAAGGTGAAATTTTCCTTGGTGGAATTGCATACGCCCAACCTGCAAACAAACCGCAAAAAAATAGACCGGTCAAATACCCAAAGCTATATAACTCCCCTGAACAACTTGAAAAAAAAATACTCAACAGCGCAGCAGATACATACGCACTGGCTGTTCTGCTCTACGAACTTATCACAGGGACGTGGATAAATGGGAAGCGCACTCCCAAGACCAATGAAGCCATCACCAGAACCCACCTTGAGCAAACGCCGCCACCTCCCATCTCTTTGAATCCGCAGATTCCAGATCACTTCTCGCGGATGATCCTGTGGGCGCTTCGCAAAAACCCCGAAGAGCGATTGAAGACCACGACTGAATTGATTTCATCGCTTGCGCTGGCCGTGCATGTTTCTTTGGATGAAATTCCGCCTCGTCTTAACCCGACAACTGGCCCTGTCACTTCGGCAATTCTTAGCGAATGGCAGTTTTTGCCGCCCCCTCAACCAAACATCCTGGCAGCAGATACTCCCCCGCTGGAAGACCGCCTTGCAAACATTGCAACACCAAAGAAAAAAAGATCAAGCATTGGCATCGTGCCTATTTTTATCTTCGCATTGATCGCCGGGTTCATTTCCCTTTTCTGGTTTGTGCGCCCAGCAGAAATTACCATCCCTACCCCTATCCAATTCACACCCTTTGCAGCGGACTACACCCCTCCACCCACTTTTACGCCATTGCCCAAACCAACCGATATGCATGGCGGGCGAATTGCATTCACCTGCACGCGTGGAGACTACAACCAACTATGCATGATCAATCGCGATGGCAGCGGGCTTACTCAATTAACAGATATGGAAGCCAGCAATTATTACCCCGCCTTCCCGCCAGATGGTAACTCTCTGCTATTCTCATCCAACCGCAACGGCCCCTTTGACCTGTACCGCCTGGTCTTCAGTGAAAAACAATTGGTTCAAGTCACTGAAAATATCGGCAATGTGGTTTCGCCTGATTATTCGCCCGATGGACGAAGAATTGTCTTTGCCAATCGCGTAGGAGATGGCCCCACAGCGATTTGGATGGTGAATGCAGATGGGCTCAACCCAAAGCTGGTGTACACCGGCACAGGGGATATTGTCGCAGTAGCGTGGTCACCGGATGGCGAAAGGATCGCTTATGCCATGTCGCTGGGGATTCCACAAGAATATGAAATCTTCACCATGGATACAGATGGGCGGAATCATGTTCGTATCTCACAGGGGTTACAAGGGATCGGCGGCAGTGTGGACTGGTCGCCGGATGGGAATTTTCTATTGATCCATGCTGGAGCGTTTGGCGCAAAAGATATTTTCAAGCTGGATGCAAAAAACGGGAACGCGCTTCAACTCACAGATGGCGGAAACAATGCAGGCGCATCTTTTTCACCGGATGGGCTTTATATTGTATTCAACTCTCTTCGCAATGATGACCAGGCCGACTTATACATCATGCGGGTGGATGGGACAAACCAGGTGCAATTAACCAATCACCCTGAACCAGATTGGGGAGCAAGGTGGGTGGAATAATATTCAGCCAATGACTCTGCCAAATGGGTTGAATCAATTTTCGGCGGCGTGTGAAGCGATGTGTCCGCTTGAGATCACTCATACCATTTATAACGACAGAGAGGTTGTCCAGTTCATTTTATGAATTGTATGGGGAAAATCAGTAACAAATCATTAACAAAAAAAGTACTTTTCGCATGGCTTAAAACCTTTACATGCAGGGCGTTTAATGTATTATTGAAATACCAATGGCGTTTTTCGCGGCTCGACCACCGCGGAGGGCGCTGTTCATCTTTAATCCATGAAAAGGAAGTTATATGAATGTCCAAGCAACCGAGTTCCTATCTGTCTTCTAAGGTGGAAGGCCGCCTGAAAGCCGACAAAAGCGGAAACAGCATTTTCGCCATTGAACCCATTAAAAAGGGCGATCTGATTGCTGTTTTCGGCGGCGTTGTATATGAATGGGAGACCTTTATCCACCTACCCGAACGTGAGCGCATGTTGTGCATCCAGGTTGAAGATCGTCATTTTCTGGTGCCGCGCCCCATTGGTGAGGGAGATTATGTCAATCACTCGTGCAATCCGAATGCAGGTCTTTCGGGCCAGATTGGGCTCGTTGCAATGCGAGACATTAAGATCGGCGAGGAAGTTTGTTTTGACTATGCCATGAGTGACACGATGGCATACGATGAGTTTGATTGTTTATGCGGTGCGTCTACCTGCCGCGGCAAGGTTGGCGGCAATGACTGGCAGCGCCCCGAACTGCAAAAACGTTACGCCGGCTTTTTTGCTCCACATGTTCAGCGCAAGATCGATGCACAACGTTCATTTGAACGTGCCATGAACAAGGCAAGAAAGTTCACTTCGATTAGCAAAGCTCCAGCATACAAGTAACATAAAAACGGTCCCGTAATTGCGGGACCGTTTTTATTTACCAAATGAAGGGGATCAATCTAAATTTCACTTTCTGTTTGTATGCCTTGTATCCAGGTAATTCCTGCTCCAGCGCAATCTCCTCGTCTGCGATTCGGGCAATGATCACAGGAATAATCGTCAGGGCAGGAATGAGCGCCCAATACGAACCCAATACCAGCGGTGAAAGCACATATAAAATTATCATACCGACATACATGGGATGACGGACGATACTGTACACATCGGTATCTATGACCTTTTGACCTTCTGCCACTTCAATGACCCGCGAGAGAAAACTATTTACCTGCATGGTGCGAAAGACAAGCATGTAACTTAAGAACACCATCAGTGCGGCAAGTATACAAACCCATGCAGGCACATTTGACCATCCATAACGGATATCAAAACCAGGCAGAATATACGCCAGCACGAAAGCAAGACCGGATACTTGAATGATTTTACGCTGTTCCTTTCGCTCTTCGCGCATTTTCATACGGCGTTCAAGGAGCGCAGGGTCGTGCTTCATGAAATAAGCAAGCACGAAAAACATGGGGATGATAAGGATGCCGATATACATCCATGCCTGCCAGTAACGCCATGTCCCTGCTGGGAGGAAAAACAAAAGGGCAAACATGAGCACACCGGCGATCAATCGGCTTATGACGGTGAAAAGAAGTTTCGAGCGAGACATGAAGACTCTCCTTTCATACAAAGACCTGGCAAGTTTTGAAAACCTGTCAGGTCTTTGATCTTATACTTTCGGTCCTGCGTCCAGCACTTCTTGCGGGGTGCCGTCTGTGAATTTGCCAAAGTTTTGCTTGAAACGCATGGCAAGGTCTTTGTAACGGCGGTCATATTCCTTTTTGTCTGCCCAGGAAGATGAAGGGATCAAAACATCGTCCGGCACATTCGGGCAGGTCTTGGGTACTTCAAAACCAAAGATGGGATCTTTGGTAAATTCAACATCATTCAACTTTCCATCAAGGGCGGCATTCAGTAATGCTCGCGTGTGCCTAATGGAAATGCGTTTGCCAATGCCATACGGCCCGCCAACCCAACCTGTGTTGACCAGCCAACAAGTGACTCCATAACGCTCGATCTTGCGTTTGAGCAGTTCGGCATATTTGTAGGGATGATGCACCATGAACGGCCCGCCAAAACACGCGCTGAAGGTGATCTCTGGCTCCTTCCCCAGGCCGACTTCTGTCCCTGCTATTTTGGATGTGTAGCCGCTGATAAATTGATATAACGCCTGATTCGGGGTCAGCCGCGCAATGGGCGGCATGACGCCGCTCGCATCGCAAGTAAGCAAAATGACATTCTTTGGATGCCCAGCCTTCTTTTCAGGGACAGCGTTTGCAATGAACTCCAACGGATAGGACGCGCGTGTGTTTTCTGTGAGAGTATCGTCGTCCAGATCGATCAGACGAGTGATCGGGTCAAAGGTGACATTTTCCAATATTGTGCCAAAGCGCTTGGTGGTTGCATAAATTTCAGGCTCGGCAGATTCTGAAAGGCCAATGACCTTTGCATAGCATCCACCCTCAAAATTGAAAACACCATTGTCGCTCCAGCCATGTTCATCATCACCAATGAGGCGGCGTGTGGGGTCTGCTGAAAGCGTAGTCTTACCCGTTCCGCTCAAGCCAAAGAATAAAGCCACATCGTCTGCATCATCAGGATTCACATTTGCCGAACAGTGCATAGACAAGACTCCCTCCAACGGCAAAAGATAATTCAAAATGGTAAAGACGGATTTCTTGATCTCACCTGCATACGCTGTATTGCCGATGATCGCCAGCTTCTTCTCGAACGACAGACAAATAAATGTTTCACTGTTCGAGCCATCTACCGCAGGGGCAGATTTGAATGATGGCATAGCCACAATCGTAAATTCAGGCACGAAGCGTTTGTATTCCTCAAGCGATTGAGGCAGGATAAACATATTCCGTACAAAGTGACTATGCCAGGCAAGCTCGGTCACAATGCGGACAGGCAGGCGATAGGATTCATCTGCACCTGCATATACATCTTGAACAAAGGCATCACGTCCTTGCAAGAATCCCAACATGCGGTCATACAGGACCTCGAACTTGTCCGCAGAAAACGGACGGTTGTACACGCCCCACCAGATGTTTCCTTCTGAATCCGTTTCGCGGACAACAAACTTGTCATTTGCGCTGCGGGCAGTGTGTTTCCCCGTATTTGCGACAAAAGGTCCGCCAGCGACCAGAGCGCCCTCGCCGCGAAAGACCGCTTCTTCTACCAATGACTCAGTTGTGAGGTTCCAATAGGCAAGGCGTAAATTGCTCACTCCTTGATTCGACAGGTTGTACTCTGCTTTGCGGGTCTGCGCGATGGATTCAGCGGGAGTTTTGATATTGAGTAGATTATTCATATTGATATCTCCTACATCCAATCGCGGATCATCTTTTTATCGCCAATGTAAATTTCATTGGGAGAGGTTGCGTCAAGCGCCCACTTGATGCGGGCAATGCCTTCAGTAATATCTTTCACCGAACCTGCAAATGAAATGCGGATGTGACCTTCCATGCCGAATTCCTTACCCGGAACAGTGACCACCATCGCCTTTTTGAGCAGGAACTTTGAAACTTCTACTGAGTTGTTGTTGAAAGCCCGCAGATCTGGCAGTGCATAGAATGTTCCCTTGGGCGGAATAAGCCGCGCACCGTTGAAAGTTTTCATCTCCTGCAAGACTATTTCGCGGTTATTTTGGATCTGCAAGCGCAGCGCATCCACCACAGACTGCAAGCCGTTCAATGCACCTTCCGCAGCAGACTGAGCGATTGGCGAAACACAGGAAGTCGTCTGCGCGAGGACATTTGTCATCACCTTCACCAGTTGGCGCGGCGCAACCACCCAGCCAATACGAAAGCCGGTCATGCCGTACAACTTGGCAACACCATTGACTGTGATGATATGAGAATCTTCTATAGTTTTGTTCGTGAAAGAATAAGCGGGGGCAGCCACATTTCGGTCAAATGTCAGCTTGTGATAGATATCATCACAGATCATGTAAATACCTTTGCGTTCGCAAAACTCCACGATCTTTGCGAGCAACTCAGGAGGATAGACCTCCCCCGAAGGATTATTGGGGCTGTTGACAATGATCGCACGTGTGGAGGATGTGACTGCGCGTTCAATATCCTCAAAGCGTGGAGTGAATGTCCCATCTTCGGGGGTGACGATCACAGGAATGCCCATGCACATGCGAATCATTTCAGGATACGAAACCCAATACGGCGCAATGACAATGACTTCATCCTGCGGATTCAAAATGGAATAGAAAATGTTGTAGAGCGATTGCTTTGCCCCATTCGTGATGATCACATTCTCGGGCGCTACGAGGCGGTTGTAATTCTCCTCTGTGTAGCGGATAACTGCCTTCTTCATGGAAGGTAGTCCATCCGGCGGGGTATATTTCACTTCCCCACTGGAGAGCTTTGCCCCCGAAGAAAGGATCGCCGCAATGGGCGTTTTGTTCTTCGGCTCTCCGATCCCTAAATTGATGACGGCTTCTCCACGCTCGCGCAGCAAGCGCGCCTCTTCGTTCAATGCCAGAGTGGGAGATTCTACAATTTCGCTTGCAAGTTTACTGAGTCGCATATAGCTCCTTAAAATAAAATCTGGTCAGGCAGTATTGCCGACCAGATACACTTGCACAACCGCAAAAGAAAGCGGCGCTGACAATTTCATTGCCAGACAAGGCGTTCATAGAGGTGATTATACTCCCGCCGCAAACTGCCCCCGCCAAACGAAGATACTCTGTTTATCAGATAAATGTAACCAGCCAGACAGGCCAGTGATAAAATAACGCGCCATGAGAATTTCACCGACTGAATATTTTGGAAACCTATCTCTGCTCATAGATTTGGAAGCAGAAGCGGAAAAGCAGCAAGCCTTGCGCGAGCGGACGAGGCTCTCACCGCGTGAAGCCGAGGCGACGGGCAACAGCATCACAAACCTTGTCATTCGCGAAGAGGGCTACGGCCTGGGCGGGCGTTTTCTACTGGGATTGGGCAAGCGCAACGAGACCCTGCCCCTCCCGTGGACAAGGCTTGGGGTGGGCAGCCCAGTTATCCTGTCTGAAGAGACGCGGGGCCGCGATGCGTCCAGCGAAGAAAACGGCTGGAGGGGAATCGTCAGCGCGATTCGCAGAGATGCCATTCAGGTGGCGGTCAATCAGTTCATCGAAACAGAAGCGGAGAAGCCCACCTTTCGGCTGGACCGTGCCACAGATGAGATATCGCGCTTTCGACAGAGACAAGCCA
>CAZHOX010000112.1:0-2174 GCA_964534345.1 uncultured Anaerolinea sp.
GGGAAAATTTTGTGGTCACAGTGCGGGCAAACCTCACCCACCAAACCATATCGTTGTTTTTTGAGACGCCAGTGTCTTGGGATTTCCATTCGAGTGTTCCTTTCTTCGAATGTAATTCTATCCCGCGCGCCTATCAGAAACTATCAGACTAGGGATTGCAATTAAGTAAGCCAAGAATCTCGATAATTTGACCTTCGCTTCTTCCCCCGCTCTGCGCCTGAATCTGCTCCCAAACAACACACACACCTCGGCGGATTCGATCATCCTCAGCCAATGCCGTCTTGGATAACTCCTCAGCAGTTTGAAAATCGCCGCTTCTGGCATAACCGTCAATGAAGACCAGCCATTCAGTTTGATCCTGCGGTTTGAAACCCGATGATATGGCTTCATCTCCAAGAGTCACAACTTGTTCGTACTTCCCTTGCTGCTGTGCAAGTTGTGCTTTTGTAAAATAGTAGCACCAGTCATGCACAGGCTCGGAGAAAAACATCGGAATGGCTGGCTGCGCAGGCTCTGCAATAATACGGGATGGGTCGGAAAGCGGGATGGCATGGGTTAATACAGCAGGTAATTTGGAGTAAATCTGCTTATCGCCGCGAGCAGGGTCAAGCACACGCAGACAGCCGTTACGCGGCATATAGATGGTGACAGCATTGGAAGTGGAGCTATTGAACTGAACTGTTCGGTATGGGTAGGTAATGGTCACATTGGGGTCAAGGGACGGAAGAGTACCGCCGCCAATTCTCTTTTCGGTGTAAAGCAACATATACGGCAAATCTGAACGGGTGTAGTTTGGGGCGTACATCCAGTTGATGGGGGCGGTGAAAGAGAGGTCTGTTTCGTAGTCGATGGGCATTTGGTCGGTGAGCAGAACGGTATTTGGCTGCATGGCAGGGATGCGCCAAGTCATTTGCCAGTAGATGTTACGCTGGTCTTCCCAGTCTCTGCGGAAAATATTGGCATTCAAAAATTGCTGCCCGATGCCGAGGGAGATGAGGATGGAAAAAACGATCATCTTTGCGCGGCTGTTCCTGACGAGCAATTCCACCACGCCAATGATGAATAAACTCCCACCGATCATCATTGAGACCATGAATCTGTCGAAGGAGGATTGCAAGGTCAATGGGAGGCTGGCGGCCAGAGACGGGAGCCTGCCAAGCAGGATGCCAATAACGCCGATGATGATGAGTGAAACAGGTAATGATTTTTCAGGTGTTTCGTCTGTTGGGGCGGAGCGGAGCAGATAAGGCGTAAGCAATGTCAATGAAAGGGCGGACAGGCCAAGGCTTAAGAGAGAGGCGGGCGCGGGCAGGGTGGGAAATGTGAGGACGAGAACTTGTCCCCAGATGTAGAATCCCGCTTTCCAGAGGGCATCCAGCGCTTCTTTCAAAAACATTAAGAGGGTGAATGTTTGAGTTGCGTTGACTTCGTACGAGTTGTAGGGGCCAAATTTGTAATAGTAGATGAGCCACGCGGCATTGAGAATCCAGATGAGAAGGTAGGGCCACCAAATTTTGAGGGTCTTGATGAAGCGCTGAATCAAATTCCCGTCGAAGAAGAAAAATAAAAAGAGGAAGCGCAAGCCTTCAAGACCGAAGAAATATTCGGTTGGGAAAATGCCGCAAAGCTGCAAAAGCAGGGCGATGATGGCGTAAGTGGTTTTTCTTTCACGCAAGGCTTTGAATGTGAAGCCGAAAGAAAGCAGGTAAAAGATGAAAGGAATAAGTTCTTGATTGATGTGAGTCAGCGCCACCCAGTGCTGGCTGTAGCCTGGAAAAACTAAAATGAGGAGTGTGGCAATGAACGCAATTCTTTTTTGTTTGGGGAAAATTTGGTTGAACGCCCAAAAAGCTGCCAAGCCAATGAGGAAGCGAATGATGAGCGCGAAAATTTGCCAGTACAACGGCACGGGTGGGACGAGGCTGGTGGTGAAATAAAAAATGGGGCCGAGAAAGGGGCGGAAGGGTGCGAATGCAGGGTTGAATTCGGCGGGGCCGAGGAATTTGGCAATCCATGCGAAGGGCCAGTCGTCCCAGTAAAAACCGGTGAAGGGGAGAAGTAGTCCGTAGGCGACGAGGGTGATAGCCGCGAAGAGCAGCGGGGTTTTGTATTTTGAGACAGTTTTGAGCATTTGGTAATTATAAGAGATAACAGACTTGGCACAGAGAAAATTT
>CAZHOX010000112.1:2274-10261 GCA_964534345.1 uncultured Anaerolinea sp.
TTCGTAGAAAATAAAACAGGCACACCAATGGGTATGCCTGTTTTGGGGTTCTTTTCCTGTTTTGTTTTATGCGGGTACAGCTTGGTTGTACAACTGTTGTTTTATGGAAGCGATGTCTTTTTCCAAGCGACTGTCACCGTGGCGAATTTGCTCTTTGATTTTTTCGATGGCTGACATGACAGTGGAATGGTCGCGTCCACCGAGAACTTCGCCGATCTGTGGGAAGGAGATTTTTGCTTCTTCGCGCAGGAGGTACATGGCGATCTGGCGAGGGAAGGCGACTTCTTTGGTGCGGTCGCGTCCTAAAAGTTTTTCGGTGGATAATTTGTAGTAGCTGGCGACGCGTGTGACCACCTGCTCGGGTTCCAAATCACCTCGGGTGGGCATGAGGTCGGAGAGGGCAACTTCCACGAGGCTGGGGGTGAGGGCGGAGCCGCTCAAATCAGCGAAGGCAATGATGCGATTTAGCGCGCCTTCCAATTCACGGATGTTGGACTGTACCTGCTTGGCAATGCTTTCCAAAATTTCATCAGAAATCTGGCGGCCGGTGCGCTCGGCTTTGGAACGCAAAATAGCGATGCGGGTTTCATAGTCTGGAGCTTGAATGTCGGCGGTTAACCCCCACTCGAAGCGGGAGCGCAGGCGTTCTTCCAATGTGCTGAGAGACTTGGGAGGGCGGTCAGATGAAACGATGATCTGTTTATCTTGTCCGTGCAGGGTGTTGAAGGTGTGGAAGAATTCCTCTTGCGTGGATTCTTTGCCAGCGATGAACTGAATATCGTCCACGAGGAGGACATCTGCCGAGCGATATTTCTCGCGGAAGGCCTGTGTGGTGTGTGAGCGAATGGCATTGATCATGTCATTCGTGAATTCTTCGGAGGAAACGTAGAGGACGTTAAGCCCGCTAGCGTGACAGGCATTTCCAATGGCGTGTAATAAGTGCGTTTTGCCGAGTCCCACGCCGCCATACAGGAAAAGCGGATTGTAGGCACGGGCGGGTTTCTCGGCTACAGCCTGACAGGCCGCATGGGCGAGGCGGTTACCTGAGCCGACCACGTAGGTGTCGAAGGTGTAGCGCGGATTTAACGTCACATGGCGGGGTTTTGGCTCGGGTGGCGTTATTTCAATGGAAGAGGCAGCAGCTTCGAGGTCAGTAGTAGAAGCGTTTTCGTCAGTTTGCGAGACGACGAACTTCACGGCTACGTTCGAGTTGAGGATATCGATCAACAATTTGCTGACGTTGGTTTGAAGGCGGCTCTCAAGCCAGTCTCGCGCATACGCATTGCGAACACCAACAGTAATTATTCCGTTGTCATACGCCAGTGGGCGGGTATCACGTACCCAGGTATCAAAAGAGGCGCGCGGCATTTCCATTTGAAGCTGTGCGAGTACCGATTGCCAAGCCTGCTCTGCATTCATAAAGCATTCCTTAAAAGTGTGTTTTTGCGAATATTGAACTAGCCCGCCTGAATCGCGGCTTAGTAAGTGGTTCTAATGATTTTGTTTTAAAGAGTCTTACGGGGTTCGGATGTGTGTGGCAAACATCCTTTATATCAGCGTGCATCCATTCTAGCAGATAGTTTCAAATGATAACAGGCGTTCAACCTACGTTAAGTTAAAAAGATGTGTTTTTTTAAGGTTGGCCTATCTTAAAGAATCGTTTCGTACTCGTGAATGATATTGTTATGTTATAGAACGAGTGTTTCAGCCAGTAGCGACCTAAAAGTTATCCACACCCCCCATATATGGGTGTGAAAGTCGTTTTTGAGGCATACAGGGCATATCTATCTTAAAGAAACGTGAAGTAAACCCTTTTTAATTCATTGCAAGCGAGACTCGAGTTCCTGTGATTCATTTTGAGCAGATCCTCGAATCATGTGGTTTGTTTTTTTACTGCTCGTGGAACCCACACGAGAATGGTTGTGCCTTCTCCACTGACCGAGGATATATCGATATCGCCACCTACCGCGTGAGCACGAGTCTGCATATTTGCCAGCCCATGGCCAATGGAAGTCTGCATACTATCAAGGTCAAAGCCTTTACCATCGTCGCGGATCTCCATTAAGGCGCGGTCATCGGTAGTCCAGATGGCAACTTGTACTTTTTTCGCCTTGGCATGTTTGGCGGCATTCGCCAAGGATTCCTGACAAATATGAAACAAGGTGAGAGATTGGGTCTGGGGAAGGTCTTTGAGGTCTGAATCTGGGCCGGTGAAGTGAACTTCTGAAAATGTGTTGGCGCGATACTCAGCAATGAGGCGTTTAATACCGTTCAACAAACCTTCCGAGCCAAGCTGGCGCGGCCTCAAGTCCAGAATATATGCGCGAATATCACGAATTGCCTGATTTAATCCATCAATGGCATGGTGAATACGGTCTTTGGCGGATTCTATATCTTCATCCATGGTAAGTTTTGCGCCTTCCAAAGCCAAACCTACTCCATAAATAGATTGAATGATGCCGTCATGCAAGTCCATGCCGATGCGGTCACGCTCCTCCAACACAGCCAAGCGGCGTGCATTGGCATGTAAACGCGCGTTTTCAATGGAAATACCTGCCCAAGCGCCTACGGCGGTGAGCATTTGAATATTTCTTTCATCAAAAGGGTCTGTTCCACGGGTGGCAACGCTCATCACACCCATGAGATTTTCACCAGAGAGAAGAGGAATACAAGCAATTTGTTGAAATCCAGCTTCCACGACGGCATCACGCAGGAAACTTGAATCCCCTGCCAATTGAGTACTGACCATGGGTTGGCGGCTTTTTGCCACCATTCCGGGGTACCCGTACCCCACGTTGAAGGTGTTACGCCGCCAGAAAGCCTCAGCCGCCTGACCGCGATGCAAGACCATACGCAAGGTATTCTTGTCTTCTTCTAACAAGAAAATTTCCCCTGCTTCAACCTTCATGTAGTTCATCACAAGCCCGAGGGTCTTGTTAAGAATCTCGTCGAGTTCCAGGCTGGAGGTTAAGGTAGAGGCGATGCCATTCAGCAGAGACATATCCACGTTGCGGCGAGTCAGCGCGAGGTCACGTTCCTTCATCTGCTCGTAAAGACGCGCATTTGTGATGGCCGTGGCCGCATAGGCAGCCAGCATCTGAATGATCATCTCATCATCAGAAGTGAACGCCTCATCATCAATTTTTTCAGTAAGGTAAATCTGTCCGAGCTGTTTATCCCCAGAGCGGATCGGCACCCCCAAAAACGAGCTCATGTGCGGGTGATGTTCAGGAAAGCCCACCGAACGTGGATGCTCCTGAAGCACCGGCATACGAATTGGGTTTTCCGTATCCATTAATTCGCCAATGAGTCCCCTGCCAACCGGCGGGTGTGCAATTCTTTTTATCTGGTTGTCTGTCATTCCGACAGAAACAAATTGTTTTAGCTTGCCATCATCATCCAAAACCCCCAACGCAGCATAACGAGCATCCGATTGCTCGCAAGCCGTGGATGCAATGCGCTCGAGCAAAGTCTCAAGCGAAACATCCTTCACCAATTCCAGGCTGGCGCGGTGAAGCGCAAATAATCGATCCTGCAGTTGTTCGCGGGTTAATAACATGAAAAGACACCTCGCAACCATTATAATCAATTCATTGCTTTTTGATAGAATTTGAAAGAAAGCCAACCTATACTTGGAAAAACCAACATGACAACTTCACGCATCTCCGGATTTTACAACCTGACCATCGAAGAACGCCGCGCCAAACTTGCGGACGCTTCGCATCTTTCCCCGCTCGAGCTTGCCCCGTGGACTACGGGCGGACTCTCCGCTGAATCAGCCGACCACATGATCGAAAACGTGGTCGGCATGCATTCCCTGCCCCTCGGCATTGGGCTCAACTTCATGGTGAATGGACGCGATGTTCTCGTGCCATTCGTTGTGGAAGAGCCGTCTGTTGTGGCAGGCGCATCCTTCATGGCAAAACTCGTCCGGGCGGGCGGCGGATTCCATGCCACCACCACCGACCCATTGATGATCGGCCAGATGCAGCTCATCAACCTCGTCAACGTGGAAGAAGCCAAGATGAAAATCTACGAGCACAAAGCCGAACTGCTCGCCATCGCCGACGAGATTGACCCCATCCTCAAGAAATTCGGCGGCGGCGCACGAGACCTCGAAGTCCGCGTGATCGACGACTCCCCCATCGGCGCTTTCATCGTCATTCATCTCATTTATGATGTGCGCGATGCGATGGGCGCAAACGCCGTCAACACCGCTTGCGAAAAACTTGCCCCGCAGATCGAAGCCATCACAGGCGGGAAAATTCACCTGAAAATTCTTTCCAACTTGGCAGACCGTAGAATCGCCCGTGTGCGCGCCACCATCCCTGTGAATGAATTGACCATGACCGCCGATGAATTCAACGGCGAAGCCGTCCGTGATGGGATTATCGCCGCCTATGCCTTCGCCGCCTCCGACCCGTACCGCGCCGCCACCCACAACAAAGGCATCATGAACGGCGTGGACGCGGTTGTCCTCGCTACTGGCAACGACTGGCGCGCCATCGAAGCCGGCGCACATGCCTACGCCGCACGCTCTGGCAAATACACGTCCCTCTCCACTTGGGGAAAAGACAGCGAAGGCAACCTCGTCGGCACACTGGAAATGCCAATGGCAGTTGGCATTGTCGGCGGCGCGACCAAGGTCCACCCGGCGGCGCAAGCGGCTGTCAAATTGATGGGCGTGAAGACCGCCAACGAACTTGCACAGATCATCGTCTCGGTAGGTCTTGCTCAAAATATGGCCGCCCTCCGCGCTCTCGCCACCGAAGGCATCCAACGCGGGCACATGTCGCTACACGCAAGACAAGTCGCCATCGCGGCAGGCGCTTCTGGCGAGTTGATCGAGAAAGTCGCTGCGCAAATGGTGGCGGAAAAAGTCGTGAGAATTGATAGGGCGGAAGAAATATTGAAATCATTGGAAAGTAGAAAGTAGAAAGTATCCAATGGATATTGAAGCGCTCATTGAATTAACCCAGAAGATCGTCCGCCAGCAGAGTTTGTCTGGCGAAGAAGGCGCTGTTAGCAAGCTCGTCATGGACGAGATGAAGGCTCTCAGCTTTGATCATGTTTGGGTGGACAGATACGGCTCCGTCGTGGGAATGATACGAGGGGCGCATCCGGGGAAGACTCTGCTTTTTGATGCACACACGGATACGGTGGGAATCGCTCCCGGATCAGTCTGGTCCCGCGCCCCCTTTGGCGCAGAAGTCACCGACACTCACATGTACGGTCGCGGCGTGATGGACATGAAAGGCTCGCTCGCCGCAATGATCCACGCTGCCGCAAGCGTGGACAAAAGCAAACTGCATGGGACGGTTGTCATCTCCGCTTCTGTGCTCGAAGAAGTATACGAAGGTGGCGCGCTCAAAGCCGTGATGGATGAGGTCAAGCCGGATTTTGTTGTCATCGGCGAAGCGACTCAACTCAACCTCGCGCGCGGCGGGCGCGGGCGTGCCGAAATTCACCTTGAAGCCATTGGCAAGCCCGCACATTCCTCCTCCCCACAGCTGGGCATCAACGCCGTGCATTTGATGACGAAGGTCATCGCTGAAATTGAAACGCTGAAACTGGGCGAACATCCATTGATGGGTCCCGCCATCCTCGCGCTGACAGACATCATCTCGGAGCCATACCCAGGCTACTCCGTCATCCCCTCTCGCTGCAAAGTAACATACGACCGCCGCCTGCTGCCCGGCGAAACTCCGCAAGGTGTGTTGAATGAGATCACATCTCTGCCCGCGTTGAAGGATGTGAACTTCACAGCCAAGATCGCCAGCAGCGACCACCTCACCTACACCGGCGAAACCCTGCACGCGGAAAAATTCTTCCCCGCCTGGGAATTGGATGAAGAGAATGAATTCGTCCAACTGGCATTGAAAGGACTCCGCGCCTCTGGGCTTAAACCGAAGCTGGGTGCCTACCGCTTTTGCACCAACGCCGCCTACAGCATGGGCGCCGCAGGCGTGCCGACCATTGGCTTTGGTCCCGGCGCCGAAGGAGATGCACACGTGGTGGATGAACAACTCAGTCTTGATGAGCTTGCGAAGACAGCTCGCGGATATGTTGGGATCATCGAAGCGGTGTTGGGCAAATAGAAAGTGGTGAGTGGAAAGAAGAAAGATGAAAGACGATTCCCTCCTCTGGCAAATTCGCGCTTTTGTTTATGCCCACTTTGCCGAAACCACTCGCCCACCAAGTGTGGATGAGACAGCAGCGCACTTTAACATCAGCACAGAAGAAGCCAGTGAACTTTATAAAGAACTTCATAACCGCCATGCTTTGTTCCTCGATTTGGATAAAGTGGCTATCCGCATGGCGAATCCGTTTTCGGGAATCCCTACCGATTTCAAAGTCCACGCCAATGGCAAGACTTATTTTGCCAACTGCGCTTGGGACATGCTCGGCATCCCCGCCGCGCTGCATTGTGATGCAGTCATTGACGCGGTCTTCACAGAAAGCAACAAACCCATTCATTTGGAAGTAAAAGATGGCAAGGTGACAAACGGCGATCTACTCGTCCACTTTCCTCTGCCTTTCTCACGCTGGTACGATGACCTCATCTTCACCTGAGCGACCATGCTGCTCTTCCGGTCGGAAGAATGGGTAGACAAGTGGTGCAAGCGGCACAACCTTGAGCGCGGAGAGATATTATCCCTGCAACAAGTGTGGGAGCTTTCCAAACTTTGGTACGGTAATCGCATGTCACTGGATTATCATGGACGCAGCATGGAACAAGTTGCGGAGATTTTCAAACAAGCTGGGTTGGCTTCAAAATTTTGGTATCTATAAAGGACATACAATGAGAATCCTTGTCTTATCCGATGTGCATGGAAATTGTCTGGCGCTCGAAACTGTCTTGGCAGATGCAAAAAGGAAAGGGTTCGATCAGATCGTTTGCAATGGTGACATGATCCAGGGCGGACCTCAACCCCATGAGACCGTTCAACTTTTGCAAGAGATGAATTGCCCCATCGTAATGGGAAATTCTGATGCATGGCTGCTAACCGGGGTCGAGACCGACGCGGAATCGATCTCGGAAGAACGCCGCAAGAAACTGAGTACTGTCCGCGAGTGGTCTTTGAGTGAACTAAATAAAGACGACCAAGCCTTCATTGCATCGTTTCAACCTACAGTGACCGTCAACCTTGGAAATGACAGAAGCCTGCTTGCCTTTCATGGCTCCCCTACATCGTTCGACCAGGTCCTACTGCCTTCCACTTCTGAAGATGAATTCCAGGAAGCTCTCAAACCATATGCAAAGCATATTCTCACCGGCGGGCATGTCCACTTGCAATACACCCGCCGCCTGCGGGATAGCCAGAATTTTTATTTCAACCCGGGCAGTGTCGGTGTGGCATACAATCACGAACAGACCGGTGAACAAAACCTACTCGACCCTTGGGCAGAATATGCGCTACTAACCATCGAAAAGTCAGTCACACAACTGGAATTTCTCCGCGTCGCTTTGGATATGGACAAGATGGCTGACATGTATCGTGCAAGCAACAGACCGTTTGCAAATGAGGCGATGGGTCAATACAAGTCTTACAAATAAAAAATTGCTGCGCCAAGGAAATTTTCAGGCAGGTTAAGATGCTTCAGTTAGGGTACAAAGGGATATGAGTTCAACCATCATCAGTATTTTGTTGGGTATCGGCGGCATGGTTGGCTGGGGAATTTATGATTTTTTGGGCGGCGTTTTTTCAAAGCAGATCGGGTCTTTCAAATCTTTGTTTTGGTCACAGTTGGCTGGCTTGGGTTCCATCCTTCTGCTTGCCTTTGCCTTCAAAACAGAATTCCATATTTCCATCCTCGCGATCATTTTGTCGCCTGTGGCAGCTATTGTCTATTCTGCCGGTTATTTGTTCTTCTTCAAAGGATTTGAGAAAGGCAATGTATCGATCATTGCCGCAACGATGAATCTGTGGGCAGTCTTCACCATGCTATTCGCCTTTATTTTTATGGGACAACGCCTGACCACAAC
>CAZHOX010000113.1:0-6919 GCA_964534345.1 uncultured Anaerolinea sp.
CGTCCGTTGTAGGAGAGTTCGATGCCTGCGAGTGAGCCGTGCTTGTGTACGGCTTCGGTCATCAGTTGCAGCGAGGGGATATCATCGTCGCTCCAGATGTGTCCCTCAAAAAATGGAGAGAGGTCGCTGGTGTGGTGGATCTCCGTCTCTTCGGTGCAGACCACGCCCCAGCCGCCCTCGGCTTTCATGCCGCGCATGGCGGCGAGTCCCTTGGGCATACGCCAGCCGAATCCATTGCAATGCGGCACTTGATAAAAACGATTTGGTGCAGTGACGGGCCCGATCTGGATGGGTTGAAAGAGAATGTCGTAGCGGGAGGGCATGGGAGAAATCCTTTATTTTGAAAAGACCACAGACAATGGACCACTGACTGTGATCTGCCGTCTGTGGTCCATTGTCAAATGTGCGGCATCAAGATTTTTTATTGACAGCTTGTAAGTTTTGGGAAGAGGTTGTTGGAGTATTCATCCATCACCACAGTTGACTCGGCCGGGAAGACGATCATCACAACCATCACTCGTGTTTCCGTGTCATTCTCCACCCAATAGTTAATAGAATAATCGTACCCTTCTTCAACAGCGCTGAATTGATAGAGCCGCAGGCCATTATCTGTTCTGCATTCCGCAATCAATTGGTAACTTTCATAATTCCCAAATATGACACTCCAATTATCGACATTGAAAAAATTGTTGAGATCGGGCTCTTCATAGGAACAGGGAAAGATCAATGCTTCGGAATAGGCAATTGCGGCATCGATAGTGTTGACCCATGTTACGGATACACGTCCACCGCCGACGGTGTAACTTCGCTCCCATTCCGGTCCGTTGAACATTTCCTTTGTGTAGGTAAGTGCGCGGTCAATATCTGCGTCGGTTGGTTCTGAGGAAATGCAGGCTGGTGTAGCCTGTTCGCTGGATAGATTGTTGGCGTCAGGCGGCGGGAGTTCATTCGAGGGTGTTGCTGTGCCTGGTGTTCCACAGGCAGAGATAAGTATGATAATGACAACTGCGATTAGAATTTTTTTCATAATTTGGCCCTCAGAGGTTGGATATTTTCAGCCAGTATAGCACGCCATAATAAAAATGCCTGACCTTTACGATCAGGCATTTTTATTATGATTTTACTTTTTATACCCCAGGAACATTTTTACATTGATTTCAGAGCGGAAGACAACCCGCTCGCTCTTTTTCTGCGCCTCAGCCAGCGCCTCATGAATTCGTCGCAGCCCCATCTGATACATATCCTCGCTAAGAAGTGCAAGCTGTGACGTTGCATTGTGTTTGATGAAAGGGTCTTTCAAAACGGCATCACCAACATGGATGTTTTGAATCCGCTCCACAGTTTCGGATGAAATACTCCTGAAGCCATCCTGCTCCATCCACTCTACTATGGATGTGCCCGCCGGGTAACGAAGCAGGTCGGTGTGATAGACCGTGTCAAAATAGTTGTAGATGTACCAGCTTGAAGGATCTACAGAATGAGGATCATGCCCAATGATCGCCAGAGCGCCGTTTGGTTTCAGCAAACGGAATGCTTCTCGGATGAATGCGCGGTGATTGCCAAAGTGGTGGATCGCGTCCACGCAGTAGACCAGGTCAAAGGTCCCGCTTTGAAACGGCAGGTGAGTCCCTGTGCCGCGGGCAAGAGCCAATTCCGCAGGCTGCCGCTTTGCTTGTTGGATCATTCCCATTGAATAATCCAGACCGTACAAGCCTGTGGTTACTTGATGAAGCAGATTCAGCCAATAGCCTGTGCCGCTGCCCACTTCCAAAATGGTTTTCGCTTTGAGACCTGTTGCAAGTTCGAGAAGTGCCTGTCCCCGCTCCCATTGCTGGGTTGCTGGATAACGCTGGTTGTAGTCCGATGCGATTTTGTCGTAATTGAGTTTTATTGAGTCCATTTAGTATTGATAACATTGAACACAAAAGAATTACTTCACAGTTTTGAAAATAAAACCATCCTCGAAGTTTTAACTTCGAGGATGGCCGTTCGTTGCAAAACGGGTTTGATACTCTTATTTATGTCCGTTCTTGCTGACAATTTCCTTCAAGGTCGTTCCAAGCCGTGTGATGCCTTCGCGGATGACATCTGGCGAAGAGAAGGAGAAATTGAGCCGCATGGTATTGGCCCCGCCGCCGTTCGGGTGGAAGGCCGCGCCCGGAACGAATGCCACCTTTCGGTCAATGGCAACTTTCAACACTTCGGCTGCATCTACATTTTCTGGAAGCACACCCCACAGGAACATACCGCCTTGCGGCTTCGTCCAGCTAACTTCAGAGGGGAACATTTCTTCCATCATTTCCAGCATCACATCACGGCGTTCTTTATAGGTTGCGCGAATCGTTTTGACGTGCTCATCCAAAAATCCGCCTTTTGCCACTTCGTATGCAACATGCTGATTGAATGAGGAGGTATGCAGATCCGCAGCTTGCTTTGTCATCACCAGTTTGCGAATGACTTCTGGAGGGGCGACCACCCATGCCAACCGTAACCCTGGTGCAAGTAATTTTGAGAAGGTGCTAAGGTAAATTACATTGCCGCTATATTCAATGTTTCCATCATTGCGGAAGTGATCGTCCAGATACACAACAGAAGGAAGATGCTCTCCATCATAGCGTAATTGACCGTATGGGTCATCTTCCACGATCGGAACACCGTACTGATCTGCCAAAAGGATAAGCCTCTTGCGGCGCTCAAGGCTAAGGGTCGAACCGGAAGGGTTCTGGAAGTTCGGCAGGATGTAAATGAATTTCGGTCCGATCCGAAGCGCTTCTTCCAGCTTATCCACGATCATGCCGTGCTCATCCGAAGGCACAGAAATATACTGCGCTCCATACGCATTCCATGCCTGCAACGCCCCCAAATAGGTCGGTGATTCCACAACAATGTAATCGCCGCGATTAATAAAAAGCCTTCCAAGAAAATCCAATGCCTGCTGCGACCCTGAAGTGATCAAAATATTTTCCGCAGTGATCGGCACACTGTACCGTGCAGTATGGCGCGAGATCATTTCGCGCAATGGCTTGTATCCCTCAGTGGTGCTGTACTGTAACGCGTGAGCGCCCTGTTCGGTTAATACCTGATTGCAGGCATTTTGAAACTCCGCAACAGGAAAGACCTCAGGCGCAGGCAGCCCGCCCGCGAACGAAATAATATCAGGCTGTTCCGTGAACTTCAAAAGCTCCCGAATCACGGAACTTCCCATTTTCTTCATACGGTGTGCATACCGATACTCCCACGGTGTCTGCATTTGTTCTCCTTGGATTTAAGATGAAAAAAGCCTGACAGGTACACTGGTACCCATCAGGCTTTAACTGACAAAAGAAAGAAAACCGCCAGAAAGACTTCGTATCATGGCAACACAATCTTACTCACTTTTGAATGCAGATGCAACCGCTTAAAGTAACTGTAAATGGAGTGCAAGCTATGACATATTTCCTATAATGATCTTTTCGACGGATGTCCGCGTATAGGAATCCAAGGGCAGATGAAGAGCCGCCTCAGGCTTAACCCAAACATGCTCCTCCGCTTCATCATTTAACTTCACTGATAAAGAGTCCGTTCGGCAGGCATAATCAAAAAAGATGAAATGCCTTCTCTTCCAAAATGAGGGGTCGTAAATGAACTGTTGAAAATTAATGAAACGCAGGTCATAAATATCCAACCCTGTCTCTTCCTTCGCCTCACGGATG
Source organism: uncultured Anaerolinea sp. (assembly GCA_964534345.1). GTDB lineage: Bacteria > Chloroflexota > Anaerolineae > Anaerolineales > Villigracilaceae > Villigracilis. Next base: position 3,693 of record CAZHOX010000113.1, read on the forward strand.
GCAGCCTCCTCAAGCCGCTCTCCCAACTCCACATGCCCGCCTGGTACAACATATTTGTCCGGCCACTTGTGGCTTTTCAAAAGCAGCATCTCACCTGCCTTGTTGAAAATAAAAACTCCCACCGTTGGTTCTGGAAAAATCTGCTCTGCCATATCGCTCCATTTAAATTTCCACACCGCACTTGCCCAGTGCGATGTGAACACAGATTTTGAAACAAAAGCCTAATCCTTTTTATCTGTGTTGATCTGTGGTTTAAAAAGTCTTTACCCAAATACCGCAATCACCATCACCCCAGCAAACACGATCGCAGACCCAATCACGCGCACACCGCCCATTTCTTCTTTCAAAAATCTCCACCCAAGAAACGCCCCGATCACAGCGCTCACCTCTCGGATCGCCCCAGAATAGCTGAGAGGAGCAAAGGTGTATGCAAACAATGCCAGCATATAAGCCACAAGCCCCAGCATGCCGCCAAGCAATAAATACCCACGTTTCTTCTTCCACATGTCTGCAAAATGACTCCAGCCATACGTACGTACAAGATAGGGTGTGGTCACGAATGGCACCATCACGAACATGGATAACCCATACGGCAGCGCAGGACCGCTCTTTACAGCAGTTCCATCAATGAAGGTGTAGATCGAAATGATCAACGCCACAGACAAGGCGGTCAAAATTCCACGCAGGTGAGGTTTTTCGCTTTTGTTATTCAAGAGAGTTGTTGCCCCAATTACCACCATACCGCCTGTGATCATTGCAAGGCCAATATACCCGCCAGTTGTCAACTGCTCGTGTAAAAAGATGGCTGTCCACATCACCAGCAGAGCGGGAGCCGCACCGCGTGCGATTGGATATACCAGCGAAAAATCATGGTCGCTATAAGCGATACAGAGCAGAATGAAATAGACTGCTTCTAAAATCATGCTAATGACAGCAAAGCCCCACATTTCTTTTGGCGGTAATCCTGTAAAGAAAATAAGAACTGTCGAGAAAATCCCGCTCAAGATCACCTGCCAGCCCATGGCAATATATTTTTCGTCCGCACTTTTTAGCAGAAAATTCCATAACGCGTGCATGGATGCGGAAATAAAAAGAAGGATAAGAGCAAGAATTGGCATAAATTACCTCAAGGGATTTAATTCGGCAATGCGCTCATGCATTAGCTAAAAAACTGGATCAATCGTCTATTTACTTCATCTGCTTCATCATGTTGCACCCAATGTGTGGCTTTCTCGAATAACACAGCCTCACCTTGATCGCACAGTGCAATGGATGGGTTTACCATCTCATGGCTAAGTGCCACATCCCGCTTGCCCCACAACATCAATGTTGGCACTTGCACCTGTCGCATAGGAATTTTATTTTGTTGGAACGCATACTTAAGACTGCGCCAAAAGACCGCACGATACCAGTTCACCATTCCCGTTAATGCGCCTGTCTGCGACCATGCTTTTTTGTATTCCAACAAATCATCAGCGGAGAATGTGCTCTTTCGTCCGGAGCCAACCAACATCCGCGCCATGTTGCGGAAGTTATTCCTGCGCAGAACCCATTCAACGAAGAAGGGAATCTGAAAGAAGAACACATACCATGACCTTTTCCGTTGTTCTGCATTTTCAAGAATGAAGCGCGTCATTACATCGGGGTGCGGCACATTTAAGATGGCAAGTTTTTTGAATCGTTCAGGGTGGTTCAAAGCCAGTGTCCATGCCACAACAGCGCCCCAATCATGCCCAACCAGAAAAGTCTTTTCGATTCCGAAATGATCCAATAAACCGATAATATCTTTTGCAAGAATATCGACATCGTAGGCAGAGATTCCTTTTGGCTTATCCGAAAGGTTGTACCCGCGTTGGTCAGGCACAATGACTCGAAACCCGGCATTTACCAGTGCCGGAATCTGCTTGCGCCACCCATAATGAAATTCGGGGAACCCGTGCAACAAAACGACCGACGGCCCAGTTTCGGATCCGTCGGTCAGTACATGTAGCTTTATATTGTTTGTTTCAATAACTGCATTTTGCATGGGCGCGAGTATAAATCCTCATTACGAAAATGAAAAGCACAAAGTCTGGACTCTGTGCTACACTACGCCCATAACAAAACCGAAAATAGCAAACCCGTCGAAAGACGGCGACGCAAAGCCAAGGGTCTAAAGTTGTGAAAACAACCATGATCGCCAGGCCGCCGAAGACCACATAATTGATCTCCCACGGACCTGGCCCCACCACCAGGTCCGTTTTGTTTTGAACCTTAAAAGTAGTTCGTTCGATAACGGCAAACCCGTCGAAAGACGGCGACGCAAAACCATGGGTCTACAGTCGCGCACGCGCGGCCATGATCGCCAGGTCACCGAAGACGAGCTTCCACGTTTCCGCGCCCCACGCCCTCACTAAAACACGCAAAAGAATCTGGATGCTCCAAATGAAGGAGTTTTTCATGGCATCCAGAATTCAAGTTACACACCCCAAAAATCAAATATTTTCAGCAGCACTTTTGCTTGTCCTTGCATGTGCTCTTGCCCTTCCCACTCAGGCATTCGCAAAGGGATCAGCAAGCCCAGTCCCCAGCCTTCCCTCATTTATTGACAGCGTCAAAGACGGCAGCGCCAACATGTTGCGTGGCATTTATGTAGAAGGCCTCTTCGCTTTCCCGATCATCCAACAACCTTATGGCTACCCAGGTTATGTCTCTCAAAATGACGGCGAAGTTACGCAGTTCAGCATGGCCTCCGAAGTTGGCAACCTTGGCCTGCTTGCTCATAATACTCTCGCAGGTGCAACTTTTTCGCAGTTGAAAGCAGGCGACACCATCATCCTCATCTACGGCGACGGACACACCCAGGGCTTCGTAGTGGAAGGTACGCAACAGTACAAGGCCACCGACCCCCTCAGTCCATACAGCCATTTCAAAGACCTTTCCTCAGATACCACCCTCAGCGCCCTTGATCTCTTCAATAAAATCTATCGCGGCGACTACCACCTTACTTTGCAAACCTGCATTGAAAATGAAGGCAACCTTAGCTGGGGCAGACTCTTCATCACAGCAAAACCGGTCAGCGACAAAGACGCCAACGGTTTGGAATAACTCATTGTGGATCCGGTTCCTAAAAGTTTCTTCTTGAAACTTTTAGGAACTTTTTATTTAAAACAACATGCCATAATTGGGGATAAAATAGATTGCATGTCCTCCCTTTCAGATAAACTGAAATCACTTGGCGTGAAGAC
>CAZHOX010000113.1:7019-10053 GCA_964534345.1 uncultured Anaerolinea sp.
GTCTTTGGCGAAGATTATCAGCATGGGGATATTTCCCCTTACTCAAATTTTCCACTTGCATTTATTTCACAATGGGCAAATGACCCGCGCATTGCGGAATTGCCCATTCACAAATTTGCGTTTCTGGATACAGAGACCTCAGGGTTATCTGGCGGGACGGGAACTTATGCTTTTCTTGTGGGTGTGGCCCGCTTTGTAGACGGTAAGTTTGTTCTGCGGCAATTCTTTTTGCGCGACCCATCGGAAGAACCTGCCATGCTTGAAGCATTGATCAATTTTCTCGCACCGTGTGAAGGATTGGTTACGTTCAACGGCAAGTCATTTGATGCGCCTTTACTTGTCACTCGTTATTCACTGCACCGCATTCCGGTGCCATTCAAAGGCTATGCCCACCTTGACCTTCTTCCGCTGGCGAGAAGATTATGGCGCGATAGACTTCCCTCACGTGCATTGAAATATCTTGAAGAGCATGTTCTCGGTTTTACCCGCGCATCAGATGAAGTGCCAGGGTATGAAATTCCGTGGCTGTATTTTGATTACCTCCGCACAGGAGATGCGCGTCCGTTGGGCGGGGTGTTTTACCACAATGCTATGGATATAGTTGCAATGGCGGCTTTGCTTGGCCATGTGAGTGAATTGCTGACAGACCCATACAATGGAACTGTGGAGCATGGGCTTGATTTCATTGCGCTTGGTAAATTATTCGAAGACCTCGGCCACTGGGATGAAGCCGCCCGTCTGTTCGAGCGTGGACTAGAGCTTGGGTTGGAAGAATCAGATTTCGGCGTGGCAGTGAAGCGTCTTTCCATCCTGCAAAAGAAGCGCGGAGATATGGATCAGGCTTTGCGCTTGTGGGAGGCAGCTGCGGCGAAAGGTCATATCTATGCTTATATTGAGCTGGCAAAACATTACGAACATAAAATGCGTGATGCGAAGACATCCATTAAATGGGCGAAGCGGGCGCGGGCTGAAGTTGAAAAAGCAGACTTGCCAGCTTACATCCGCAAGCATTGGCTGGATGAGATCGACCATCGCCTTGCGCGGTTGGAGCGGAAAGCGGGTTTATAATTAAGCATCACTCTTGAGGAGGAGTACCCATGAATATTTCTGTTTCGAAGGAACAGGGGAATGTAGTTATTCTTCAGCTTGCGGGTCAGTTGGATGGTCAGTCGTATCAGGATTTGATCATGAAGGCGCAGGAAGTGATCGGTGATGGGACGAAAAATATTTTGTTGGATATGGGTGAACTAACCTATATTTCCAGCGCCGGGTTGGTTTCGTTGCATACGATCTCGATGCTTTTGCGTGGTGAAAAAACGCCTGACCCCGAACAGGGTTGGTCAACACTAAAGTCGATGGATCGCACGCGTGACGGCGGACTGCAAAAGAATCTCAAACTTTTGAATCCGCATCCGCAAGTTGTCAGTGTTTTGGATATGGTTGGCTTTACTGAGTTCTTTGAGATTTTTACAGACAGGCAAAAGGCGATCGATTCTTTTTAATGATGTAGTGTTTTCAAGAGCGATGCAGTTGAACTGCGTCGCTCTTAATTTTTATTGGCGAGGTTTATCAATGAAACAAAAACTGGGAAACCTGATCTTTATTATTCTTGTTGTGCTGACGGTCGCGGTTTGGCTTGTATTTCCTCCGGCTAAAGATGGCGTGGAGAATTATGCGCGGTATTATGCGGGCATGACTGTTGGCTCAACTGTGATCGTGTTGATGTCTTTTTCGTTATTTTTATCCACGCGGCCAAAATGGGCGGAACCTTATTTTGGCGGGTTGGACAAGATGTACATGACGCATCGTCATACTTCCACCAGCGCGTTCCTGCTCATGTTCGTGCATTTGTTGATCGTCCCGATCTCGTTTCTGAATTTGCACTTGGGAAACTATTTAGCGATGGTTGCCTTTTTGGGGATCATTGCCATTGTGCTTCCCACGCTTGCGCCGCGCATTCCATTTTTAAGCAAATTGACCGGCAGCAGCTACGAAGGCTGGAAGAAACTTCATCGTTATATTGGCTTGTTTTTTATACTTGGATATGTGCATTCCATTACGGTGGCTGCACCCACCACAAAGATAGCCATCAATTGGAATCAGATCTTTGTATTTCTCGGCATTGGCTCTTATTTGTATGCTGAAGTTTTTGGCCGCTTCTTCAAAAAATATGTGCCGTACACTGTAGAAGCAGTGAATCGCCCCAATAACTCCACAACGGAAGTTGTGCTGCGAGCAAAGAAAGAACCGATCAAACATGCCCATGCGGGGCAATTTCTTTTTGTCAAGTTTGAAGGAGAAAAGGGATTGGATGAATCGCATCCGTTCACGATTTCCAGCGCGCCTTCAGATGATGTGCTGCGGCTGACGATCAAGGCCAGCGGCGATTTCACCCGTCACTTATTTTCGAATTTGAAGGCGGGAACCTCTGCCATTGTGGAGGGAGCCTATGGCATGTTCAATTACAAGACGGGCGGGGAAAAACAGATCTGGGTGGCAGGCGGGATTGGTGTAACACCTTTCCTCTCATTTTTACGCGACCTCAAAGATGATCTGACCCATCATGTGGATTTTTATTACACAGTGCGTCACAAGGAAGAAACTGTATTTGTGGATGAGATCGAAGGGATCGTAAAGAAATATCCGCGCCTAAAACCATATATCCGCTTCTCGTCTGTGCATGGCTCCTTGACCGTGGATGAGATCGCGAAGAACGCGGGCGGCGATATTCGCGGACATCACGTCTATATGTGCGGGCCGCTGCCGATGGTGCAGGCCTTTGAAAAAAAGTTTATCGAGGCCGGGGTTCCTGTTGAGAACATCCATTTTGAGGAATTCAATTTCAGGTAAAACGCCCCAGCCCGCCACAGGAGAACCAAAATGCAAATTTCTTTTTTTACACAGCAAGGCAATGTTCCAGTGACAGTGATGCAGTTGACCGGCAATATCGATGCATCTTCTTACACAGATGTGATCAATAACGCGCAGCAGGCGTTTGACGAAGGCTCGCGTAACCTGTTGATCGACCTGAGCA
>CAZHOX010000114.1:0-3887 GCA_964534345.1 uncultured Anaerolinea sp.
ATGACCAGTCCCACGTTGCGGTGCAGAGCGGTTTCGTTGATGGAATGAAGGCTGGAAAGATTTATCGCAGGCGACACAGAACCCACAGAAGGTTCTTTTTGAGAGACTCCGTGTTCTCGGTGTTCTCCGTGGTGGGAATCATTCATTGCGTCAAAACAGCGGGCAACGAACCACTCTTGATAATCACGCCGATACGAAGACCATGTGCCGCCGAGAATGAGCAATTCGATCTTGTCTGTGGGATGCCCAAGATTGGTCAACGCGCGCAAACGGTTATGGACTTGCTCGTACGGGTCAAATTGATGTTCGAGCGCACGCATGGCGCCGGGTTCATCGGGCAGGTAGCTTTTGGGCATGCGTACATCGGTGGGGCAGAAGATGCATTTGCCCGGGCAGGGATATGGCTTGGTCAACACCGTCACAGTGGTTACGCCTGAAAGAGTGCGCATGGGTTTCATGCGGATGCGTTCGAGCAGAATTCTATCTGGTTGAATCGTGCCAGCTTCCACCATTTGGTTGTAGGCGGCAACCAACGCGGCTTTTGTGAGATACCCATCATCCAAGGGATGGCTGCGTAACGCTTTCATCACATCGCTGCCCTCGCGGATCTCATCCAACACGTGATGAGCCAGCTCCAGCTTTTGTGGCGTGAGGGTGTTTATCTTTTTCCAGTGTTGTCGTTTTTCAGAAAAATCCATAGTTTTTTTAGCTGTTAGTTGTTGGCGGTTAGCTAATCGCTAAAAGCTAACCGCTACTCGCTGTTATATCCAAATAAAATTCACTCTGCACATCGGCAATATCTTTTTTGCTAAACATGGTGGTGTGTAAACCGCATTCTACCTTGCCTTTGCCAGCCCAGCGGCCTGCGCGTTCATCGTCATTCACGCCGATGGCAATGGTGCAGGGAGCACAGCCCACGCTTTTATATCCTTTTTCGTACAGCGGATGCACCGGCAGGTGGTATTCTTCCATGTAGCTTTGAACATCTGCTTTTTTCCAATTCAACAGCGGATTAACTTTCAACAAACCATCTTCCTGCAATTCCAGTATTTTCGCATTTGCGCGTACCGAGGTCTGATCACGACGGATGCCGCTGATCCATGCTTTCACATCTTTCAATGCTTTTTGCATGGGTTGAACTTTGTGCAAATAACAACACAGGTTTGGGTCATCCACTGGCAGGTTGCGGATGTTTTGGTGTGCAAACACATCCCAGCGTGAATCACGGTACAGGTCGATCACATTGATCTTCCACTCGGAGGCGATCTTCTCGCGGAAGGTTGCCGTCTCCCAAAAGTGATAGCCCGTATCTAAAAAGAAAACGGGAAGATCATGCTTAATGCGGGTTGCCATGTGCAGCAGCGGCATGGATTGGGTTTGAAAAGACGAACTCATGGCAATCTCAGGCCAGTATGTTTTCACCGCCCACTGGATGATCTCTTGCGGGGTCTTCGTCTCAAACTCGTCTGAAAGTCTCTCGATCTCTTGTACCGATAACATGCTGAGATTATACCGTTATAATGCCGCTATGAATTTTGCCACAGCCCAACATCTGCTCGAAATCAACCGAGAGTTTTATAACCGCTTCGGCGATTCTTTTTCTGCCACCCGCCAGCGTTTGCAGCCCGGGGTGAATAAAATTCTTGAAACTATTTCTGTGGATGATTCCGTTTTGGATCTGGGATGCGGCAACGGACATTTTCTTCACGAGTTGGTTCGGCGTGGTCACCAAGCCCCGCTTCTCGGCGTGGACTTTAGCCTGCCTCTGCTTCGAAATGCAGAATCTACACTGGGGGTGGAGTTTCGGGAAGCTGACCTGACGAAGCTTTCAGCGTATAGCGATCAGCTTTTGGCGGTCAATGGTCCATGGTCTGTTGTCACCATGTTTGCAACGATGCATCACATCCCTTCTGCTGAAATTCGCTTGGATATTTTGCAGACGGTGAAGAAATTGTTGAAGCCTGGGGGACGGTTCATCCTGTCTAATTGGCAGTTCTTGAACAGCGAGAAATTGAAAGCCAGAATTCAGCCGTGGAGCCGGGTCGGTCTTGCGGATGAGGATGTGGACGAAGGGGATTATTTGCTGGATTGGCGCAGCGGGGGAGAGGGGCTGCGGTACGCGCATCAATTTTCAGCGGAGGAACTGCTTGGGCAGTGCAATCAGGCCGAAATGAGTCTGAGCGAGAGCTTTTTATCCGATGGGGAAAATGGCAGGCTGGGTTTGTATCAAATCTGGCTGAATTACTAAAACAGTTCGTCAAATACTACTCGATTGCGGCCAGTTTCTTTGGCTTTATAAAGCGCAACATCTGCACGCTCAATAAGTGTGTGCAGTGTGTCTATTTCTCTTGCTTCTGCAACGCCAATGCTGATGGTGATGCGCAATGCGCCGGCATCGGTTGGGAAAGGTTCATTCATAATGGATTGGCGCAGCCGCTCGGCGACCCGACATGCTGATTCGAGATTTGTCTCTGGCAGAAGAATGACAAATTCTTCGCCGCCATACCTGCTGATAAGGTCTACTGTGCGCGAGGTTTTCTGGCATTGCTCTGCAAGCTTTTGTAGAACCTGGTCACCTGCCTTATGTCCATAGTGATCGTTGATCCGTTTGAAGTGGTCAATATCGAAGATCATGATGCAAAAGGAACGGTTGATGCGGCGGGCACGGCGAAGTTCAAAATCTCCAAGTTGGTGAAGTCCGCGGCGGTTGTACACGCCGGTAAGAGCATCGGTGATGGCTTGCGTTTGCGTTTCTTTGAAAAGACGCGCATTTTCAAGGACGACCGCCACCTGGCTTGCAAATTTTTCGGCAAGGTTGATGTTTTCTTCTGTAAAGTGGTTTGCTTCGGAACTGTCTATGGCAAGCAAGCCGATCGTTCTTTCCTGTGCGATGAGCGGTACACCGAGCCAGGAACGAATGTGATCATGGGGCGGTGAATTGAAGGTGCTGTACACTTTCCATGTTTCAGGGAGATGGTATGGTTTTCCAGTTTCTATGACAACGCTATTGGGGTTGTTCCCTGGAATGGGGAATCGGATTCCGATCACCTGCTCTGTGTCGTCCCACCCACGCCCACCGATGATCTCTAATTCATTTCCTTCCAGCATTTGTACAGAGGCGCTGTCATACGGTACCACCTCATTGAGTTGGTCTAATATCTCATTTACGGCTTCATCCAGCTCCAGCATTTCAGTGACGGCTACGCTGGCTTTTCGCAGTGATTCAGAGGTGCGTGCTTTCCGTTGTGCTAGTTCCACTGCTTTGAATTTTTCCAGCGCCAGCGCGATCAATGCGGCAGCTTGCTCGCAGACCTGAATTTCTTCCGGCTGAAAGCTGTGCAGGTCATCAAATGAAAGCAGAATGCTTCCCAGTTTTTGTTTCATGGCTATTAATGGAAGCACCAACACAGAGCGTGATGGGAATATTCTAATAAAGCGTTGGTCTGCATACATTGTGGATTGGGTGTCTTCAATGACAAGAGTTGTACCTTGTTTTAATGCTGCTTCGGTAAATGTATGCTCACTGGGTTTTACTTCGATGGTAGAGTACGTTTCTGCAAATGGTCCATACGCGGCTAGGGGGATGGTGCGCTGGTTTGCATCATCCCATGCTGTCAGAAAACAACCATCCGCATGGATCAATTCACCCAACCGCTCCACAATAGTTTGGGCCATGTCTTTAATATCTTTGGATTGCAGGGAAATACTCACCAGTTCGTGCAGTAGATTAAGGGCATGTTGGCGGCGCAGCAATTTCTGTTCGGTGCGTGCGCGTGATTCTGCTGACCCGAACATATTTGCAGTCGTTTGAAGCGCTTCCAGTTCCGTGCTTGTCCAGTTGCGTTCGCTGAGACAGTCGTCAAACATGATAAACCCCCACCATTGAG
>CAZHOX010000114.1:3987-9878 GCA_964534345.1 uncultured Anaerolinea sp.
GCTCTTCCAATTGTCTCCAACACTGCTGGTACATTGTGCTCCCACAGGGATTCTTTCAAAAATTGTTCCGCCGCCAGACTGATTGCAGACATGATCGACTCGCGGCGGGAAAGCGCCATTTCAGTCTCTTTGCGTTCAGTGACATCGTGCAAAATGACCATGATGTCGGGGATTGGTTGATTTTTTGAACTATTCAAAGAGGTAACTGGAGATGCGGTCAGATCGAAAACTTTTGCCTGCCAGCCCTCTCCAACTCTGATCTCTGCCCGATTTTCTTTTCCAGTTAAGTACGGTGTAAGTTTTTCTGCATATAAGTCTGATACTTGCGCAAGAGGCTGGCCCAGTACCTCATCTTCGTGGCAGTTTAATAATTTTTCTGCTATCGGGTTGATAAATGAAATACGCTGTTGCGGATTTAAGACGATCACGCCATCTTTCATAGTCTTCAGGACTGTCTGGTGTTCAGGCGGCAGCACTTCAAGCAGGCGGTATTTTGTAATTGCCCAGGAAAGCCCAACAGCGGTTGGCAAAAAGAACAATGGCGTTGTATCCAGGTTTTTGACGGGATCATTTCCAGTGACAAAGAAGATATTGCCAATTACGGGAATCAGAATACCAAGAACAATAAAGCTGATCTGAATCCGATAGATACTTGGCCTTTGCAGCAGTTCAATGATCAACAGAACGTTTGTGAAGGCCACTAGTATATAAGAATAGGTCGCGTGTATCCAAAAGACTCCCAGAAAGCGAACGCTTAGAAGTTTGAGACCACTAATGGATACCGAAATGGATTCCTGATCCCACATGAGATGGTGGAAGCTGTTTGTCCAAACAAGGAGCAATGCCAGAGAAGGAATTATCCAGAGTAGAAATTTTGCCTGTCTCGTGAGTAGGTGGCTTTTTCCTGTGAACTCCAGGCTGAAAAAGAGCAGGAAAACAGGAACGGTAATAATGCCGATATATTCAAAATTGACAATAAAAAGCTTTGTTTGCAGGTCGGGGGAAAATATCTCAAGGCTGTAGGTGAATGCCCAAATAGACAAACCAAGCATGGCCCATGCAAATGGGGTGACAGCCACTGCAGGCCTTTTACGCCAGGCGTATAAACCCAGCCATGCATAGGGTATCGCAGCGATCAGGTATATCAAGGCGACATACAGATGAGTATCTGACATGTGTAATGCTGCTATTTTATTCCTAATTTGGTCATACTTTGTCTTAACTGAAGGCTTATAGTTCAGTGAGCGACTTATAAAACATTCAAAAACTTCGCGCCAAGTCATGGCGCGAAGTTAAGCCCCTGTTAGAGTATCACTTTTTGCGGTGAAGCAACATACTGCCACCAATTGTTATGAATTCTGTTTTTCCTGCCGGCCACTTTGGGGAAGTGGCTGAACCACCACTTGTGATGTGCGCGGATCTCGCCATTACCCCATTCAGTTGTGTTGACAACTCGAATATCACCCTTGAAATTTGGAAAATTCAACTTCCAGTCGTAACACTCACTCTTTACCTGAGTTGTGTTGCCCCAATCATAGTCCTGCTGGCTGTTTGGCGCATAGTGGATGTTGCCGCAGGCTGCCTTACCTGGTGCGCTTTTTTCATATTGAATGAATCGCTTCCATAAATTTGCCGGACCAGTTAATTTAGCAAAGGTCTTTTCCATGATCGATTCGGCGCGATGCCCATAAGCCTCTTCCATTTCGCCAATGTGCCTTTCGTACGAAAAGCCCATCACAACAAAACGGCGTTTGCTGGCTTCTGTATTCTTCAGCGGCTGCGCGTTGCACCAGAATGCATCCGGCCCAGCCATAATGGATTCGTAAAAACCAGCGTGTGGAAAACCGAAAACCCACACTTCATCAATTTCATTTCTTGCCACACGCTGCAGGATGTTGAATTTGGTGAGGATGGCGTTGTAATCGACTTCCTGCGGCATGTGCGGAGATGCCTTTCGCTGCCAGACATCCATATACGTCTGAGGGGTGTATCTGAATCCATCGGTCTTGGCTGGGAATTCATCCAGATCTACACGCTCTACGATCTGGTAGCGGACCAATCCCCCGGTGACTTCCAGCATATCGGCCATGAAGCCCGTGATCAGGTCAGAAACGCGATACCATTTTTGTTGTTGGGAGAGGGTCGTCCCGCTCGTTTTGTCCATGATCGGGTCGTACACGAGCAGAAGCACCTTGCTCTGTGTGATCTGGGCCGGCTCGGTGAGGCTATCTGCCGGGTAGCTTGGCTTGCTGGAGCTCAGTTTGAAGCGGCTAAAAAACAACTCGAAAAAATTGGGCATAAACTCCTCTTCGATGGTTAAGGCATATTAGAGGCAAAGTAGACCTGCCCATCCACAGCCAGATATAGCACATGGTTCGGGCTGACGGTAACAGCTCCGGCTGGCCCGGGAGGAACCGGATTTGTGGAACCGGTTGTTGGGCGGAATTGATTTTGAAGCTCAACTGAACGCGGCGAGAACCGCATGACTCCCTGCGTATCGGCATCCATAAGCAAAATTGATTGATCCGGCTGGGCGGCAAAAAGTAATTGTGTGAAGTGGGCCGTGCTGAACAAGTCTGTGCCTTGGTAAGCAGCGAACGGATTTACCAACGGCAACGGATCCTGACATTGCGATGTGCTTGATTCTACGATGGTATAGGAACAGACCGAGAGATGCCCATCACTGTGCAGCATATAAAGATCATCGCCTGTGATAATAAAATCGATCACGTCCTGAGTTGGGGTTTGCTTGCCAAAGAAGAAATAAGGCTGGTCTACAAATGTGCCATCTTTTCCGTTGTACACCCAAACCGCGCGCGAGGGCGCATCCAAAACATATAAGTTACTGCCATCCAGCGTAAAGCCGGTGACATGCCCCCAGTTCGTGTCTGGAGTGGGCAGGGGAATGGGCGTTGCCACTGTTCCAGACGAACAATACAAGAGAATGCCATTTGCATCAATGCCGAGCAAAGTCGCATTGATGGAGTTTATTCCCGGCATCGCTAAAATATCCACCAGATGCCCAACGGTGTAATTTCCATACACGCCCGGGCGGCAGTTGAAATTCGTATCCAGTTGAAAGCCTCGTCCACCGGCGGCGGGGAAGGCGCGCAAGGCCTCGCCGGTTACCGCATTGAGCAGGAAAAGATCGGTCTCGTTGGCAGCCATGCGGCTGATATCAATGCCTGGTTTACTGCTGAACGCCGCATTGAATTGCAAGCGGGTAATGCCGAGCAATACATCAAGATTGGCTTCTGCTTCCTTGCGGAGTGTGATCGTATCCGAAGTTTCATTGTGAGATTCAGCAATATCCACATTCAGCAAAACATTTTCCCATGCAATACGCTGTTCCACGGGGTTGGTGAGGGTCAATGCCTGCGCTTTGTTTTCCTGCGCCCGTCTGAGATAGGCATCATATTGTTCACTGCGCCCATAGCGGATGTACACAACCACCAGAACCGTCACCACCATCAGCGGGATGAGAACCGCCATGAAAAACATCAATGTAGAGGATGGAACTGAAGCCGACGCTTCTTCTGAATTTGGGAGCAGACGCGGCAAAAAGTTGCGGAGTTTTTCGCCGAGAGTCACGCTCATTCTACGGGTGGCCTGAATGCCGCTCGCGATCATTTTCGCCATCTGACGGGTTTGCGCAGAAGGCTCGCGCCGGACTCTACGCTCGCGCACTCTTTTGGGGGCGGCTGTTACTTCCTCTGCAACCGCTTCTTCTTTTTTATCTTCTACAACTTCTTCTTTTTCTTCTTCCATTGCAAGAACTGACTCATCAGCAGGTTTGCTGATCTCTGGGGCAGTGGCTTGCGGTTTGGGTTGCGCACGCGGAATAGACGAAGGGAACGCACGCGGCGCAGTGTTGTGCGGCAGGCTGGCTAATGGGTCTGCGGGTTTTTGTTCCTGCGGGAGCGGTTCTTCATGCTGCGGGGGAATGGCATACGCCGAAGGCTGCACATAATGCGCCCCACGAGGTTCAGGCTCTTGAGGAGTTGCTGTTTCTTGCGGCTCAGGGAGTTGCTCAGGTTCTTCGGGAGCAGAGTCAAACTGCTCGGGTGTGGATTCTGCTTCTTGTGTTTGCGGCAGGTTCGAGATTAAGTCCGGAGGCGCGGGCGTTTCTTCTTTCACTTCCTCTACAACTTCCACATTTCCTTTTAAGAGATGCAATGTGCCTGTGCCATCTGTGGCTTGAATCAAGACCGAATTCAAATCATCTCTTGTAAGAGAAGAGAGGCGGCGGCGCATCGCATCCAAAGAAGAAGGGCGCGAATCGTCGAGCGTGCTTTCCCACGCGTTTGGAATTCTGCCTGCAAGCAGCATACGGTCGCCTGCGCTCAAGCCCACCTGCCCATAATAAATGTTCGTGCTTTGGCTGGTACCCAAGCCCTTTCCAGATGTGCCAGGCTCGTGAATGTGACGGGTATCATCCTGCCCGAACCAATAGACATGCATTGGCCCGCTGATCGAAAGCGTGCATTGCGCATCACGCAGGGCAACCAGCGTGAGCCAGCCGTTTACATATTGTCCTTGCCTGCTGGTGGACATGTTGCGGTCAAGCAGCGTTTTATTGACGAGTTCCGTTGCGGCACGCAGCGCGCTGGTGGTTGAACCCGATGTTTGATAAAACGTATTGGCGGCATCTTGCGCTACTTGTGCATATTCAGAAGATGAAAAAACAGCGTTGCCTGTTAAGAGCAGATACACCAAAAGCCTATCCTGCGTGCGGATGCGCGCTGCGTTGGGCGGCGGCATTAAAGCAAGCAAACCAGGCAAGCTGGCAATTTCCTGTCCATTAATTCTGTAAAGTGGGGCGAGAGTGAGATCGAGAGCCATGTAAGAATAAGCCTTAAGCGCCTATCAGAGAATGCGTCTTACTATAATTTCATTCATTATAACTGGTAAAATTCGGCGGCTATGGAATATACACTTCACAACGATTTCTCTGAACTAAACGCACAGGAGTGGAACGACCTTTTGAAAGAATCGGTCAGTGACACTCCATTTTTGCGCCATGAATATCAACGCGGCTGGTGGGAACATCGCGGCGGCGGCGAATGGCAGAACGCCCAACTCATCCTCGTCTCTGCACGCGAAGGCGGCAAGCTCATTGGCATTGCCCCGCTTTTCATTGCAGAATACGAAGGCAAGCCCGCGCTTCTTTTAATTGGCAGCATTGAAATTTCTGACTATCTGGATGTGATCGTGCGGATGGATGACCACGCCCGCTTCATCACCGGCTTGTTGGATTTTCTCGCCTCTTCCTTCGCCGACAATTGGTCCAGCCTCGATTGGTACAACCTCCCCGATTCATCTCCCACCCTCGCCGCCCTCAAAGCGGAATCTGAATCCCGTGGCTGGACTCATCTCGAAGAGATGTATCGTCCCACCCCGCGCATCTCTTTGAACGGCAGCTTTGAAGAATATCTCTCGCGAGTGGAAAAGAAACAGCGCCACGAGATCCGCCGCAAAATGCGCCGCGCCATCGAAAGCGAACGCGGCGTGCGCTGGTTCATCTCCGACATGGCTGACCCCGAAGCGGAAATTGATTCCTTCCTGAAATTGATGGAACAGGATCAAGGCAAAGCCAGTTTTCTGCAAGATGCCATGCGCGCGCAAATGCGGGAAGTCATCCGCACGGCGCATGAGAATGGCTGGCTCTGGCTGGCATTTCTTGAGGCAGATGGTCAACGCATTGCGGCAGCGCTCAACTTTGATTACGAAAATAAACTTTGGGGCTACAACGCCGGCGTCAACCGCGATTTTATGGATCTATCCCCCGGCTGGGTGCTGCTCGGCTTAATTTTGGAGTGGTGTTGCCAGAATGGACGTTACGAATTCGATTTCATGCGCGGCGATGAAGATTATAAATATCGCTTCGGCGC
>CAZHOX010000115.1:0-9778 GCA_964534345.1 uncultured Anaerolinea sp.
CGCAAATCCGCGATCTTGCTGGGGGTGAATGAGGATGTGGAGCATGTGATTGCGGAAATGACAAAATGAAGCGGAGAAATTCGGGGAGGATTTGACTCTGCATCGGGTCAGGTACAGAGCACTGAAACGGTAATTTCCAGGAGGTACGGAATTTCGTACCTCTATTTTTTTGTTAAACCATGTAAACTATTGTAAGAGACCATATGTTCAAATTTACCGTCATCGCCGCTACCCTGTTTATTACGACAAGCCTAAATATGATTTCTACAACGATCAGTTGGCGCAGGGTGAAATCGAGAATTGGCTTTTATTTCGCCATGGGTATGACGGGGGTTACTTTTTGGACATTGGCTTCGGGGTTTGATTATGCGGCGGTTCCGCTCCCCTTAAAGATTTACTTCGCCAAATGGGAATATGTTTTTTACCATTTGGCACTTGTTTTCTTTCTATTATTCATCATGTCATTTGCGGGATATAAATCGGCATTGAAGAATAAGTTGGTCATTACGGCATTGTGGGTGATACCCATCTCCAACATCCTGCTCGCATGGACGAATGACTGGACAGGCTGGCTATGGAAGGGGTTTGTTAAAAGCCAATTTGGGGATAACACGGTCATTTTTGAACACGGTTTTGCGTTCTTGTGGGTAACAGCCACTGGCTACATGCTGCTGGCAAGTATTGTTGCCACCTCCTGGGTCGCCATGCGCCGTAGTTCCGGGTTTGCGCAACGCCAGGGACGTTTATTGTTCTATGGCAGCCTTCTGCCGCTTGTTGGGAATCTTATCTACCTGTTTCAGCCGTCTGAGTTTGATGGTGTAGATTGGTCAAGCATTCTATTCTCCGTTGTAAGTATCTTTTTTCTTTGGGCACTGTATGGCATGAATCTGCTGGATGTCATCCCGATCGCTCGTGAAAAACTGATCGACCAATTAGGTGATGGCATGATCGTGCTGGATACGCGGAACCGTATCATTGATATCAATCAATCCGGGGCGAAACTTCTTAATTCAACGATCGCAAGCTTGTTGGGCAAAAAATTGGCTGACTATTTGCCCAATGCCGGATTCTTGTCAGACAAACCAACCACAGAAGAAGTGAGTACTGAATTAGAGATCGAGTCTCCATCTCTGCGTTTCTTTGATGTGCTAGTAACACCTTTGTTTGATGGACAGGCCACAAGGTTGGGGTCCCTGGTTGTTTTGCGTAATATTACCAAACGCAAACAAAATGAACTGCGCCTGCTTTTGCTTAATCAAACTGTTGAACAAAGCCCGAATGCGATCTTAATCACCGATTTGGATGGCAACATAACCTATGTCAACTCGGCTTTCACTGCCATAACCGGTTATACAACAGAGGAAGTTCTTGGAAAAAAAACAGCCATCCTGAAATCCGGGTATATGCCAAAGGAAGTCTATGAGAACCTTTGGCAAACGATCAAGTCCGGGCAAATTTGGGAAGGTGAACTGAATAACAAGAAAAAGAATGGTGAACTTTTTTGGGAGAATACCCGCATAGCCCCTTTGATGGATCAAGATGGGCAAATTAGCAGTTTTGTCGCCATCAAGGTGGATATTACCGAAAACAAACGAGTCAGGGATGAATTAAGACGCACTGCCATTACCGACTCTCTGACCGGGCTGTTCAATCGTCGTTATTTTTTTGAAATCGCTCAAAAGGAATTTCTAAAATCCATTCGCTATAACCGGCCTCTATCCGTGATTCTATTTGATATTGATTTATTCAAAAGCATCAATGACACCCATGGGCATCTTGCCGGTGACCAGGTACTTACCCAGGTTGGAGCTTTGCTAATCCAAAAAGAACGCATAGCAGACTTCTCAGCTCGATATGGAGGAGAGGAATTTGTCATACTCTTACCCGAAACAGATTGCCAGGGTGCCAAAAATGCCGCGGAAAGACTGCGCAATCTGTTGGAAACATCCCCAGTTTATTCTGATGGTATAGAAATCCGTTTTACCGCCAGTTTTGGTGTGGCAGGCATTGGTGATCGTGATGATTCGGAAACTTTCGACTATTTAATCTCGAATGCCGACCAGGCTTTATATGAAGCCAAACGATTGGGTAGAAATCAGGTGATTTGTCATTGTGAAGCGCAACCGGAAAGATGATGGGGAAATTCTGTATGGACTTGCATCTGTACTGTCTGAAGTATAGAATGCTGAAACAATAAACTCGAGAGACAGTCACCTTAAAGGTGGCTGTCTCTTTTTAGAATTTCGGTGATTCTGTCAGCATGCCCAGTTTTAGTATCCCCTCTTGTTTCCTCTTCGGTAATTTGCAATAATGGTTCATTACAGGTTAATGAGTGTAAAGGAGATGATCAGATGGAACATAAACCCCATGAATATAAATCCACCTATGAAAAGGTTGAAGACTTTGCTTTAGGTTTTTTTGGATGGATCATTATCTCTCTTGCCCTTCTGTTTTCTTGTTTCGGGGTCGTGTTGGCATTCTTCTCCATTGGGCAGGAGGGAACAGGGCATACCAATACCGTATTCTCCATTCCGCTCTTTATCAATGTCATCATTATGTTCTGGCTGTTCTCGAAGCGGGAATGGCGCGGTTGGGGAATGTTTTGCGCTATTCTCCTGAACATGGCTGTCACCGTTTTTGTCAATTATCAAAAGACAGGTTCATTTTCCTTTGAGGAGATCATGAATAACCCGGGGTTTGAGGTGGGGACTGTCGGTCTGTTAGGCATGATGAGTATTCCTTATTGGCTTAATTGGCTCATCGTCTGAGATTACCAATTTGAATCCCTTTACTGCCTGTTTCTCAAAAAATGGGCGATGTTTTGTTGCACTATTTGCCTTTTAATTTGATCAGGAACAAATTTGCGTTTTCAACGTCATTTCCTTGTAAAACCAAATTCAAAGGAATCTGACATGAAAACCAAACTTTCTCTGCTGCTTGTTTCTGTAATTTTTTTGGCGGCTTGCGCTGCCCCTACACCCACCGCCGCACCCGCCATTGACCCTGCCGGTTCCACCATGCCTGCCCTGACCGACCCTTCTCTACCGATCTCCGTCAAAGTTGGCGAGACCTTTATGATCGTTGTGGAATCCAATCCCTCCACGGGCTATCACTGGGAAATGATCGGCGACTCGGCCAATATTGAATTCATCTCACGCGAATATACCGCCTCAGAACCCGTCATGCCTGGTTCTGGCGGTGTGGAAGTTTGGACGCTGAAAGCAGTTACGGCTGGAGATACCATGTTTGTGTTGGGAAATTATCCCCCCGGCAATGACACATCTCATGAGCAGGAAAAAAGCTTCACAATAGCCATTCAGTAAAGCGCAAAAAAGAATCACATAATGCGGGCGGAGTTCATCTCCGCCCGTTTTTTTATTTCCCGCCAGCAGTTTGTGAGGATTGTCATATTGCCTTGTACCGTAATGTTTGCAATAATAGCCCAATCATATTGGAACGCATGGGGTGCTTTGCACTACAACGAGGTGTGCTAATGGCGATGCCTTTTAATGGGTTGGAAAATGGTACAAATTTTTCAGAAGAGTTTTTTCACAATCTTTTCACAGAAGCTGGTGATGGTATTTTTCTGATCAACGATCAAAGTTGCATGGTGGAAATGAACCCGCGCGGCTGTGAAATATTGGGGTATTCCAGAGAAGAGCTTCTTAACCAGCCGGTGTTGAAGTTTCAACCCGAAGATGAGATCGCACATATCATGGGGAAATTAGCACAGCTTGCTGTGGAAAAAATAGTGGTTACGGAGAGCGCTTTTATCCACAAGAACGGCTCGCGCATACCAGTAGAGATCACTGGAAAACTGCTGTCGAATAACTATATTATCGGTATGCTGCGTGATATCAGCGAACGCAAACAGGCCGAACGGGTCTTGAGCGAAAGCGAGGAAAAGTTCCGCAGCTTGGTGGAGCAATCGCCAGATGGTATTTTTATGGTTGGCGAAGATGGCGCCCTCGTAGAGTGGAATCGCGGGCAGGAAAACGTCTCAGGGTTGACGCGGGCAGATGTGTTGGGAAGGCCGATCTGGGATATTCACTGGCGACTCATGCCTGAAGAACTTCGTACTGTGGATGTGTTCGAACGCTTGAAGAGTACATTTGAGGAGATTCTCGCCTCAGGATGTGGCCCGAGGTTGAATCTGCCACAAGAGGCGATCTTCCAGCTGATAGATGGTGTGTACCGGAGTGTTGAGGTAATGATGTATACCTATAAGACCAATGCCGGTTATCGAATTGGGGGCATTATGCGAGACATCACCGAGCGCAAACAGGCCGAGCGGCGGTTGGAATACCTTGCCATGCACGATGTGTTGACAGACCTGCCAAACCGTCAACTCTTTTATGACAGACTGAATTTTGCTCTTGGGCGTGCTCACCGTGAATCGCGTGGCATTATTGCGGTAATGCTGCTTGATCTGGATAACTTCAAAGAGGTGAATGACCAATATGGGCACGACTATGGTGACCGGTTATTGCAGATCGTAGCCCGCAGGCTGCAAACCTGTTTGCGTAAATCGGATACGGCGGCGCGTATGGGTGGAGATGAATTTACATTGATTCTCGAAGAAGTAGCCGATTTGGAAAGCTGTAAATTGATCGCTCAAAAAGTGCTGGATACGCTTTCGCATGTCATGGAGATTGAAGGTCATCGCATTCAGGTCACCGCAAGTATAGGGATAAGCTTGTTAACTCCAGAATGTGAAGACGCGGCTACATTGCTCCGGTGGGCAGATATTGCCATGTATCACGCCAAACGTTTGCATAACTGTTACAAGTTTTATAGCCCTTCATGCCTTCTGCCTTCCGATAGTGGCTGCACACAGTCACCTCCGCAGGAACCTCATTAGCATAGGCTTTTATTTAGGTACTGTATTTATTTCCATCGCATGATGGTTGCAGTTAGCGAGGGCCTTTCGGGATGGGATAAAATGGGGGTGATAGAATTATTCAAATACAGTCTTATTTAAGAAAATTGAGGCTCTCCTGATGCCATCCGCGAAGCGTAAAACAAAGCGTACTCCAAAACAAGAATCCAGTGAAATAAATTTATCGCTTAAACCTGGTACAACAACGGTGCTTACCATTGAAACAGGCGAAGAGAAAGCCGGTGAGATTCCGGTTCGGATTCATTTGGAGCAATCTCAGGGGCAGGGGAAAATTGTCAGTACCGGCGGGCAGGTAAGAGCGGGGAAAGAGGCGAGCAGGATCAGCAAGTGGTTTCTGGAGTTGGGGAAAAAGGTCAGCAATGCGATTCCTGCCATCAAAAAATATGATCTTGCCACATGGATGTTTTGGGGTGCGTTGGCGGTGTATCTGCTTACCCGCCTGATCGGCCTGACCAAGTTTCCCATTTACTTTTTTGTGGATGAAGCGCTTCAGACTCAATTTGCGGCTGATCTGGTTGAAAATGGATATCGCGGATTTAATAATGTTTTGTTCCCGCCTGCGTTTCAGAATGGAACTTATTTTACGTTGGGTATG
Organism: uncultured Anaerolinea sp.; assembly: GCA_964534345.1. Lineage (GTDB taxonomy): Bacteria > Chloroflexota > Anaerolineae > Anaerolineales > Villigracilaceae > Villigracilis. The sequence continues at coordinate 5,496 of CAZHOX010000115.1, forward strand.
GCGGTGTACATGCAATTACTGCCGTATCTTATTTTTGGAAAGATTCCTTTTGTAACGCGCGCCACATCAGTGCTGGTGACGTTGATTGCGGCTTCTTCTGTTGGGCTGATTTTGCGTGACGGCCTTAAGGCAAAGTATTGGTGGGCGGGTGTTTTATTCCTGTCGATCACGCCAACATGGTTTTTGCATTCGCGTACCGCGTGGGAGATGGGCGAGTTCGTCGGGTTTTATTCGGGCGCGTTATGCGCTTACATGTATTACCGAATTAAATCGCCGAAGTATTTGTATCTTGCGATCTTTTTGGGAGCATTGGGCTTTTATACTTACAGTCCCGGGCAGGTGTTGGTGCCGTTTACGGCGTTGGCGCTGGCAGTGTTTGATTGGCGCTATCACTGGGAAAACCGCCGCACGATTGGGCTTGGGCTGATCTTGCTCTTTATTATGACCATCCCCTATTTGCGTTTCCGCGCAATGGACCCTGATAATGCTGCGGCTCACTTGCATAATTTGGGTTCCTTCCTGTTTTCGGATATGTCTTTGTGGGAAAAGATTCAGAAGTATTTTTCAAATTATTTTTTGGGTCTGGGTGTATGGTATTGGTATATCCCAGGTGAGAATACGCTTCAACGCCACATTATGAAGGGTTATGGTCACATTATGCTTGCGACCCTGCCCTTTGCGTTATTTGGATTGGTGACAGCGATCCGCCGCGTGCGTGAGCCTGCTTATCGAATTGCGCTGACGGCATGGTTGTCTGCGCCGGTGGCTACTGCGTTTGTGGAAGTTGGCATCACACGGGTGTTGACCTTTGTTTTTGCAACTGCCATTCTGGCGGGCCTCGGTCTTTCTCTGCTGTTGGAATGGGTGGAAAACCCGACAGCGCGTTTGAAGCTGATAATGAAGGACCCCGCTCCATCACGCGGGAAGATGCTGTGGGCGGCAGCCATACTTGTGCTTGGCGGCATGGCTGCTTTTTTTGCGGCGCATACCGCAGACCGGGTGGCGGCTATTTTATTGGCAGTGCTGCTGGCGCTGCAAGTTTCAGGTGTGATTGGCGAAATTGCCCGCCGCATGAAAAAGACCAACTTTGTTGCAGGCTTGAAACGCTGGAAGGTTTCACAAGTTGTGGCAGCGTGGGCGGTCTTTTTGGTGATGTCTGGTTCTAATTTTTATATGCTTTCTGATGCGCTTCGCAATGGCCCAACCTGGTATAAAGATTATGGAATGGGCGGATTGCAATACGGAGCTTTTCAGGTCTTTGATTCCATCAAGCAATACGTTCGGGAGCATCCCCAAACCCGCGTTCTTTTTTCTCCCAATTGGGCCAATGGAACGGACGTGGTCGCCCGTTATTTTCTAGGTGACCCGCTTCCGGTGCAATTGCACAGCATTCAGGGATATGTGGAAAACAGCCTGCCCATGGGTGAAGATACTCTGTTCATCATGACAAAAGATGAATATGAGTTTGCCATCACAAGTGACAAGCTGGCAGATATTCGGGTGGAGAAAACCATTCCCTACCCGGATGGGACTCCTGGCTTTTATTTTGTGCGCCTGCGCTACTCTGACAAGGCTCAGGAATTGTTTGATGCCGAGAAAAAGAAGCGGCAGGAAATTCAGGAATCAGATATCGAGATCGCTGGAGAGAAGGTTCATGTCCGCCATACCTATCTGGAGGCCAATGACCAGAGCGTGGGCATTTTCCAGATATTTGATGGAGACCCATACACATACGCGAAGACGTATGAGGCTAATCCCTTTGTTATTGAAATGAACTTCCCATCTCCGCGGCAGGTCAATGGCTTTTCGATCATTATCGGCTCGGCGAAGGTTTCTATTAAGGTGATTGCGTATGCCTCTCCGGGTGCGGAACCTGTGACCTACACGTTTGAAGGACAGGGCGCCATGGAGCAGCCGAAACTCACCTTTAATTTCCCTGAACCGTTAACGGTGCAGATATTGCATGTGGAGCAGTTGGATGTGAATGCATCGACACCTACGAAGAATCATATTTGGGAATTGACACTTCACTAAAAGAACCTGTTCAAAGATCAACGAATATTTATGGACTGCCATTCTATGAATGGCAGTTTCTTTTATAAAAAGCATAATTAACGCACGGTAAAATAGACCGCAGTGATCTTTGAAGCGAGATTTCATGTCTCGGGTTGGTCAAAGCGGAGTGTGTGAATGACGTATCAGATGATCGATTTTTTCAAAGCGCCCATATTTGCGGCAAATGAGGAAAAGACACGCCGTGCGCGTATCTTGACCGTGTTGCAATTAAATATGGGTGCTGCAATTCTGATATTAGGCACTCTGGGGGTGACCTTTCTTTTTGCCGAAAAGCTGATCTCCTCTCTTATTTTGATGACAGCCCTGCTGGCTGTATTTATCAGCATGGTTCTGAATCGAAACGGCCTGGTGGATGCTAGCGGCATTGTATTACTTGTCGTTCTCTGGAGTCTGACAGTTTTTATGGCGGTTCTTTCAGGGGGAATGCGCAGCCTGGATATTATGTTTTTCATATCAGGCACAGTGATCGCAGGGATTCTATTGGGAGTACGCGGCGCATTCTTTTATGCGGGGGTAAGTTTGACAACTGGATTGGCCTTCATTGGCATTGGAAATGCCGGGGTGGTATTTCCGCAGTTATTCTTATTTCCTCCTCTCAGTGCATGGATTCTCCTCTTTATCAATCTTGTTTTTACTGTTATTCCGCTGCAGGTGACTTTTCAAAGCCTTTCAGATTCAGTGTTGCGGATGCGTTTTAGCGAAGAGCGCTATCGCATGATCGCATCCTTAATGTCCGATTATGCCTATTCTGTGCAGTTTGGGCCGAAAGGTGAGGTGGTCGATCAGTGGCGGGGCGGGGCTTTTGAATCAATTACTGGCTATAAAGCAGATGAATTTTTCAACAGCAGCGATTGGAATTCCCTTGTACACCCCGATGACAGAGCAAAAGACGAGCAGGATCTGGCCCAATTGCGCGCCAATAAAAATGTGGTTTCTGAGATCAGAATTGTTCGAAAGGATGGCACTACCCGTTGGGTGCGCTCGTATGCCCAGCCCAAATGGGATGAACATAGTAATAGCCTTGTTGGTATTTACGGCGCCGTTCAGGATATTACCGAACATAAGCGTGTAAATAATGAACTGCGCCAGCGTGCAGAAGAAGTATCTCTCCTTTACCGGCTTAGTCTGGCTCTTGCCAGTGGGCAGAATCTATATGAAACCCTGCGCGCCTTTGTGCATGAATTAAAGAGCGTCATGATCGTGGATGCCTTTCATATCGGTTTGTATGATGAAGAAACAGATATTTTTTCCTATCCTTTATTTATTAATTTGGACGAAGACCTACAGCCGCCACCCCGTAATCTGCGCGATAAACCCGGGCTAACCTGGGAAGTTATTTCCAAAAGAAAGACCTTATATCTGCCAGATGTCACCAGCCCTGAAACCCAGCGTACCTACAACATTGTGGTGATAGTCGATGCCCCCATACGTTCCTATATTGGCATCCCGCTTATCTTACACGAACGCGTGATCGGCATTATGTCGGTTCAATCCATTCAAACAAATGCATATACACAAGATCAGATAATTCTGCTGGAAACATTGGCCGCGCAGGCAGCCATAACCATTGAGAAACTAAGCCTGTTGGAACAACTTCAGTTGGAACTTGTAGAACGTAGAAGAACCGAAGCCGAGTTGGAGGAACGCGACTCGATTCTGGAAGTCGTTGCCGATGCCGCCAACACCTTTTTGAAAATTTCGGAATGGAACGCCGATATCTGGCGACAGGAAGTGGATAAGCTCCTCGAGCGGTTGGGCGTCACTATCAATGCCAGCCATGCCTATATTTTTGAGAATCGTCAGTCTGAAGACGGCTTGATACGAATGTCCATGCGTAATGAGTGGACAGCGCCCGGGCAGGTGAGTGACTTGGGCAACCCAAAGTTTATAGACAGGCTTATGGAAGACGATAACCTGGAAAGCTGGAATGAAAGAGTCTCTCAAGGGCTTCCCTATATTGGCGATCCAAAACATTTGATCGCGGAGGATATCGACAGCCTTCGCGAACAGGGCTTGCAAGCTCTGTTGGATGTGCCAATTCTGGTGGATGGATATTGGTGGGGAACCATCGGGTTTGACGATACGCAGCGCCCGCGTAACTGGTTGCCCGCTGAAGTTGATGCGCTCGTACTTGCCGCCAACCTGTTGAGCGCCGCCATTAAACGCCTGCAAATGGATTCCGTTCTTCGCGATGAGTTGCAGCAACG
>CAZHOX010000116.1:0-2013 GCA_964534345.1 uncultured Anaerolinea sp.
CGGACGGCGATGTTTTTGAAGAAGGTTTCAGGTTGAAAGTTGAAAGTCAAACTTGCAACCTTCAACTTGTAACTTGATAACGGAGAATCAATGCACTCACGACGAGCACTGCTTTACATGCCAGGGGATAACTGGAAGATGATCACGAAGTCCGTTACATTGGGCGTGGATTCCATTTGCATGGATATGGAAGATGGCACAGCGGTCAACAAAAAAGCCGAGGCGCGTGCCACGATTGCCAGGGCGTTGCAGGAATTGGATTTTGGTGCGAGCGAAAAACTGGCACGCATCAATTCGGTGGGGTCGGGTTGGGAAAAGGATGATATTGAAGCGGTGCTGCCATATCATCCCGATGGAATTGTGATTCCCAAAGTGGAATCGTTTGAGCAGGTGGAATGGGCAAGCCGAATCATCGAAGCTGCCGAGTTGAAGAACGGCTGGCCGGTCAATTCTGTTCGTGTTTTGATCGGGGTGGAAACAGCCAAGGGAATTTTGAATCTCAAAGAGATCGCGGTGCATCCGCGCTTGGATGCGATCATCTTCGGCGGGGAGGATTTCGCGGCGTCGATTGGCGCTGTCCGCACGAAGGATGCAGTGGAGTTGTTGTATGCGCGGCAGGTGGTGATCGTGGCTTGTGCGGCGAATGATCTGCAAGCCATTGATATTGTCACGATTGATTACAAAGATATGGAAGCGTTGAAGGTCGAGGCGCAGTTTGGGGCAGGACTCGGCTTCAGCGGGAAACAGATCATTCACCCGAATCAAGTATCAGCGGTGCAAGAGGCGTTCACTCCGTCTGATGAATCCATTGCGTATGCAAGACGCATTGTCGAAACATTTGAAGCCAGTCAAAAAGAAGGCAAGGGTGCGTATGCGCTGGATGGCAAAATGATCGATATGCCTCTCTTGAAGAATGCACAAAAGGTGTTGGCAAGAGCGCAGGCTGCTGGAAAATAACATAAGGAAGGTATTCATTGTTGTCTATCATTTTTGGTCTTGCATCCGCGCTCAGTTGGGGCGCGGGTGATTTTACAGGCGGGCTTGCTGCTCGCAAAGTTGGCGCTTTTCGTTCCGTGTTCTATGCAGAAGTGATCGGGATCGTATTTCTTTTTATTGTCGTTGGCGCAACGGGCGAACCCATGCTTGCCTCACGGTCTGCGGCCTTCGCACTTGCTGCAGGAGCGCTCGGCACCATCGGGTTGATGCTTTTGTATCACGCCATGGCAACCGGTGTGATGAGCATTGCCGCGCCGGTCTCTGCATTGTTGGCGGCCATGCTGCCCGTTGTGGTCGGAATGTTCACCGAGGGCCTGCCAGATTTTCTAACATTGATCGGATTTGGCTTTGCGCTTTTTGCAGTGTGGATGGTGTCCCAAAGTGAAGGCGGCGTGAAGGATATTCTCTCGCATCTTTCGGACTTGAAGCTGCCTCTGCTCGCAGGCATTGGATTTGGCTTTTACTTTGTTCTCATGCACCAAGCCACCAGCGCTGGCGGTGCATTCTGGCCGATGATCTTTTCGCGTACAGGCGGCCTTACCCTGATTACGACCTATCTGCTTATCACACGCTCAGAGTGGAAGATTGATGTTTCCAGCCTGCCCATCATCTCTGCCAATGGGATTCTTGATCTGGGTGGTAATTTCTTTTTTATTCTTGCAAGTCAGGCTGGCAGGTTGGATGTGGCATCCGTATTAAGTTCACTCTTCCCCGGCGCAACCGTTGTGCTCGCATGGATATTCCTGAAAGAACGTCTTAATCGTAATCAATGGATCGGTATTACGGCGGCTTTGATCGCCATTGTGTTGATGACCATTTAATAACTTTTACCAATGAGGTTGTTTTATGAATCCTGCTTTAGAACATAACCTTGCACTACAACAGAACGGATCTTTCACCGCTGCCGATCTTGAAGAAAACAAACAAGGGCGTTATTCCCCTGCCCAGTTAAAACGCTTTGAAGAAACGCGTAATTTCATGCAATACTCCGCGAACAAGTACGACAATAAAGGCCCG
>CAZHOX010000116.1:2113-9718 GCA_964534345.1 uncultured Anaerolinea sp.
TACACATCTCAACCCGGAATCAATCGGCGTGGACATCAATCGGCACGGGTATCTCATATTCTGCAAATGAATGACATAAAATTCCTAATCACAGATTCGCTGCGGGAGACCATTCAATCCAAACGGCTGTACCGCGTCCATGCGGTGAAAGATCAGGGCGTGTGGGTGCTGTTGAGTATGGAAACTTTGGAGTAAATAAGAATTACACTTTCACACTTAATGGGAAGGTTATCTCAAAGGTTGTACCTTCGCCGATCGTGCTTTCAACTTTAATGCTGCCATCGTGCAGTTTTGCAATTCCTTCCACAATGGCAAGGCCAAGCCCGCTGCCGGTTGGGGAAGTGTCATTTTCGTTGCGCGTGCGGGATTGGTCTACACGGTAGAAACGGTCAAACAGGTGGTCGAGGTGTTGGCTCGGGATGCCAGGACCAGTGTCCGTAACCCGTACCCAGCCCAGGGCGCGGGAAGGATGCGAGCCTGTTTCAACAAGGATATTCCTCTGTTTATCTGCACCATTTTGGGCGGTATATTTAATCGCATTCTCCACCAAATTTGTGAGCATCTGAATTAGGGATTGTCGGTCGCCGTTTATTAATACTTCCGGCAGTTCGCCTGACACGAGTTTTATATTGTTGCGGTTTGCCAGAGGGGTAAGCCGTTCAACGACATCCAATGCGAGATCACTTAAATCTAATTTTGTTTTTTGTACAGAATCTTTGCGGGCGTCCATGCGCGCAAGTGTGAGCAGATCTTGAATAAGGTGTTTCATTAAATCATTTTCTGATTGAATAACTTTTAATACGCGCTGGTATTCTTTTACAGGTTGCGGGGCAGACAGGGCGTGAGCGGTTTCCAGGTTGATAATGGTTAATGGGGTGCGCAATTCATGGCTGGCATCTGCAGTGAATTGACGTTGGCGGGCGAATGCGGCTTCAAGCCGTGCAAGCATGGAATCGAATGTGCCAGCCAGTTGGCCGATCTCATCTTTTTCCTTTAAATTAAAACGCTGGCTCAGGTCTGTTTCGCTGATCGATTGGGCTTTGCTGGCGATCATTTTTACAGGGCGCATGGCGCGGTCTGCCAGCCAAAAACCACCCGCAAAGGAAATGACCAGAGTCAGGCCGATGAGGGCGATTAATGTGAGAACCAATTTCTTTAGCTGTTCTGTGGGATCGAGCTGTGTGCCAAAGGCAAGGTAGCCTTTTGATTCCTCTCCAGAAGAAAGCGGAAGTATTTTGAAGATGTATTGAACTTTATCGTCACCGATCGTGAAGGTTAATGACTCTATCAGCGGCTTATGTTCTTCTTTGTCATCATCATCGAACTGAGCGGGGTTGAGATCAATGGTTTTGAAAGGCCCCCATATCTTTTGAATGGTTCCGTCGCTTGTGTACAGGACGAGAACATCATCTTCTTGAAGGAGCTTATCTTCCTCTTCGGTGTTTGCGTGATCTTCATCTGCCAGCAAACTGCCGGCATCCATGCCAAAAATTTTTTCAATGCCTTCAAGCCTTGATTCGAGCCGAGTTAATGTCTCTGCTTGTAATTGTTGAACCTGCATGTAATACAACATGCCGCTGAAGGCTGTCAGTAAAATCGCAAGAATGAATACAAACCACAGTGCAAGCCGAAAACGAATACTGTGCAGAAGGAGATATAGTCTGCTTAACATAAAAGACCTCACGCAGGGCGGCGCAGGCGATACCCCGAGCCGCGAATCGTTTCGATCAGTTTCACATCAAATGGATCATCGATCTTGCGGCGCAGGCGGCGGATATACACATCTACTACGTTAGACATGACCGTGGCATCGTAGCTCCATAAATGGCTTTCCGCCATCTGGCGGGTGATCAGGCGGTTTGGGTTTCGCATTAAATATTCAAGCAATGCATATTCACGGGAGGTCAGGTCAATGGATTTTTCGCCCCGTTTTACGAAATGAGTCGCAGGGTCAAGCACCAGGTCCGCGATCACGATCGACCCGCTTTTATCATCTGATTCGCGCCGCAACAGTGCGCGCATACGGGCGCGTAATTCTTCCATCTCAAATGGTTTAACAAGGTAATCATCTGCGCCGCTATCCAACCCCAGCACACGGTCTTCCAGCGCATCGCGCGCGGTAAGCATCAGAATGGGCGTGTTAATGCGGTGATTCCGTAGTGACCGGCAGACCTCAACCCCGCTTCGAATTGGCAGCATCACATCTAGAATGATCAGAGCGTAAGGGGTTAATTCAGCCAGTTCCTCCCCTTCCTGTCCGTCATACGCCACATCCACAGCGTAGCCATCGTCCACAAGACTGAGCTTTAACGAGTCACTTAATCTTCGATTATCTTCCACCAGCAGAATGCGCATTCTATTTAATCCTCGTGAAATTATTGTAGCATCTCAAAATGACTTGAAGATGACAAAACACGCTCTGGTCTGTCATTTTCCTGTCATTTTCATCAACTATACTCCCAAACGTAATTGGTCACAGACTTTGCAAGGAGAACAATGAAAAAGCAGCACACAGCGTTATTAATTGCGTTTTTTGTTACGGTTTGCATGGCAACAGGTATGTTCCTGATCAGCGGAAGCGCATTACTGAATAAGAACGGCCTGCCAGTGGCAGATTCACCAGCCGAAGCTACAGCCACAGCTCAAGTCAAATCTGCAGAAGAGGCACAGATCCAGCAATTGCAAACACTTGTAGCTGAATACCAAACCCGCGAAACGCAATATCAAAGCGAACTGCAGAATGCCGGACGTCAGCTTGAACAAGCCAATGCAGAGATACGTCAATACGAAATGATCTTAATGGCCTTACAAAATCGCGGAATGATCATGATCGACTCAAGCGGCCGCATCACCATTCCGTAAGGAGAAAAAAATGAAATTATGGAAAAACATCATTCGCGTTTGGTTTACACTCGCAAGCCTTGCGAGCTTTTTTGCAGGTTGGATAGCGCTTGCACATGCACCCAAACCCAATCAATTTGATCCCTCAGACCTTCCCGCGCTTCCAAAATTGGAACCTGTTCCATCCATAGACCAAATGATGTTCTCAAGGCAGTCAGTGAATATTCTCCGTTCAAATCAGCGCGTGGTGGTCCTGCGTTCTGGCGGTTCATAATGTTTGTCGAAAATTTCCGCGCCATGAATTCCGAGATCATTCTCGCGGCGGAAGGAGATGCAACGCAGGTTGAAAGCGGCTTTGAGGCCGTCAAACAATTTATTGATATCAGCGAAAAACGGTTTACCCGTTTCTCAAGCCAAAGCGAACTATCCCATCTAAACCGTTGGGCAGGGGCGTGGTTTCAAGCCTCCCTCGAACTTTTTGAAGTGGTTAAGACAGCGCAGCTTTATTTCAAAAAAACGAATGGATTGTTTGACCCATCCATTTTGACATACCTGAAAAATGTGGGATATGCTCGCAGCATGGATGAAATTCGCCGCCTCGGAACCGTGCCCGGGTCTGCCAGCCATTTACCGATATCTGTTTCCTCTTTTGCATCTATCGAACTTAATGAAAGCAACCTGTCCATTCGCCTGCCTGCCGATCTGCAAATTGACCTTGGCGGCATTGCCAAAGGATGGATCGCCGAACAGGCTGCACATTTGCTGAGCCAATATACATCCGCTTGTGCTGTCAGTGCAGGCGGTGATATGTTTCTGATCGGCTACCCACAAGGACAGGATTATTGGGAGGTTGGCCTCGAGGATCCTCGCGACCCGCAAATAGATATCACCACCCTTCTCGTGCAGGAAGGCGCAGTAGCAACATCGTCTGTTGCGAAACGCACATGGAAGCAGGGAAACATTTCCCGCCATCATTTGATCGACCCACGAACTGGGAAACCCGCTGACACATTGTGGTTAAGCGTTACTGTCATTGCGCCGCATGCTGTTGCCGCCGAAACCTTTGCCAAAGCCTTCCTTATCGCAAATCAAGAAGAGGCTCAGGCTCTTGGCGAACAAAATCCTGAATTAACCGTCATCGCTATAGACAGGAACGGAAACCTCGTCAATTTGGTAAAACCGTTGGAACCTTTGAATGTCACTCATTAAATTCATCTCTGATCTCTTTGCAATCAACAGCCTGCAATTCTGGTGGTATCTCACCCGCGCAGCCGGGCTGATGGGGTATTTCCTAATTTGGCTTTCCACTGCCTGGGGACTTGTAGTAAGCAGCAAGATTTTAGACCGTATCATGGATCGCGGCTTCACATACGACTTCCATGAATATTTATCCTGGTTGGGGCTGGCGTTTATTGGTATGCATATCATTGTACTAATGGCAGATAATTACCTCCCATATACCGTTTGGCAGGTGCTAATTCCGTTTCTGTCGCCTTACCGCCCGCTCTGGGTGGGTATTGGGGTCATAGCCTTTTATCTTTCCCTTTTGGTGACAATCACTTTCTACCTAAAGAAAAGAATTGGCGCAGAACTTTTTCGCAAGATCCATTACCTGAGTCTCGTGGCGTATGTAGGCGCAACCCTGCACGGCTTTTATGCCGGCACTGACTCTGTATTGCCAGTTGCAAACCTTCTTTACAAAGGCACCTTTCTCATTACTCTTTTCCTGATCATTTATTGGCTTGTTCTGTTGTATTTCAAAAAACAAGAAGAAGAGCAATTGGAACTTCAACAGCTGCGGGAGATGATACGGAAAAATAATAAGAAAAAGCATACCCGGGTTGAATATAAATAAACTGTGTTATACTCCCGTCGCTCTCAATGGAGAGTAAATTTTTTGGGAAGTTGTTTTGATCACTCTGAACGAATGCCCGATGAAATTCAGTCGGGCTTTTTTGTTGGGCGAGTTTGCTTGAAAAAGTAAACTTTGTTGGCAAGAAGGAATTTAAGCGGAGTCATCGAAACATCCCGTATCATGTCATTGTGAGGGCGTTGTTCTCGCAATACAAAAAGGATAAAGATGACAACCGATTTTTCTTCTCTCAACCTGCGTGACGAGATCATGCAGGCTATTACTGACCTTGGCTATTCTGAGCCAACCCCCATTCAAGCAGGCATGATCCCCCTCATGCTCACCGGCGTGGATGTAATTGGTCAGGCCCAAACCGGCACAGGCAAAACAGCCGCCTTCGCCCTCCCCATTCTCAACAATTTTGAACGACAAAAAAATCCGCAGGCATTGGTGCTCGCACCTACGCGTGAACTCGCGCTGCAGGTTGCTGATTCCATGATCCAATATGGTAAGCATCTTAACGTGCGTGTGCTTGCTGTCTATGGCGGCCAGCCCTACAGCCCGCAGATCAACAGCCTCAAACGCGGCGTGGATGTTGTTGTTGGCACACCTGGCCGTATGAACGATCTGCTCGAGCGTAATGTCCTCAACTTGAGCGAGATCAAGACCGTCGTCCTCGATGAAGCGGATGAGATGCTCAACATGGGCTTCATTGAAGAAGTGGAAAAGATCCTGGCGACCACTCCCGCCGAACGTCAGACTTCCCTCTTCAGCGCCACCATGCCTCCGCGCATTCGCGCCCTTGCTAGTCGCTTCATGCGGGACCCTCAATCTGTGGTCATCAAAAGGAGCACTCTCACCGCTGCGGCGATCGAACAACGCTATTACCTTGTCCACGAAAATGACAAGATCAACGCCCTCACACGCCTCTTCGAGATCGAGCCTATTCACAGCGCTCTGATCTTTGCCCGCACCCGCGCAGAGACGGGACAACTCGCCAACGAATTGGTCATTCGCGGCATCCCTGCCGAAGCTATTCATGGTGACTTGGACCAGAACGCCCGCGAACGTGTGCTTGGACGTTTCCGCGCCAACCAGCTCAAAGTGCTGGTCGCCACTGATGTGGCCGCCCGCGGCTTGGATATTGACGACATTTCGCACGTTTTCAACTTCCATCTGCCGGATGATGCCGAAGTGTATGTCCACCGCATTGGGCGTACAGGCCGCGCCGGCAAGACGGGTATTGCCATTACTCTGCTTTCTCCGCGTGAGAAACGCCGTATGCGTGAAGTGGAAGCACTCACCAAACAGCCCGTTTCTAAAATGGAATTGCCCACAACCGCCGATATCATCAAACACCGTGAACAACAGGTCGTGGATAACCTCAAGATCTGGCTGGGCCGTGGACGTTTCAAGCGCGAGATGGAAATGGTGCAGGAACTGATCGAAGCAGGCCATGACCCCATCAACATTGCGGCAGCGGCGCTCAAAATATCCCGTGCCGATGAAAAGCAGCGACCCATTGCAGAAGTGACAGATGTCAAATCTGATTTCTCCCGCAAGCCTGAGCGTGATTTTGGCCGTGGCAAACGCGGTGAAACTGCCGGCAACAAGCGCGATTTTGGCGCAAAGCGAGGCGATTTCGCCGGTAAGAAACCCCGCCGCGATTCACACGAAGAAGGTATGGTTCGTTTGAAGATCAACAAGGGCAAGTCGCACAACATCCGCCCGAATGATATTGTTGGGCAGATCGCCTTCCATGCCAATATCCCCGGCTACACCATTGGCAAAATTCGCATCGAAGAGACATATTCCTTTGTGGATGTACCCGAGGAAGCCGTGGATCAGGTCATCAAACACAGCGGTAATTACAAGATCGGCAAGGAAAAGTTCAGCGTAACGAAGTCATAACCTTCTCAATTATTTCATTGACGCCACACCATCACCATGATAAAGTTGTGGCCTACACGGATACCAGTAAGTTCGCTTTGGAAGTATAACCATCGGCTCATGGGTACAAGTCCATGAGCCGTTTTTTTGTATGTTCTGGCGAAAGAACCGGGTCCTCCAAATTTTTTTGTTGCCATAGGAGGCAAACATGTCAGAACGTATTACAGGAACAGTCAAATGGTTTAACGGAAGCAAGGGCTACGGCTTTCTTGCTCGTGAAGGTGGTGCGGATGTATTCGTCCACTTCTCCGCGATCCAGGCCGACGGTTTCAAGAACCTTGAAGAAGGTCAGAAAGTTGAATTCACCGTTGAGAAAGGCCCCAAGGGCCCGCAGGCTACTAACGTAGTCGTGATCAACTAATTCACTTTGAATACGAAAAACTCCCTGAGATGAAAGTCTCGGGGAGTTTTTTTATTTAATTCTTTGACCACAGACGATGGACCACGGACCATGATCTACGGTCTGTCGTCCATCGTCCACGGTCTATTTCGTCGCTTTCAAACTAAACGAGAAGATACTGCCTTTTCCTTCGCCCTCTGATTCGACCCAGATGCGCCCGCCGTGTGCTTCGACAAGGTGACGGGCGATGGTGAGGCCAATGCCTGAGCCGCCGCCTGCATTGCGCGAGCGGGATTTGTCCACGCGGTAGAAGCGGGTGAAGAGATTCTTCAAATGTTCTGGCGGGATGCCAATTCCCGTATCTTTGACAGAAAGGATAACTTCGTCATCTTTTTGAATGGCAGAAATGGTGACGGCGCCGTCTTCGGGGGTGTATTGCAGGGCGTTCGCCACAAGGTTGGTGAGCACCTGCGTGATGCGGTCTTCGTCAGCGAGGACATGCTGAAGATTGGCTGGCAGGTTCGAGCGGAGGGTGATGCGTTTTTTCATCGCTTGGGGAGAAAGCCGTTTGAGGATCGTCCCCACGAGCGGGGAAATGTCCGTTGGGCGAATATCCAAAGAA
>CAZHOX010000117.1:0-9615 GCA_964534345.1 uncultured Anaerolinea sp.
ATCGGTTCTACGCGCCAGGCTTCTTCGTTCATCAGTTTGCGCAGGCGGTCGAGCAGCTCGGGGCAGATGCGCGTGGTGTCGTTGGGGAAGTCGATAAGGTGGCCCTTGCCGTTCTCAAAGATCTGGAAGCTGAACTTATCGCGTCCATGATACGAGATGAGCGTGCCATACAAGGTCTTGATGCGGCGCTTGTCGCGGTCGTGGTCACCTGTGGAGCGCAGGGTGACGGTGATCTGCTGCGGCGGATGTTCCTTGTCTTTATCTTCTTTCACCAACGGGACATACAGCGACGGAGGAAACGCCTCGTGCTTGTCTTCGGCCTGATTCATCTCTTCGACATTTGCCAACGCTGCCACAGCGCGAGTCACCAACGGTGGAGTCACTTCTTCGTTTTTCCTGAACTTCGGCTCGGGCTTTGCGGCCACAGCGGCTTCATCGAAGGAGGGCTGCCATTCACTGTCCCAGCCGTCGGGGAAGTTATCAGGCGGGGGCGGCATGTCATCGTCTAACGCGGGGGTGACGTAATCAGGTGCAGGCTCAGCAACTTGCGGCTGTTTTTGCGCGGGCTTCGGTGGAGTCGGCTTGGGCGTGGGAGTTGCTTTTTGAACAGGATCAGTTGTCGGTTTGGGTTGAGGCGCTTGCGGTCTGCGGGGGGCTTCTGCTTCGGTGCGCGGGAGCAAAGGCTTGGGAGTCGAATCCTGCTTGCCGTACTGGTCATCCGCAGCAACAGTCATGGTGATCTCGGTCTTGACCACGTCCACTAAAATTTTTGGCGGCGGGTTGCCTTGGTCAACCTTGCCTTCGACGATGATGATCTGCCCGACGGTGAGGATCTCGCGGAATTTTTCCCAGGTCTTGGGGAAGAGCACGAGTTCGATGTTGCCTTGAATGTCTTCGATGGTGACGAAGCCCATGGGCTTGCCGGTCTTTGTGGTGTACGGACGCACAACGCTGATGAGCCCTGCCACGCGGACTTTTTCTTCGTGGCTGGCTTCGGAGAGCTGACCCGAAAAATAGCTGACGATGTGCGCGAGCTGGGTTTGGAATTCGTTGAGCGGGTGGTCGGAGATGTAGAGGCCGATGAGTTCGCGCTCCCAGTTGAGCATGTCGCGCTTTTCAACGTCTTTCACTTCGGGCAGGGTGATCTCTTCGATGATGCCTGTGCTGGTGCCGAAGAGACTCATTTGGCCTGAATCTGCGGCGCGGAAGTGGTTGCTGCTAATGGCGACGATGCGATCAAGCGAGCCGAGCATGGATGCGCGGTTGCCGAACTGGTCGAGCGCGCCGACTTTGATGAGACATTCAAGCGAGCGTTTGCCAACGGCGCGCAGGTCTACGCGGCGGGCGAAGTCGTTGAGGTCGGTAAACTTGCCTTCTTCACGCGCTTCAACGATGATCTCGACTGCATTCTCACTGACGTTCTTGATGGCGCCCAACCCGAAGCGGACACTGGGAACTTTTTTGTTGGCGGCTGTATCTTCCACATCTTCAATGGTGAAATCCCACATGGAAGCGTTGATGTCTGGTGCAAGCACGGGGACGCCCATCGAACGCGCGTCTGCCACGTAGATTGCGACCTTTTCAGTTTGCCCTGCGGATGCAGACATGAGCGCCGCCATGTATTCGGCGGGGTAATGCGCTTTGAGGTAGGCCGTTTGCACGGCGATGACGCCGTAGTCTGCGGCGTGAGATTTGTTGAAGCCATACCTCGCGAACTCTTCCCAATCCATGTAGATCGCATCGGCGGTGGATTGCTCCATGCCTTTTTCAACGGCGCCTTTGACGAACTTGGCGCGGTGTTTGTCGATGTCTTCTTTTTTCTTTTTGGAAATGGCTTTGCGAAGTTCATCTGACTCGGAGGGTGTGTAGCCCGCCAGTTCCACGGCGGCACGCATGAGCTGTTCCTGATAGACAGGAATGCCAAATGTGTCTTTGAAGATCGGCTCCATGGCGGGGTGGCGGTATTCCACTTCCGATTCGCCGTGCATACGCGAGATGTAATCAGGAATGAAAGCCATCGGGCCGGGACGATACAACGCAACCATCGCGATGATGTTATCCAGATTCTTTGGCTTCATTTGCACAAGCCAGCGTGTCATGCCGCCGCCTTCCACTTGGAAGACTCCAGCCGTCTGCCCTGCGCCCATCAACTCAAATGATTTTGGATCATCAACGGGAATGTTGTTCAGGTCAAATTTAATGCCGTGACGTTTGAAGATGTGGTCACAGGCGCGGGCCATCACCGTCAGTGTGATGAGGCCGAGGAAGTCCACTTTCAACATGCCCAGCGAATCGAGAATACCCATTTCAAACTGGGTCACTGATTTGATGGGCGTTTCTTCTGAATTGGATGTAGGACGGTGAAGCGGCAGATACTCTTCGATGGGATGATCGGAAATGACTACGCCTGCCGCGTGCGTCCCCGCATTGCGGACAGTGCCTTCCATACGCTCGGCAATGTCGATCACTTCGCGCAGGTGCGGCTGGGTATCGTAGATCTGTTTGAATTCAGCGACTTCCATCGCGTCTTTCATGGTCGTGGCACGGCCAGAAACGAAAGGCACAAGTTTTGCAACCTTGTCAATTTCGGGCAATGGAATTTCCATCACACGCGCCACATCACGCAGGGCGGCTTTCGATCCCATCGTGCCAAAGGTGATGATCTGTGCGACCTTGTCTGATCCGTATTTGTTTGAGCAATATTCCAACATCTTGGAGCGGAGATCATCGCGGAAATCGAGATCAATATCGGGCATGGAGATACGGCCCGGATTCAGAAAGCGCTCAAAGATGAGGTTGTGTTCAAGCGGGTCAACCCGCGTAATATCAAGGGTGTAGGCGATGATCGAACCAGCTGCCGAACCGCGCGCGTTATACCAGATCTCATTTTTGCGGGCGAAGGTACACAAGTCCCACACGATGAGGAAGTAGGCATCGAATCCCATGGTGTGGACGACGCTTAATTCATACTCGAGTCTTTCTTGGACCCTTTGGCTGGTTGCATCTTCTTTGAATTTTTCCTTCGCCCCTTGCTGGCACAATGCACGCAGATAAGTTTCTGGCGTGTACCCTTCTGGGACGGTGAACTCAGGCAGGTGGTAGCCTTTGAATCCCAAGTCTACGTTGCAGCGCTCGGCGATGAGTAGGGTGTTGCTTAAGGCATCTGGCACTTCAGAGAATATCTTGCTCATCTCCAAAGGTGAGCGCAGATAATACGAGTCGTCGCTCATCTTCATGCGGCTGGGATCGTTGAGCGTGGAGTTGGTCTGGATGGCGAGCAGAATATCCTGCAAACGCGCATCCGCTTGGTTTACATAATGCACATCGTTGGTGGCGATGAAACGTGCTTCGTAGCGTGCGCCCAAGCTCAGTAATTTTTTATTTAAGTCCGTGATCTCTGCGATGTTGTGCTGCTGCAATTCCACAAAGAAGCGGTCATGGCCGAAGACTTCGGCATACCAGTCCCATTTTTTTACGGCTTCTGCAGGGTTTTCGTTCAGCAATGCGCGCGGAATTTCTGCCGACATACAGCCTGAGGTGGCGATCAATCCTTCAGAATGGGAGGCGAGGAAATCATGGTCAATGCGCGGGTAATAATAGAAGCCTTCCATCTGCGCGGCAGAGGCGATCTTCAAAAGATTCTTGTAGCCAGTTTCATTTTCCGCAAGCAAAAGCAGGTGCGTGGATGTGCGATCGAGTTTGGAATCCTTGTCCTTCATGCCGCGCGCAGCCATGTACGCTTCCAGCCCGATGATCGGCTTGACCCCTTCCGCTTTGGCAGCTTTGTAGAAATCGATCACCCCGAACATGGTGCCGTGGTCGGTAATGGCAACATGTTCCATGTTCAACTCTTTGACGCGTTTGACCAGCTTCTTTATGTTCGAGAAGCCATCGAGCAGGGAATATTCGGTATGGACGTGTAAGTGGGCGAAGGACATGGGCTAAAAAAGATTATAGCACGCATGTTCAAGTATCAATCTTACGATTGGCTTAAAATATTTGGCAGGCTTTGTCGTTTTTGTGCCTATTGGTAACAGAAAGCATGGCGCAATGTATGGCGGGATATTTACGGATAAAATACAAATATATTAATGCGTTTTTAGTTTTTATTGTTTAGGTAAGGCAGGCCATGTACCCCATTCCGGTAAGCAAAACAAAGATCGTTCCGCCGCGCCGTCGTGCTGAGCTGCTCACACGACAGCGCCTGTTGGATATGCTGTTCGATGCGCTCGATAAAAAGCTGACTCTAGTTTCTGCCCCAGCGGGATATGGAAAAACCTCTCTTTTAATAGACCTTGTGAGCCAAAGCGAACTGCCCTGTTGTTGGCTGGCTCTGGACGAACTGGACCGCGACCCCCAGCGTTTTGCCGCTTATTTTATTGCTGCGCTGGCGGAGCGGTTCCCTGCATTTGGCGCTCAATCGAGAAATGTGTTGGAGAAGATGGCCTCATTCGAGCAGGATATGGAACGCCTGCTGGTGACGATCTGCAATGAGATCATTGATTCCATTCGTGAACATTTTATTTTTGTGCTGGATGATTTTCATCTGTTGGAAAATGTACGTCCAATTCAGAGCTTCATTAACCGTTTCATTCAATTGATGAATGAGAACTGCCATCTTGTGATCTCTTCCCGCGTTCTCACCGGCTTGAATGACATGCCATTGCTTGTGGCTCGTGAGCAGGTCGGCGGCTTAAGTTTTTCAGACCTTGCTTTTCAGCCTCAAGAACTCCAATCTTTACTTGCACAGAACAAGAACCTGCAAATTACAGATGAAAAAGCCAATCAATGGATCGCAGAGACGGAAGGCTGGATCACTGGTTTGCAATTTTCAGGTGCTGATTTTCTCACTGGAAATTCGGCCAGCCTTACCCGAAGTAATGAGGCGGCTTTGTTTGATTATCTCGGGCAACAGGTATTGGATCGTCAACCAGTCGAGTTGCAGGAATTTATTCTGCGTACAGCACAATTTGAAGAGTTTGATACCTCCCTTTGCGAAATGGTGCTGGCTCCGTTCTATTCAGAAAAACAGGACTGGCAAAAATGGATTCGATCCATTTCCAACAACAATCTATTTGCGCTTCCTGTCGGTACAGATGGCAGATGGCTGCGCTATCATCACCTCTTTCGTGACTTTATTCGCGTGCGTTTTGAAAAGGAAAGACCAGAGGAGATGACACCCATCCTGCTGCGCCTTGAGGCCGCGTATGAATCCATGGGCGAGTGGGAAAAGGCGCACTATATTTGCAAAAAACTAAATAATGTCAATTTGCTGGCTGAGATGGTTGAGCGTTCATCCGTCCCAATGTTTCAGCGGGCAATGGTCACATTGGAGGCCTGGCTCAATGAATTGCCTCCCTCCTATCTTCGTAACAAAGCGGCTCTGCTTTCCATTCATGGCAATATTATTTATACAAAAGGTGATGTGCGCGAAGGTCTGAAACTGCTGACCAAAGCAGAGCAGATCTTTCGGCAGGAGGGAAACAGCTACGGCCTTAACCTGACATTGGTGCGCCGCGCTACGGCCTTTCGTTTTCTGGGTGATTACGCAGCATCTCTAAAAGATGCTGACGAAGTGATCCAGTCCACGCAAGCCAGTGACGATATGCGGGTGCTCTATGCAGAAGCTACGCGCCTGAAGGGCTTGGTTCTCTTTCGTTTGGGAAAGGCGCGTGAAGCCATCTCCTACCTGGAGCGTGCGCTGGATATTTTCCAATTGAATGATAAGACCATGATCCCTGTTCTGCTGATGGAAACGGGAATGGTGTATCGTGCCACAGGCAATTTTTCAGATGCCGACCGTTCCTATGAAAAAGCCCTGCAGATCTGGCGGCAGGATGGGAACCTCTCCTGGCAGGCCAGCCTGTTGAACAACATGGGCGTCATGTACCATATTCAAGGGGAGTATGAAAAAGCAGTCTATGCCTTTGAAGAAGGATTGCTTTGCGCTCAGCGCAGCCGGCTCACCCGACTTGAAATTTTGATCTCGATCGGGCTGGGAGAGCTATTCGCGGAGTTGGGTGACTTCAGCCTGGCAGAGCAAAATTTTCATTACGCATATGAGGTTCTTCAAGGTACGTTGGAACGCTTCCTTTCCTACTCTTTGGCTGCCGCTCGGATGAACCGGGCTTTATTGTGCGCTGATGCAGAGTCAGCCCGTTTGATCCTTGGTGAAATTCAAACAATCGTGAAGAACAACTCATCAGCCTATGAGAACGGAATCCTTGGGATGTTACAGGCGCGCCTTTCCCTGCTTACGGATGAGCCGCGCAAAGCCTTGCGTGAGATCAAAAAAGCGGAAACGTACTTTTTGGAAGATGGCCGGGAAATGGAAATGGCCGCCGCACAGGTGTGGCATGTGGCTGCCTGTTACCAGCTTGGCGACTATGCCGAAGCGGCGCAAATTCTTCAGAGTCTGCTTGCAAACAAGAGCAAGACTCCCCATGTGGTTCTGACAGCCGCCCATCACGCCCGCACCTGGCTTGAAGGGTTGCAAACCATTCCTGAAATTTCACGATTGGCACGCGAGCTATTTACAAAGGTTGACCGCTTTGTCGGAACCGTGCCGGGCATTCGCCGTCAATTAAGACGGCAGGCTCGTGTAGTGCAGGCTCCTCTTGCGCATCTTTCCATTCGGGCTTTTGGGCGGGCTTCTGTGAGTATTGGAGGCAACCTCCTGTCTGTAGCAGATTGGCAGACACAATCGGTGCGGGAATTCTTCTTCTACTTGTTGGCAAACCCAAAGCCCATGACAAAGGAACAGATCAGCGAAGCGCTCTGGCAGGATGTGTATGAGCCTGCCAAATTAAAGCTGCGATTTAAGAATGATATCTACCGTTTGCGCAAAGCGGTGGGGCAGGAGGCAATCCTTTATAAAGATGTTTACTATTCATTCAACCGCAATATCGATTATGAGTATGATGTGGAAGCCTTCGAATCCTTTATTACCAAAGCAAGGTCAGCGGAACAGCCATTGCAGCAAATTGAACTTTATCAGAAAGCTGTTGACCTTGTAGCCGGCCCCTATTTGAACGACGTATATGCAGACTGGACTTCTCATGACCGCGAGCGCCTGCGCCAGATGCATCTTGGTGCACTGGCCGCATTGGGAAATTTATATCAAGCCAATGCCGAATTTGAGAATGCACTGACGGTTTGCCAGCAAGCCATTCAGTTTGACCCGTCGTTTGAAACTGCATATCAGATTTCCATGCAGGTGTATCATCGCCTTGGTGATCAGGTTTCCATAAAGCGTACGCATCAAGCTTGTGTGGATGCCATGCAGCAAAGCTTTGGAATGCTTCCTTCGCCGGAGGTGGAGGAACTCTACCGCCGTTTGACCCGATAAAACTGAACTCGCGAAATTACAGAGTTGCCCTTTTGAACCTTGGAGGTGCAGCGCTTTTGCCGCCAACCTCAAAAATTTACAGACAAGTTCTTGATGAAGATCAGCTAACAGGCTGATCTTTTTTGTTTTTTTGAAGCCTATTTTGAAGCCTGAGCAAAAGTATCTTAAGCGCATCGTACTCACCAGTAAGGTTTTCAAAAAAGGAGATTCTCATGAAAAACAAACTCAACCTCGTTGTCGTGTCCCTTTCAAAGATCAACCGCCAACATATTCAATTGTTCTTCGTGTTGCTGTCCCTTACCATGTTGGTCATCGGCGCAGGTGCACCGGAAGATGGCGGCGGAAGCACCCGCTAGTGATTTTGCTTGCAGCCCTTGCGGCAGGTCTTATAACTGGCCTGGCCCTGGCGTACTGGCGCGGAGTTCCCTACCAGGCGCCTGACCTGAAATATCTGTGGTTGATATTTGCAGCTTTTTTACCCCAGTACGTTGCCTTTTATCTTTCAGGTGACCGTCAAAATATTTCAGCTTTCCTTCTGCCGTTCTCGCAAGCTCTGCTTCTGATATTCGCATGGTTGAATCGCCAACTGTTCGGGATGATGATCCTGCTGCTTGGCATGGCACTCAACTTTACCGTTATAGCAGCGAACCGCGGCTTTATGCCCATCAGCCCGCAGACAGCGAGTCATCTGGTTCCGCAGGCGGTTTTGGAAAATATCCAGCCTGGAGAGCGATTCGGCACAAAGGATATTCTTCTGCCGCCGGAAGATACCCGCTTCGAATGGCTTGCGGATCGTTTTCTCCCTCCGGCATGGTCTGCCTACCAGGTGGCATTCAGCATCGGTGACGTATTGATCGCTTTCGGCGTTTTTCTGTTGCTGACCCGTCAGGGACTTTTAATGGAAAATATTCATTCACGAGGTACACCAATATGATCTCTTCATTTACATATCAACCTCAGGTAGCCATCAGTGTTAAGAATACCCCCAGCCAAACGGATGGGCTTAGCCGTATTTTTGCTGCTGCTGTGGTCAACCGACAATTCTGCCAGATGCTTTTGCAGGATCCGTGTGCGGCATTACAAAAAGGGTATCTCGGCGAAACCTTTATTATCAGCAAAGAGGAAATGGATGCCATCGTTTCGATCCGTGCTGAGTCTTTGCCAGATTTTGCACGCCAGTTGAATAGGGTGCTCAGCCAGTAAACGGCAGCCTGCGTGGATTATGAACACGAGTCTTTTTTATAAAAAACTTCCCAACAATGCACAACGGTTGGATGCCATGTTTCAAGCTTTTGACGGCTTGATGTTGGTGTTGGATAGTTCCGGGATGATTTTGGACTATAAGGCCGGAGTTAATTCTCCTTCGGGCTTTCCAGTGAATAAAAAAGATTCAGTCAAGTTTCAGGATGTAGTTCCCGCGGATGTTTCAAAAAGATATAAGAAGGCTCTTCAAGAGATTCGGAACGGAAGCAAGGTTGTCTCATTTGAATATGCATTGGATGTGCCGAAGAAAAAAACCTGGTATGAGTCTCGCCTTGTTCCATTTGCCAATGAGCAGAGTATTATGTTCGTTCGCGACATCACCCCGTACAAGCAATCTTCGAGTGATGAAGTAACCCTTGCTTACGAAAAAACAGTGGAGAGCTGGTCTCAGGCGCTTTACCTGCGCGACCAGGAGACGGAAGACCACACCCGCCGTGTGACAGATATGGCCTGCAGGCTTGCCTGTCGTTTGGGCCTTTCAGATGCAGACCTTGTACATATCCGGCGTGGTTCTGCACTGCACGATATTGGCAAGGTGGCTATTCCAGATAGTATTTTATTTAAGAGCGGCCCATTGACGGAGGAGGAATGGGCGGTGATGCGCCGCCACCCTCTGATCGCTGCTGAGATATTGGCTCCCATCCAATACCTAGCCCCAGCGCTTTCAATTCCGCGCTGGCATCATGAGAAGTGGGATGGCAGCGGCTACCCGGATGGCTTAGCCGGAGAACTCATTCCACTTTTTGCACGCATCTTCGCTTTTGCGGATGTGTATGATGCGCTCACTTCAGACAGGCCTTACCGCAGTGCATGGGGGCGGGCCGAAGCGCTTGCTTTTATTACAGAACAGTCTGGCAATCATTTTGATCCTTCCATTACGCCTGTATTCATCGACATGCTCATGGAATAATGAAATCACGTACTGGCGTATTCGTGGCCTGAGGGGAAAACGATACGATATAGGGGTTTTGGGGTGCGCGCCGAGTTTTCTCGGCGCGCAGTTT
>CAZHOX010000118.1:0-9596 GCA_964534345.1 uncultured Anaerolinea sp.
TCTTTCTCTGCAATGAAATCAAAGTTATGCAGGGTGGCACGTTCCACGACCACACCGCCAATTTCCACGGGTTCGAGCATGGCGTAGGGAGTCAACACACCTGTGCGGCCAACCGCTACGCCGATGTCATTCAATGTCGTGGTCACTTCGCGGGCAGGGAATTTGAAGGCAATTGCGCCGCGTGGGTCTTTGCCCACGAAGCCCAAGTCAGCGGCGAGGTTGAGATCATCTATTTTGATGACCATGCCGTCGGCTTCGTAGGCTAATTTGTCGCGGCCTTCGTTCCATGTTTCGGTGTAGGCGATTGCGGATTCGAGGTTGTTGAATTTTTTGGCAACATCTGCCACAGGGAACCCCAGGGCTTTGAGATATTCCAAAATCTCCCATTGAGTTGAGGGGACAGTGCCGCCTTCCGAATGGACGATCTGATAGACGAGCAAGGTCAACGGGCGGGAGGCGGTCAGTTGCGGGTCAAGCTGGCGCAGCGATCCCGCCGCCGTGTTACGCGGATTGAGATAGGTCTTTTCGCCAGCTTCTTCGAGCTTTTTATTTAATTCATCGAATTCTTTGATGGGGATGTAGGCTTCGCCACGGACAACTAGGTTGCTTGGGACTAGGGGACTAGGACCTGGTCCCTTGTTCCCAGTCACTGGTATTTTTAATGGTATCGCCCGTATCGTCCGCAAATTGGAGGTGATGTCTTCGCCGACTTCACCATCTCCGCGGGTGGCGCCTTGCACGAACATGCCATCGCGATAGTGGAGGACAACGGATAACCCGTCAATTTTGGGCTCAACTACGAACTTGGCTTTTTCTACGCGGTCATCCAGTTTTTTGACCCGCTCGTACCAGGCTCGGGCATCCTCTGCGCCGAAGGCATTGGCAAGCGATAGAATGGCCGCAGGGTGGCGAATTTTCTCGAAACGGTCAGCAGGCCTGGCACCGGCACGCTGCGTGGGGCTGTCGGGTGTGATCCAGTCTGGATGATCCGCTTCGATCTTCTTGAGTTCGTTAAGTAGGCGGTCATATTCAAGGTCACTGATAACGGGCGCATCCAACACGTGATAACGATAATTATGGAAGTTGACCTGCGCCTTAAGTTCTTCGTATCGGGGTAGGAGTTTATCTGCCATGTTTTTCATTATAAATGTAAAGCCCGCCCGTTTGTAGCGGGCGGGTGATAGGTCAGTCTATTTTTTTCCAAATATCCGAGGGCGGGCGCGAGAGTGGGCGGGTCATTGCCGAGAGGCGGGACTCGTAATAAGTCTCCTCTGCGTTTGAAAAGCGCGAGACCGCAAATAAATTTCTTTCCACAAGAATATCTGCGAGTTGTTTGGTTTGTTCTCGCGTGAATTCAAGTTTTTCAGCAAACTCGGTCAGGCTGAAGCGGCCGAGGCGGATCACAAAATTCAAGGCAGAACGAAGAGGCTCGGAAAACAGAACAACGTCTGATGGACGAATATCCTCCTTCCGTTCTTCAAGTTCTTTGAGTGCGGTTTGAAATAGCAATTCGCTCATGGCTTGCTCCTGCCAGAGATGGCTTTAGTTTTCCTTAAGTTGTTCTACAAGGCTGCGTAAACCTTTTGTTACAGAGCTGTCTGGGAATCGAATGGAAAAAATACCAGCACTTGCCAGAGACATCATTTCGTCTGAGTGGGGCAGCACGGCTGCCACTTTGGCATCATAGGTTTGTTCCACACGGGTGCGGACATCTTCCGGGTCAAGCGAGTTGGGAACCTTGTTTACCAACATTAGCAGTTTCGGCACATCCAGCTTTTTGGCAACATCCACGGTTACGGCAGTTCCCTGATAATCCTGTGAATCTGGGCGAAGGATAATGACCAGTGCATTTGAGATGGCTATGGAAAGCAGAGTCTCTTCATTGAGGCCGGGGTGCGTATCGATCAGAAGGTAATCGAGATCAAGTTTTTCAACTACATCGCGAAAGCCGTCGTTGAGCAGCCCCACATCATAGCCTTCGCGCAAAATGCGGGCGATCTCACCTGCCTTAATGCTGGAAGGAATCAGGAAAACCTGTCCTTTGATCTCTCCGCCAATATGACCTGTCACATCGTGAGCGGCTTCCTCGATACTGCACTTACCCCACAAATAATCGTTCAACGAGTGAACCATTTGGGTTTCATCAAGGTTGAAAAGCACATGAATTCCAGGGGAATTAATATCTGTATCTACCACACATACACGCGCGCCGTCCGCAGCGAGAAGAGCAGCAATGTTAGCTGTAGTGTTGGATTTCCCCGTCCCGCCGCGAAAAGAGTGAATTGAAATGATTTTGGACATCTTCTCTCTCCAGAGTTGAGTGAATTTTTTTAATTATATGACCGTTTTTGGATTATAGCTTAACTGCTTTGAAAGTCACAGCGATTTTGCGTATAATCCCCCGCGTTCTATGTTATATTCTATTAAAGTTACCGACCCTTTTTCATGATTACCAACCACCCAATATATGGAAAACATAACAAACTCAATTCTTCAAGAATCCACTGATGAACTTCTGATCCAGCATTTTAAGGATGGCAGAAAGGAAGCATTTGACCTTCTTTATTACCGTCATCTTCCAAAAGTATATAAACGGGTTCGGTATGTTGTTCCCGAAAATGATGTAGAAGATGTAACCCAGGAGATCTTTATTGCCGCTTTGAACTCCATCCCTTCCTTTCGGGGGGATGCCAAATTTAGTACCTGGCTGCGTACATTAACCAACCACAAAGTGGCAGAATTTTACAGAAAGCGCACCCGCAAACAGGAGCCTCCCATTTCCCCTCTTTCTGATGCTTCCAGGCAAACAACTGGCGGCACCTCCAAAACAATGGAAGAAAGAGTCTACCTTCAGCGGGCGCTTCAAAACCTGCCGGAAAATTACAAAGAAATCATCCTGCTTCGTTTTGCAGAAGACATGCAATTTAATGAAATCGCAGAAATGACAAATCAAAACCTCGAAGCCACCAAATCCCTTTTTCGCAGAGCCATTGCCGCACTTCGCACCCACCTGGAAAAATAATATGGATCAAACAAACGAACAACCCAATCCACAACAGGATGATCATCTGGCAGACTTTGTCGATCAAGTAATTAAAGGAAAGACGAAAGCCAGCGCCTCCAACCTGACCGATGACCTGTCCGGCCTCGAGGAAACGATCCTACGCCTGAACAATTCCTTCCCTCAAGACCCGTTGGATGAAGCCAGTATCAAACAAATGCATGTGCGCCTCAAGGCGCGCATGCGTCGTGAAGAGCAGAGTGTAAAACCCTCCTTTTGGAAAAAATGGTTTGGCATGGAGGTCACCCCTCAGCTTGGGTTGGCATTTGCAGTGCTTGCCGTTGTGGTTGTGGCTCTTATCAGCAGCCCATCTTCCACTCCTTCAGGCTCAACCACAATTGGAACTGCCACAACACCAGTGAATTTTTTTGTAGCAGCAGGTGTAGTTGGAGCATTTTTTGTTCTCTATTGGTTTACACGCCGAAAGTAAACTCACAAGAACTATGTTAAAACGGTGACAAGGCAACCTGTCACCGTTTTTATTTCCTTGCAGGTCATATCTAGTTACGGTATTATTCCTTTATGGTCCTCTGGATAGCTTTAATTATTGCGTTTGTCATCCCGCTTTTATTTTTGTTCTTGCTGAGGAAATTTGACTTGTTTCAAACAGGCCAAATTAAGCTCAACTTTGCCACACTTTTATGTGGACTCGTTGCGTATGTGCTTGCGGCAAAGATCAACCCGGCTATGGTCAACGCTGGCTGGGTAACCTGGGATCAAGTCATTCGCGTCACTGCCCCCATTGTTGAAGAACTCTTAAAAGCTGTAATCCTTATTTACCTCGTCCAACGCGCAGATTTTAATTATGTAGTGGATGGCGCACTCTATGGCTTTGGCGCTGGAATCGGATTTGCCATCATCGAAAATTTTGAGTATGTGACCGGCCACCCTGAGATCGCCTTATCGCTTGCGCTTGCACGCGTGTTCTCCACCAACCTTGTCCATGCCACAGCAAGCGGATTGATCGGCACGGTTCTGGCGTATCGCCGTGGAAATGCAGGCTGGCAGGGTTGGGCAGTTGTATTTGGTGGATATGCTTTTTCCATCATCCTTCATATGGTTTTCAATACCATGGTGAGCGCCGGAGCATTTATTATTGTTGCAGTGATTTTTGGGCTGACCGGTATGACCTTGATCTGGTTTGTGATCAAGCGCGGCATGAATACGCAAAAGCAGTGGGTGGGTGAAAAACTAGGTTCACAAGACCGCGTTACAAAGGCAGAGACAAAGGCTGTTACAGGCATCGAGAAGGTTGTGGACGAGCTTTTGAAACCCTTTGAGGAAAGATTTGGCAATGAAAAAGTGCCGGTTGTGCGAGACCTGCTTTACAAGCAGGCAGAGATCGGCATCAAACGTAAGTTGATGGATGCGACCCCAAGCCCTACAAAGCGGAAAGAAATAGAGGAAATTATTGTGCGGCTTGGCAGCGAAATGGATCTGTTGCGTAAGCAGATCGGGATGTACCCGATGATGTTTGTACGTACCGTCTATCTTGAACAGGGTGAAAAGGTTTGGGATGTGATCAATGTTCGGGTAACAGAATCAAGCACAGGTCAAAAGGGAGGCGGGTTATGGGATCGTGCAACGGAACGGGTGAAGCAATCCCTTCCACGGGATGATGAATCATGAAGAGCGATATTCTTAATCAACTACAGAAGACAGACATATTTAAGAATGTGACAGATGAGGTGCTTGCGGATGTTGCCATTAAAGCATCCACACGCAAGCTGCTAAAAGATGAGGTATTAATGAGAAAGGGAGAAACAGGGGATTCTCTCTTTATGATCCATGATGGCTGGGTGAAGATCGTTACAGAAGACTCAAAAGGTGAGGAGCTTATCCTCAACAAATGCGGGCCAGGGGAAACAATTGGCGAGATGGCCTTGTTGGATGGCAGCCCGCGTTCAGCCACAGTCATTGCATTAAGCGATTCGGAAGTGCTTGAGTTGAAGAAGGATGTGTTTGAGGAGATTCTTGAGCAGCGTTCTGATGTTTCACTGGCTATTATTCGTAGTTATTCTGACAGGCTTCGTTTTGCCACCACGTATATTGAGAAAGCCATTGATTGGTCGCAAAAGACTGCGGAGGGTGATTACACATTTATCGAACAAACCCAGCCGCTTATGAACATGGCTGGTTCTAATACAGATAAGGCTGCCCAATTACTTTCTGCATTTTTTACCATGGTGCGAAAAGTAAAAGCGCGTGAGGATGGCTTGAAACAACAACTTGAAAAGTTGACGTTTGAGATCGATCAGGCGCGCCGCAAACAGGAATTTGAAGAGATCACTGGTACCGAGTTTTATGCAAACCTGAAAGAACAAGCCAAAACTTTGCGCCAAAAACGAGCGCAGGGATGAACTCATTCGATATGGAGGTTATATGTACAAAGGCAAAATAGTTTCGATCCATTCATTCCGTGGTGGTACGGGAAAATCGAACACCACAGCAAATTTGGCTGCTCAGGTTGCACTAGCGGGCAAACGTGTAGGTGTGGTGGATACGGATATCCAATCTCCGGGCATTCATGTCCTTTTTGGCCTGGATGAAAATAAAATGGGAAAAACCATGAACGATTTTCTGCATGGCAAAGCCTCCATTCAGGAGATCGGTTATTCGATCGGCGAACATTCCAGCGGCGGAGAAGGACGCGCCAAACTTGCCGGGAAGAATCTTTGGCTGTTTCCATCCAGCATCCGCGGGCGTGAGATCAGCCAGATTTTGAAAGAGGGCATCGACTTCAATCTTCTCAACGAAGGGCTGCAAAAAACGATCACAGAATTTGATCTGGATTATCTTTTTATTGATACACATCCGGGCTTGAATGAAGAGACGTTGCTTTCCATTGCTACCTCTGATGTTTTGATCATCATCCTGCGCCCTGATAATCAGGACTTGCAAGGCACTTCAGTGACGGTGGATATTGCCCGCAGTTTGGACGTTCCAAACCTTTTGCTGATGGTGAACAAAGCGCTGCCCAAGTATGATTTTGCAGAACTCAAAAAAGAGATCGAAGATAAATTTGACGCTCCTGTGACCGGTGTTCTGCCGCTCTCTTTTGATTTGGCTGATAATGCCAGTAACGACCTTTTCTCTCTGCGCTTCCCAGACCATGAATGGTCCAAGGCGTTACGCGGCGTGGCAGAAGCAGTCCTTGCGATCGAATAGGAGCATGAGATGAAATGCTGGCATTGTGAAGAATCTGCACGCGCTTCCTGCGCTTTTTGTGGGCGTTTTGTATGCAAAGATCATGCGGCAACCATGTCCACTTTTATTACCATGTTTGTGGGTGCAAATAACACTCCCAAAGGACTTGCGGTTGCAAACGTTATCTGGTGCGGTGAATGTGAGCCGCAGCCGGAGCCGATCAGTATGCCTGAACTTTATTGAGATTGAGAGGTTGCCATGCCTGGAGTCTTTGATCGGTTAAATAAAGAGATAAAGGATAAACAGCAGGAGGGCGGCATCACTGCACTTGACCTTGCTGAACTCTCACCTGCTTTGCGAAAGATCATGCGATTGATGCTGCGCGAATTGCAGATGAGTTATCCGCGCTTGTGTGAAGCCATGGATGCCATGCCAGAAAAAGACCGCCTCACCCGCGACGGGTTGGATGATGCGCTTTCAACATTGACTCAACAATCCTGGCTGATTCGGATCGGCACTGGAGAGAAAGCCATTTACAAAGTGAATCTTCGCCACGGGGATGGAAGCAAACTTGCGGCGGGCATCTGGTCTTCGCTGGATGCAAAACTAAAAGGGAAACCAAAGGACTCATAAAATAAAAAGACGGGCGAAACGCCCGTCTTTTTTGTGTTTGTTAATTCTCTTTCTTTGGCCCCGACAGTTCGTAAAGCCGCATGGGTTTGTTTTTCCCTTTGAGGGAAACTTCGCCAAGCGGTTTGATCTCATATTTTCCTGCAATTGCCTGTTGCACTCGCTCGGAGATGATGATCTGATTTTTTTCAGCGTGGTTCATCAAACGTGCCGTGGTGTTAACCGTATCTCCCAGCACGTTGAATTCTCGCCGTCCGCGTGGTTCGCCGATCTCTGCCACAAAGGTGGGACCAGTATTAATGCCGATCTGGCAATATATATCTGGCTGTACGTTTCCTATGGTGGGTGATCGTAGGCTTTCGGACATGATCACTTCACGAATGGCGATTGCAGCGGCGGCAGCCCGTTGTTCATCATTTGTGTGCGCATTGGGCACGCCAAAATAGATCACAATATCCGAACCAGAAAGGTGATAGGTCACTTTTTTGAGTACACCGCCGCGTGATTCTACGGCTGCGTTGATAAGAGAGAAAATTTGCGAAAAACTTCGCGCAAGCTTGGTTTCTTCGCCTGGCAATGCGCGATCTGCAGATTCGGGCAGGCCGATAAAGTTTACGAACATAATGGTTGGCTGCGGAAAATCGGGTGGAATCTTTCTGTCTGCGGCGCTTTCAACGAGTAGTGAAAGCACAGGGGCAGGGATATAACTTGCCATTGGCTCGATCGCATTTAGCAATTCCATAATATTATTCATCACCTCATCCTTGTCCTTCATTGTAAAAAGGACATTGGATGCCATGCGCCGCCCCATTGGGGTAATTTCATATTCTCCCAACTTCTCATCGGGTAGATCATCGACTACCAGAAAATAACCCGGGTTGCCGTTTTCAAAACGCAGGTCGTTTGACACTCGCTCGTAGGCTTTTTGTGAAAGGTTAACGCGCTCATTGCGGCCGTTGCTTTCGGTCAGTTTTGCTTGTTGCACATCTTTGCCAAGCAGAACATGCTCCATACGGCGGGGGGTTCCAATTTCTGCAGTGAGGAATCTGCCGCTGTGAATACCGATGCGCATTTTTAAGTTGACGGTGCCTGTCGGGGTTTCGATCTCTGCAAATTCCTTCATGGCTCTTTGCATTCTCAATCCGGCTCGAACAGCCCGCAGAGTATCGTCGCTTTTTTCATTTTTTTTGAAGACCACCAACAGCGCATCGCCAGTGAATTCAACTAGTTCACCGCCAGATTTGCTGATAATGCCGATCATTTCTGAAAAATATTTCGTGAGTTGTTTTAATAGATTTTCTGCCCCGTCGCGCCCCTTGGATGCGTTTGCTTCCATCAATTTTGTAAAACCTGCAAGGTCTGTGAACATCATGGTCCCTTGCATCCATTCTGTTCGCACATCACCAGGCTTTAATTTGCCAAATGAGATTTGCCGTGAAGTGTAATCATGTAGAATGCGTTGCAGCGTCCGTAAATGATTATGAATGCTTATCATAATTTCCATAGATGGATTGCTCCACATTTTTGCGTACATTTCTATGGGCAGTAGATAGCGCAAACGACTCTCAAGTAAGGTGAGTGGTGATTCTGGAAGCATGGATAAAATTATACTTGAATAACCCTGCAAACCAAGCAGGATCACGATGCTCACTTAATGGCGCTTTTCTAATCGCAGTTTCCTTATTTCCTGTAAGCGCATTTGTTCTTTGGGGCTGTGTTTTTCGATGGCTCGTGAAAAAGCTGAGGGTGACATCTTGCCTGCATTGATTTCCAGATATTTTGTAACCTCGCTTTGATAGGCTTTCCCCATTTCGCGTAACACCCATCCAACGGCTGTTTGGACGTAGTAGCGCTGGTCTTCGAGACAGTTTGTTACCAATGGCAAGACCTTCTTCAGCGGCAGGAAGACAGCATGTTTACCACTGTAATGGATCAGGCTGACAAGAGAGATGCGCCGCAGCCATTCACTCTCGGAATGATTCCAAGAGACGAGTTGTGGATAGACTTCCTTTGGGTTGCTTTCCAATATCCGCGAGTAGATGGCGCTTAACCCATCGCTGTGACACCAGTTATCTACGCGTTTGCTCCACTGCTGAATCACCGGCCATAACGTTGGGCTGACTTTCTTTTTGACGATGGGTGAATAAAACTCTAGAGCGGCAAATAACACATCGCCATATGGCGATGTGTTCCATAAAGTGTCCCATATTTCCAACACTTGTTCTTCTGGTAGCTCGTAAAATGAAAAACCTTTTTTGACCCGCTGTCTTAAATCAGGGAAGCGAATTCCAAGATGCTTTAGTTTTGAGCCGCGATCTTGTTGGATGGCCTTGCCCAGCGCAGGGTTCCCTATCGCTTTGAGCGCCTGGGTAACTTCGCGATGATATTCTTGAAACTGTTTGCGGTTCACCGATAAAACCTCAAAGGGAGAGAAGGTAAAAGGAACAGAATCAATTCTCGGTTAAGAATCGAGGCGCGGAATTTATTTCCAAATATGGCCGTAGCCGTATTCACCTTGCAGTAGCTGACCTTCGGCGAAGCGTCCAAATCGAAATGGGGTGATGTCTACCATTTTTGGGTTGCCATCGAGAATAAGTTCGGCCATACTTGCGCCAGCGGCGGGAGCGGTTTTGAAACCTGTGCCGCTCAACCCGCAAGCAAGATAAAAACCATCTGGCCCTGCCGCGCTGTAGATGGCGCGCTGGTCGGGGGTGATGCCGTCGCGCCCAACGTGAATGGAGTGCAAGCCGCTTTCTTC
>CAZHOX010000119.1:0-4479 GCA_964534345.1 uncultured Anaerolinea sp.
TCCCAAATCGCATCGAAATCGAAAAGACAGATCGCGGCAGTGCCATTGCTGTTATATAGAACCGGTTGAAAGTCAAAGGTTAAAAGTCAGACCTTCAACCTTTGACTTTCAACTTTATAACAAATCCCCATGCCATACCTCATCACATCCACCATACTTTTTATCCTCGCACTCATCATTATTTATTGGGTTCACAACCAGTATCATCTGGATATCGTCGTCACGCCAAAGCTGCCGCCGCAACAAGCCCCGCTCGTTTCCATTTGCATCCCCGCACGTAACGAAGAAAATAATATCCGCAGATGTGTCGAAGCCGCACTTGGGCAAGATTACCCGAACATCGAAGTCATTGTTTTGGATGATCGCTCCACTGATGCGACTCTGACTCAACTGGCAGAAATCGCGTCCCGTGACTCTCGCCTCCTCCCAATCAGCGGCTCAGACCTACCTGTGGGCTGGGCCGGAAAACCTCATGCATTATTCCAAGCCTCAGCAGTTGCCCGCGGCGAGTGGCTTTGTTTTGTGGATGCAGATACCTTCCTCGAACCGCAGGCCATTTCGTCAGTGTATGCCAAAGCCCTCGAAACAGAAGCAGACCTTTTCACAGTGATGACGCGTCAGATCCTTGGCTCGTTCTGGGAGAAAGTTGTCATGCCATTGGTGATGACCGCTCTCTCTGTTGGCTTTTCTCCGCGCAAGGTCAACGACCCCTCCCGCCGCGATGCAGTTGCGAATGGACAGTTCATCTTCATCAAGCGCAGTATTTATGACCTGATCGGCGGGCATGAAAAAGTGAAAGACCAGATCGTGGAAGATAAAGCCATCTCTGAGCAGGTGAAATGGAATGGTCATCGTCTGGTGGTGGCAGATGGGATGCAAGTGGTGAGCACGCGCATGTACACGTCCCTTGCAACCATGTGGGAAGGTTGGACGAAGAATATCTACCTCGGTTTGCGCGACCATCCTGCAATGTTGTTGCTGGGTGCATTCGGCGCATCCCTTGCTTTGATTGCGGCGCTATTCCTACCTGTTTGGCCGCTGCTTGGGCTAAGTTGGTATTTCGGTGATGGGGGATGGATGGCTCTGGTTGTAGTTATCGAATCAATTCTTGTGTGGGGATATTTAATATACATGCGCGTGATGGTGGCATCAAATATGCGAATCTCAAGGTGGTATGCATTGACAACTCCACTTGGGGCCGGGGTATTTGCTTCCATGATGTTGACTTCTGCATGGAAGGTGCTTTCGGGGCAGGGGGTGACATGGCGCGGCAGGAACTATCGCCCAAAATAGTGACGAATGTAACTTGACGAATTAATCCCAGATTTGTTATATTTTGTCATCTCTTGTTAAAGGTAACAGAATATAACAAATGCCTTATTCATCCATAGACCGGGAAAAGAAAATATTGGAATTCCTGCAAAAGCAGGGAAGCGCCTCCATCCAGGAATTGGCAGAGGTCTTTAATGTTTCCAACATGACCATCCACCGCACCTTAAATAAAATGGAGCAAGCAGGACATATTCAGAAAAAACATGGCGGCGTAACGTTGGCAGATAAATCTGCTGTGCCAGGTGAATATGTTTGCACCATGTGTAATAAACCAGTATCAGAGCGAACGGTTTTCATAGTACAGCTTGAAAATGGGGAGCAGAAACGTGCTTGTTGCGCTCACTGTGGATTAATGATCCAAAGCCAGACCAAAGATGCATGGCAATCTCTCACGGCTGATTATTTACACGGACATATGGTCAGTGCAAACCAGGCTATTTATATTATTGGCAGCGAGTTAAATGTTTGCTGTGTGCCCAGTATCTTAAGCTTCGGTTCACAAAGCGATGCCGATAAATTTCAAAAAGGTTTCGGTGGGACTTTTGCGAACATGGATGAAGCTATCCGGCACTTACACGGAATGATGCATGCTCATAGACATGGCGCATGATTCAGCACATTAAATATTAAGGAAGGTATTAAGCTATGAAGAGAATTCTTATTTTTGTTTTGGCGGGGATGTTGTTGTTGAGCGCTTGTGGACCTGCAGATATGGGGCACGAGGATGGTGAAGGCGTGGAAGCTCATGATTACTGGGCACGCGCAGCTCTCAAGGATGGTACTAGCGCCGCTTATATGCTCTTGCACAACCATGGTACAGAAGATGACGCATTGATTGGCGCTTCTTCAGACGTTGCTGCCGCAGTTGAAATTCACTTGAGCAAGATGAAGGACGACGGCACCATGGAAATGATCAAGCAGGAATCCATTGCGTTGCCTGCCGATGGTGAAGTGGAATTGAAACCCGGTTCCTACCATGTGATGTTGATCGGCCTTGTCAAAGACTTGAATGTCGGTGATGAGATTACGATCACCCTCGATTTTGAACACGCCGAAGATATTACTCTGACCATTCCTGTGATGGAAGCTGCCGATATGGGCGGCTCCGGCATGGATGGCCATAACACGATGCCTTAATTAAAAAAGAATCAGCACTTTCGCCAGTGCTTTCTCCTCAAACGCCCCGCTACATCAGCGGGGCGTTTACTTTTTAATTTGTCAGAGTGGCGAATGTAGGTTGGACGGAGTCAATTGTCCCGTGGGGGAGAGGCGAGATGGATTTTTGGGACTAATGTCACTTTCTAAATCGGACAATTTTGGTTATATTTCCACTTATCAATTGTTAATTTCTAATCCCAAAAAGTGACAAAAGTTACAAGTGATTTTTGAACATTGCTTTATATTAAGCACAAGTTAATTTTATCCACGGAGAGCCTATGTCAAAAATTCCAATTATTGCCATTGTGGTCGCCGCCCTTGCCCTGGGATATTTTGCATTCATCACAGATGCGCCTTCGTATGGTGGACATGCTCCTGAGACTTGTGCGAACTGCCATGTGATGGATTCGCAATATGAAAATTGGTATCACGGCGCTCATGAGAATTGGGCCAAGTGTACCGATTGCCATTTGCCGCACGATAATTTTGCAGTGTACTATGCAGAGAAGGGGCGGCAAGGTGCGAAGGATGTATATGCCTTTGTGACGGGGAATATCCCTGTTGCGATCCGTGCAAGCGACAAGACCAAGGGTATTGTGCAGGTTAATTGTGTTCGCTGCCATGAAGATACCGTGGAAAGTATTGTGATGGGTGCGCAGCCGTTCGACCGATATTGCTGGGATTGCCATCGCGATATTGCCCACACTGCCCGCGGGGCATCGGGGAGTCCCTATCAAGACTCAAATCTTTATCCTACAAAATAAGGAGAATGAATCCAATGAAAAATTACACTACACTTATTCTGGCTGGCCTTGTTGTTATTTTGGCTGCTGTGTTGTTTGGCGTTTTGACCTATGTTAAGAATCAGCCTGCCGAGATTCGCACGGTGGAACCTCTGGTGGAGATCGCGGCCATGGAGCCGGATTCGTCGTTATGGGGTATCAACTTCCCTAACCAATATGATTCTTTGATGAAGACCAAGACCAATAATACCGATACCACCTATGCTGGTTCTTCCCAGTTCTCGTGGCTGGAACGTGACCCGCGTCAGGTGATTCTTTTTGCTGGGTATCCCTTCAGCAAAGATTACAACGATGATCGCGGCCATGCCAATGCGTTGGATGATGTGCGTGCAACCAAGCGTTTGAATCTGAATGATGAAGATCCCAAGCATACACCTGCCACTTGCTATTCTTGCAAATCCTCTGCCAACCCGGGCCTGTGGACTGAATTGGGCATGGAAGCCTATGATGCCATGACGTTCAATGAGATGACGCCCAACATCAATGAATCGATCGGCTGTTCCAACTGTCACGAAGCCGGTACTATGCGTCTGATCGTGACCAACCCGGCGCTTGAAGAAGCCTTTGAACGCCAGGGCAAGGATTGGAAGACTTTTTCCAGACAGGAAATGCGTACGGTTGTTTGTGCGAACTGCCATGTTGAGTATTATTTCAAAGGTGACGGCAAGTACCTGACCTTCCCCTGGGATAATGGCACTGATGTTGAAAGCATAATTTCCTACTACGAAGAAGCTGGATTCAAAGATTGGGTTTATCCTGAGACAGATACTCCCATGCTCAAAGCCCAGCACCCTGAATATGAATTCTTTACTGCCGGCTCCACACATTACAACGCGGGCGTTTCCTGCGCCGACTGCCACATGCCCTATGTTCGTGAGGGCGCGAGCAAATATTCTTCACATGATGTCCATAGCCCATTGTTGAATCCGGAATTGGCTTGCGGTCAGTGCCATACCGATACAGATTATGTTGTAGAGCGTGTTGCCAGCATTCAACAACAGGTTGCTGATACAAAGATCGATACCGAAGATGCCATCATCGATGCTGTGAACGCTATCAAAGCCGCAGTAGCCGCTGGCAATGCTGATGCAGCCTTGCTGGACGAAGCTCGCAAGCTGCACCGCGAAGCCCAATTCATGTGGGACATTGTCTCTGCTGAGAACAGCACAGGTTTCCACAACCCAGA
>CAZHOX010000119.1:4579-7329 GCA_964534345.1 uncultured Anaerolinea sp.
GGGAACTTTTTATTTAAGGGAACATCTTGCAAGGTAATTTCGTTAACCATGAAAAGGAGAAAAAATGAAAAAGATTATTTTATTAATGCTGGCTTTTATCCTTGCTGCGTGTTCTGCAGGAGAGACAACTGATTTTGACAAAAACCTTGCCAAATGGAACGATGCAAATATTTCCCATTATCGTTATCAACTCTTCATTGGTTGTTTTTGCCCATTTATGGAAGACATGCCGATCACGATTGAAGTGAATAATGGCGAGATTGTCTCAATGACTTCTGGAAAGGGAACGGCTATTGATGCAGCGAACCCGCTCTATGAGGTTGTAAATCGATACTCGACAATTGACCGCGTCTTTCTCGCGCTGGAAGCTGATCAGACAGGAGATGCAGATGAGGTCGTTGTGGCATTTGACCCTGATTACGGTTTCCCCGCCAATGTGGCTGTGGACAATATCAAAGAAGCGATTGACGATGAGATTTCATATCAAGTTTCAAATTTTGAAATTCTGGAATAATCCCGTTTGAACTTGTCTTTCAGCTTTACCTAAAACAAAAAGCGGCCTGCAAAAGGTCGCTTTTGTTTTCTCAGGCTTTGGTCATTGCAGCCACTGATTGAATATTTCCTGATCTGCAATTTGAATACGCCTATCTTCTACTTTGATGGCGCCGCTGCGTTCCAGTTCCTTCATGGAGCGGGCGACCACTTCACGGACAGTCCCCAGCCTGGCGGCGAGCTGTTCCTGTGTCCAATGCGGTGCAGATTTTTCCTGCGGCAATTCAGCGACCAGACGTGCAAGGCGGTGAGTGACCTGGTAGAAGGCCATCTCGCTGACCATCCGCACCATGCCGCGCAGCATTTTCCCAAAATTGAGCAATACTTTTTGTGAAAACACTGGGTTTGTCATAATGAGTTCACGCAGCTTTTGAATTTCAATGACCCAGACACGGCAGGTTTCCAGCGCTTCTACGTTGACAGGATTGGCGCCTTCATCAAATGCAGGGACTTCTGAAAAAGTATCGCCCTCTTGCAAAATGCGGACGATGTATTGCCTTCCTTGCGGTGAGAGCTTGAATATCTTGGCGCTGCCATGTTCGATGATATGCAAGCCTTCGCAGGGGTCGCCTTCCCAAAATAATACATCTCCGCGTGAGTATTCGCGGAGATGCATGTGTTCGGCAATATCTTTCAAAATGAGTTCTGAAAGTTCATCAAAATATTCATTCCCCTTTAAAACTTTTATTCTGTCACTGGCTTTGGATTCAATGGACTTCATATGGAATTATATTTCGCCGAGCAGGACCTGATCGGTGCCCCGGCTGATTTCCCAGGGATAGACGATGAATGCGTCTGTGACGGCTGCGTAATAATCGGGGCGATTGCTGCCGAATAGATTTCGGTATGGATTGAAATGCAGCACACAAGTTTCTGGGAAGCCGCCTGCCGCAGAGACTCGGTTCTTCACGGCGGTGATGGTGCGCCCCGACCCCCAAACATCATCTACGATGAGGGTGGGGCGTCCGATCAACTTGTCTTCTGTGGGGAATTGGATGAACTCAGGCCATGCCATGAGTTTGGATTTGTCCGTTTGGGATTGCGCGGGAAAATCCACGGCGGCGGTGAGGATGTGGGTGATGTCCATGGCTTCGGCGAGCATTCCGCCGGGGACTATCCCGCCGCGTGTGATGATGACCATTGCAGTAAATTCACGGCGGAACTGGGGAACCAGATGATCCATTAGTTTATCCAGTTCTTGCCAAGTTATCATTTCGCGGCGGGGTTCAGATGGCATGTGGGTTTTCCTTGATCAGAGAAATATTTCAGAGTGGCAAATGTTGATTAGGCGAGAGCAGCTGCGAGCGGGGCAGGAGCCGCAACTTGTTGAGTCGCACGTCCTTCAACGGTGGCTTTTTCCACATCCCTTGCCCAGATGTAGAGGCAGGTGTGATAGGCGGTGCTGGTATAGGAACTGAACAGGCTGGAGACCATCACGAAGGTGAAGAAGATCAGCGCGCCGATGGTGATGCCGATGACTAAAATGGCTGTGCTGCCGCCTGCTACAAAAGCAATGCCGCCACCGATGGCGAAGGCAAGGACAAGTCCGATCATTACAAATACGAAGCCGATGAGGCCCGTGACCCAGCGCACGCCAATGAAGCTGATGCCAATGAGAAGGAAGTTTTCTTTTGTGATCTTCACGATTCGGGCAAGGCCGTCTTTGAGATTCAAGTCATCGATAACCATGGCAGGGAGGACGAGAAGCGCGGCTTCTGTCCACAGGGCTTCTACGGCGCGCATGGCTGAGCGCAAGATGCTGCCGAGCACATTATTCTTTTTGTTGCTGTTTGCCATGTTACGAAGGATGCCCACGAGGGTGGAGACTGCGGCAAGGGTGAGGATGTCGAAGAAGTCGCGGCGGACAATGTCCCAGGCTTCGTCCATGCGGGCGTCGCCAGTGGTGAGGTAGCCATAGATAAGGCGGATGGTCATTGCGGAGAAAACGTAGGTGACTGTGAATTGAACGAACATGAGAATGGCGCCAAGAACGCCCATGATGACCCGCCCAATCTGTCCGTCACCAAATACAACGGCGGCGATGATAATGGGAATAATACCGATAACTGAAATGATCATTCCTACAATTAATGCATAAATGGAGGGCTTGAGTAAGTCTTTATCTTTGAAGGCCATGCCCCAGGCTTGTTTTAGAAAATTCCAACCTCTCGAAAAACTTTGCATGATTCACTCTCCTT
>CAZHOX010000119.1:7429-9488 GCA_964534345.1 uncultured Anaerolinea sp.
CGAATTTTGCGAATAGGCGAATAATGCGAATTTTTTATGGATGCATGTATAATCGGGCAATTCCAACCTAATTCAGGACAATTCATGAAAAATATAGTTACCATTGTTATGCTGCTGGTTATATTTGTAATATCAGCTTGTTCAGCAGGTGCGTCTGTTCCACCTACGCCTACACCAGACCCGCTGGTTGTTCAGGGACAGCAGGTTTTTAATGCGCGCTGTGCCACCTGCCATGCGCTTGTGCCTGATACCATCATCATTGGGCCGTCTCTTGCGGGGGTAGCCACACGAGCGGAGACGCGAGTGGAAGGGTTGACCGCAGATGAATATATTCAACTTTCCATTTTGCGGCCAGGGGATTACATTGTGGAGGGGTTCAGCAATGTGATGATCACTAACTTTGCCAAGGAACTTACCAACGAAGATATGAATGCGCTGGTTGCATTCTTATTGACTTTGAAATAAAGTTGAAAAATTACGGAGGAGAATGTATGAAAGTT
The DNA here is from genome assembly GCA_964534345.1 of uncultured Anaerolinea sp. Taxonomy (GTDB): domain Bacteria; phylum Chloroflexota; class Anaerolineae; order Anaerolineales; family Villigracilaceae; genus Villigracilis. The sequence continues at coordinate 7,930 of CAZHOX010000119.1, forward strand.
TGGATGAAACGTATTTTTGCAGGCTTGGGAATTGTATTGCTCATCGGTATTTTGTATGCGGCCTTTGCCCCGCTTCCACATGACGAAGTATTGCCAGAAGATAAATGGGGGGCAGGTTCCAGCAGTGTAGAACCCGCCTACAGCGGACTTCAACGTGATTTCCCTGCCACCAATGAAACGGATGCGAATCCTTCCAACGCGGATAAAGTGGAACTGGGACGCCTCCTTTTCTTTGACCCGATCCTGTCTCAGAACAATGACATGTCCTGCGCCTCGTGCCATCAGCCTGACCTTGGTTTCTCGGATGGCAAGCAGCAGGCGATAGGCGCAAACGGGACATTGCTTCCTCGCAATGCCATGAGCTTGTGGAATGTGGCGTACAGCACCAATTTCTTTTGGGATGGCCGTGCCGCTACTCTCGAAGAGCAGACCAATACCCCGATCACCGAAAAAGACGAAATGGCTGGCACGCCTGACGAAATTGAGTCAGAGTTGAAAGCCATTCCTGAATATGTGGATCTGTTCGAGAAAGCATTTGGCAGCGCAGACTCTGTCACCTACGAGAATGTTCAAAACGCGATCGCGGCATTTGAGCGAACACTTGTCACCAACAATTCTCCCTTTGATAAATATGCCGCTGGCGATGTGAATGCCCTCACACCCGCCCAGCGCCGTGGGTTGGCTGTCTTCCGTTCGGCTGGGACACGCTGTTTTGAATGTCATGCTGCGCCAACCTTCTCAGATGATTCCTTCTCCGTGACAGGCGTGCCTGATCTGCCGGGTCAACCACACGATGCTGGACGCATGGAAGTGGAAAGTGACAGCTTGGATGGCGCGTTCAAAGCTCCCACATTGCGCAACATTGCATTGACCGCACCTTACATGCACAATGGTGTATTCAAGACCCTTGAAGAAGTTGTGGACTTTTACGCCAAAGGCGGCGGACGTGATGCAGGCGTAGAGAATGTCGATATCCATGTCATCGGCTTTGACCTGACCGATCAGGAAAAAGCTGACCTCGTTGCATTCATGTACGCGCTCACTGATGAAAGCAATTTGCCTGAAGCTCCTGCATCTGTGCCTTCGGGTTTGCCTGTCATTGAAAGTGTAGAAAACCCTGCGCGGGCAATCGTCAGCGAGGTGAATGCCGGGGGAACAGAATCAGTTTCGGCTCCGCGTGAGGCGCAGACGTTGCGTGTGGAAGAAGGCCAGACCATTCAATCCGTTGTAGATCAGGCGCTTCCAGGCGATACCGTCGAAGTGCCGTATGGCATTTATGAGGAACACGTCATCATTGATGTGAGCAACATCAAATTCTTTGGTATCCCGAACGATAAGGGCGAATGGCCTGTCATCGAAGGCAATGGTACCGGCGCCGATGGTGTGATTGCATCCGGCAATGATTTTGAGATGGGATTCTTTGCAGTTAAGAATTTCACCAGCAACGGTGTGCTGGTGGAAGGCTCAAAGAATGTGTACCTGCATGACATGTATATTGAAAATACGGGTGTGTATGGCGTGTATCCCGTGCGCTGTACCGATGTGTTGATCGAGCGCAT
>CAZHOX010000120.1:0-7779 GCA_964534345.1 uncultured Anaerolinea sp.
TGGAAGGCAAAGAGCCGCGCAAGGTGATCGTAGCAAAGGGACGCTTGGTGAGTATCGTTCTTTAAGTAGGAGTAATATCTGTTTTTACGAAAGTGCCCGATGATAATTATCATCGGGCACTTTTTTATCTTCATACTGTTTAGAAACATAAAAAGGCGCATTCATTTTGTCAATAATAGGTATGGCGGTAAAATAAAAGGTGGTTGCTTTCCATTGCCACAACTAGCTCAAGGAACATAAGCATGAAACCGCTCACGCAGCTTGTTTGTTCTATGCTCGCAAAACTAATCACCGTGGTTTTGCTCGTCCAAGTGACCCACGGCTTACAGCCGTTTCCCGTGTTTGCTCAGAGTACGCCGCCAGAAATATGGAATACACCAGTCGTTGCTGGTAACTCACCCTCGTTAATCAATCTCCCTCCTCCACCTGATTTCAAATTTACCCACCTCTCCCTTGAAGATGGGCTGTCTCAAACGACAGTAAATTCCATTCTTCAGGATAGCCGTGGATTCATGTGGTTTGGCACACAGGATGGCCTTAATCGCTATGATGGCTACAATTTTGTAGTGTACCGCAATGATGCCGATGACCCCAACAGCCTGAGCGATAATCGGGTCAGGGATATTGTGGAAGATCCATTAGGATTTATCTGGATTGGTACTGAAGCAGGGGGGTTGAATAAATATGATCCTGGCACAAATACTTTTATCCGCTACAGGCACAACGCTGACAACCCGAATAGTCTGAAAAATAATACAGTTTTATCTATTTGGCAGGACGGGGCTGGTTTGTTATGGCTGTATATGAATGAAGGTTGGTTAACCCAATTTGACACTAAAAGCGAAACCTTTACCCATTATCAGTTCTCCCTGCCTGAAATATCCAATTTCGCTTCCGGACAAAATACCAAGGCGGTTTATCAGGATGGAACTGGTATTATTTGGTTGAGCAATGACGAAGAAGGGTTGGTCAGCTTTAATCAGGAAACGGGGCGGTTTACCTATTTCCTTCATAACCCTGGGGATGTCACTTCGATTGGAGCCGGTGATGTTCTGGATATCTATGAGGATAAAGCCGGTAACTTGTGGGTTTCCACCGAAGAAGGGGGGCTTAATCTGCTGGACCGTGAAAACGGGCAATTTACGCATTTTCAATATGACCCTGATGATCCGTACAGTATCAGCGATAATGCGTCTCGTCAGGTTTACCAGGACCGCATGGGGACTTATTGGGTGACTACCGCGAAAGGTCTAAATCTATTTGATCCAAAGACCGGACAATTCATCCGCTACCAGGAAGATCCAACTGATCCCTATGCTTTGTCTGACGACAATATCAATGTCATCTATGAAGACCGTGGGGGCATACTCTGGATTGGGACCAATGGTGGGGGAATCAACAAACTTGACCCGGGGAGAATACAGTTCGCACATTATAGAAATCTGCCAGACAACCCTCATAGTTTGAGTACCAGTTACATCTATTCCATTTGTGAAGATCAAGACGGTATTCTATGGGTGGGCGGCGATGATGGAGTGCTAAACCGCTTTGACCGTGTCAACAATCGAGTGACCCGCTACGAACCAGATGCGGAAGATCCGAATGCGCTTAATACGAGCTGGTCTGTTAGCACAATTTATGAAGATCGTAGCGGCACCTTTTGGGTTGGAACCTATGGCGGGGGATTGCATACCCTCGACCGGAAAACGGGACAGTTTCAGCGTTACCTTCACAATCCAGACGATCTGCGCAGCATAGCCAGCGATATCATTTTGGCAATTTATGAAGATAGCACTGGTACATTGTGGGTTGGCACAGATGGGGGTGGACTCAACCGTTTTGACCGCCAGACTAGGACGTTTCATCTCTATCTGTCTGATCCCAACGATCCGAACCATTTTCGCCCTGGTATGGTCAGGGGCATTTATGAGGATCGATTCGGCTTCCTTTGGCTGACCAGTTGGGTGGATGGGCTGACCCGCTTCGATCCACGCACAGAGCAGTTTGTAAATTACCGACATGACTCTGAAAACCCGCAAAGCCTGAGCAGGGGCGAAGTTTATGTAGCTCATGAAGACCGGAATGGTACCCTATGGGTGGGCACAAGCAGTGGGTTGGATAAATTTGACCGCGAGACTGAAACCTTTAGTCATTACACTGAAAGAGATGGACTGCCAAACAGCGTTATTTATGCCATCATGGAAGATGCCTCTGGCTATTTATGGATATCAACCAACAGAGGCGTGTCCAAGTTTGACCCCCTTACTGAAACATTCCACAACTACAACGTTTTTGACGGCCTGCAAAGCAACGAGTTCAATCAAAATGCCTTTTTTCAAAGCAGCAGCGGCGAGATGTTCTTTGGTGGCATTAATGGCTTGAACGCTTTCTACCCCGAACAGATCGCCAATAACCCCTATCGCCCCCCGGTTGTACTGACCGATTTTCAAATTTTCAACCAATCCGTCGCCATCGGTAAAGATTCCATTCTGAAACAAGCGATCTGGGATACGCAACAAATTACTCTGAACCACGATCAGAACGTTTTTTCTCTGGCCTTTGCGGCACTTAGCTATGCGGCACCAGAGGCGAACCAATATCGCTATAAACTCGAGGGATTTGATGATACATGGAACGAAGTGGATGCCAAACGACGCTTTGCCACGTACACTAGCTTGTCGCCAGATAATTATATCTTTCGGGTACAGGGGGCAAACGAAGATGGAGTATGGAACGAAGAAGAGGTTTCGCTTGAGATCATCATCACTCCACCTTGGTGGGGAACATGGTGGTTTAGAGCGTCTGTCCTTGCTGCTCTCTTTGCTTTGATTTTAATTGGATACAGTTGGCGCGTGAGAAGTATTCATCAACGAAATATAGAGCTTGAATTATTAGTTACGGATCGGACCGCCCAACTGGAAGCTGTTAACAAAGAACTGGAAGCTTTTGCCTACTCTGTATCTCATGACCTGCGATCACCATTGCGCCATATTGATGGCTTTATTGAAATACTGCGGAACAGAACGCAAGCAAGCCTGGATGATAAAAGCCGTCACTACATGGATGTGATCGACGACTCAGCCAAAAAGATGGGCATGCTCATTGACGATTTGCTTTCCTTCTCACGGATGGGGCGTAGTGAAATGTCCAAAGCGCAAGTTGACCTGAATGAACTGATCCGCGAGGTAATTCGGGAGCTTGGGCGAGACACCGAAGGCAGAGACATTCAATGGAAAATTTCCTCATTACCACTGGTGACAGGTGACCGTGCCATGCTGCGTGTGGTGCTGGTTAACCTGATCGCAAATGCTATAAAATTTACCCGCTCAAAGGAAGTGGCTCAAATTGAAATCGGGACACAGGAGACCGATGAAGCAGAGGTAGTTATTTTTATTCGCGATAATGGCGTGGGGTTTGACATGGACTATGCCGACAAACTTTTTGGCGTCTTTCAGCGTCTCCATCGGCAGGAAGATTTCGAAGGAACAGGTATTGGGCTTGCCAATGCCCAGAGAGTTATTCACCGACATGGCGGCAAAATATGGGCAAAAGCACAGATCGAACAAGGTGCCGCATTCTATTTCTCACTTCCAAAATAAAGATATCAGGAGCTTTTTATAATGCCTTTGAGACATATCCTTTTTGCTGAAGATGACCCAAAAGATATAGAATTAACCATTAATGCTTTGGAAGAAAATCACCTTGCAAACAATATCACGATTGTCCATGATGGGGTTGAGGTACTTGATTATTTGTATTGTAGAAAAGCATTTGAAAAACGCTCACCAGTGAATCCCATTTTAATTCTGCTTGATCTCAAAATGCCAAGAATGGACGGCTTAAAGGTGCTGGCACAGATAAAAGTAGATAATAATTTGCGGACAATACCAGTGGTTATATTGACTTCTTCAGGTGAAACTCAGGATATTGAAGAGTGTTACAGGCTTGGTGCCAATGCCTATGTTGTAAAGCCTGTTAGGTTTTTGGATTTTGTTGAAGCAGTAAAAGGGATCGGCGTGTTTTGGGCTTTGATCAACGAACCTTTGAACAACACAAAATAGTCTATCGTGCAGAAAAGGAATCCCGCCAAAATGGAAAAACAAATACAAATCCTGCACCTTGAAGATGAAGAAAGAGACGCCGAGCTTGTCCAGGCGACACTGGATCTTGCCAATATTCCATGTCAGATCACCAGAGTCCAAAGAGCTGATGAATTCAATGCCGCCTTGCAAAGGGGTGGCTATGATCTAATCCTTGCAGACTACAGCCTCCCTGGCTATAACGGGTTATCAGCATTAAACATAGTGTGCGATCAGTATCCCCATATTCCATTTATTTTCGTTTCCGGCACGCTGGGTGAAGATGCTGCAATTAGTGCATTGACAGAAGGTGCGGTTGATTACATTACAAAGCAGAAACTTTCCCGCCTTGCTCCTGCGATTCGACGAGCATTACAGGAAGTTGAAAATCAAACAAAAAGAAAAATTGCCGAACAGGAACTCCTTGAACGTGAGAGAGAATATCGTGTTCTTGTTGAGAATATTCCTGACCTGATTATTCGTTACAATGCCAAACTGCAAAGGATTTATGTCAACCCTGCCTGGGAAAAGGCAAGTGGCTTATCTGCCAGAGATGCTTTAAATACCCTGCCTGTGAATGTTGAATATTTGGAGACACTCCAATATGTGCTCTCTACAGGAAACACCCAGACAATTGAGTTCACATGGACAAATGTCTATGGAAAGACTCTCTTCCTTGATTGTTTGATCGTTCCAGAATATGACCAGCACGGAACGATAAACGGAGTCTTATCCGTTGGGCGCGATATTACTGAACGCAAAAATAATGAAAGAGAACTGATTACACTTAACCGTGCAATTAATCAATCATCCGATGCGGTCTTCCTGATTAACGAACAACTGGTCTTCGCTTATGTCAACGATGCGGCCTGCCGTTCTTTGGGGTACACACGGGAGGAACTTCTAACCATGGGCCCATCTGATATTGATAACACGGTCACATACGATCAGGCAAAAGATATTATGCGTAAGCAGTTTGAAGATGGCTATTTCCCAAGGTTTGAAACACAACACAAAGCACGCGATGGGCGCACTTTCCCAGTGGAGATCAGCTCTTCTGTGGTTGAATATGATGGCGCCAAATTCAGTCTCACAACAGCCCACGATATTACCGAGCGCAAACGTGCTGAAGAGAATTTGCGCATGAGCGAAGAGAAATACCGCGCACTGGCAGAAAATATTCCTAATGTCGTTTATCAATGTAAAAATGACTCTCGTTATACTTTCATTTATCTTAATAAGGCAATTGAACACCTAACAGGCTATTCCGCAAATGATTTTACTGAAGATGGACTGAGTTTTTTTGATTTGTATCATCCTGATGATTTAAAAAGCATTCCAACGCCTGAGGAAAATAACATAACAAGAATTAACCGCACTCCATTTCATGTTACCTATCGCATTCGTCATAAATCTGGCGAGTGGCGCTGGGTGGATGAATGGGGAACGGGAATTCTGGGGACAGATGGCAAGGTGGAATACCTTGAGGGTATTATGGCCGATATCACTGAGCGCAAACAACATGAGCGTGAACGGGAAGGGATCATTTCTGTCAGTGCTGCGTTGAGTCAGGCATCTACACGGACAGGGATTCTGAAAGTCATCTTGGACCAATTGGTTGGCTTGTTTGAAGCGAACGGCGCTATGTTTGTTTTACCGAATGCCCAAAATGGCGGCTTCATCAATGAAATGGGGAGCGGGTCTGTTGGAGAAAGAATGACGGGGCTTTTTATTCCACCTGGTCAGGGAGTTTGCAACTGGGTGACTACGAACAAAACCATATACCTCAACAATCATGCAGATCAAGACACTTTATTTTATCGTTCCGACTTGTTGGGTGATTCTCACTGCGTGGCCTGTGTGCCGCTCTTTGCACAAGACCAGGAAGCCATTGGCGCATTGTGGGTGGCCCGCCAAGTGGATTTTGCCGAACAAGATACTCGCCTGTTAAATGCCATTGCCGATATTGCCGCCAGCGCCATTCACCGTGTGATGCTGCACGACCAGACCGAAATGCAACTGCGTCACCTTATTGCTTTGCATCAGATCGACGTTGCCATCAGTAGTAATTTTGATTCAAACCTTACACTCAATGTTATTTTGCATAACGTAAAAGATGAGCTGGGAATGGATGCGGTGGACATTCTGTTGCTTAGTCCAATTACCCATACGTTGGATTATGTTGCCGGGCTTGGGTTCCGAACGCGCGGTATTGAACAATCGCATGTCAAACTTGCGGATGGGTATGCCGGCACAGCCGCTCAGGAATATCGAACCGTTTCTTGCTCTGACCTGAAACTGGCTCAAGCTTCGTTTAGCCGCTCCTCGCTATTAGCTGATGAAGAATTCGCAGCACATTTTGCCACTCCGCTGATCGTGAAGGGACAAGTTAAAGGCGTGCTTGAAATCTTCCACAGAAAAGCATTTAAACCCGCGTCAGATTGGATCGACTACTTTGAAACGCTGGCAACTCAGGCCGCGATCGCGATCGAAAGCGCCTCGCTGGTAGAAAGCCTGCAACGATCCCATGCGGAACTTCAACTCGCCTACGATGCCACCATCGAAGGCTGGTCACGCGCATTGGATTTGCGAGATAAGGAAACCGAAGGCCATACCCAACGTGTGACCGAGATGGCATTGGCGCTTGCCAATAAAATGGGAATCAGCGAAGCAGAGAAGCAGCACTTGTGGCGAGGTTCTCTGCTGCATGATATTGGGAAAATGGGCGTGCCAGATTCTATTCTTCTTAAACCTGGCCCGCTTTCTGAAGCCGAAAGACAGATTATGCGGCAGCATCCGATTTATGCGTACCAAATGCTTTCACCGATCAATTATCTTAAGCCCGCGTTGGATATATCCTATTGCCATCACGAAAAATGGGATGGGAGCGGCTATCCGCGCGGACTCAAAGGAGAAGAGATCCCACTCTCTGCGCGCTTATTTGCCATCGTAGATGTGTTCGATGCGCTCACATCAGACCGTCCGTACCGCAGCGCCTGGCCGTGTGAAGATGTGTATGCTTATATTCATGAGCAATCTGGCAAACACTTCGACCCGCAAATCGTAAAGATAGTCCTTGAAAATAGAATGTGGTGAATGCTGTCACTTGCAGATTGTTATATTAGCGTCTGAACATCTTAGGTTCAGGCGCTTTTCTTTTGAGTGCAGCCCCATGCAACTCCACAAGATATGTGACAACCATCCACTTACTTTTTTTGTGTAACAGTCGTACAATGATTTCGCCTTACATAATTGCAAGGTCTTTTTTTTACATCAAGCATTTGTGTAATTCATACAATCAAGAAAGGCGGGCTTATGAAAAGGGGCTTGTTGCTTTTTCAGTTTAAAGGGGGAGTTGCTTTGGGAATCTTCCTGCTTTTCCTTTTTGGGGCAGGGGCTTCTGGATGTACGCCCACGAATGAAGTAATTTCACATTCAAAACCGGTAGTTTGTACACCGCAGGCATCTAATGCAAATATTTATCGGGCAGCGTTGGCCTTGCCAGCGTTGACACCTAATGGCGCCACGCCAAACGCAAATGGGGCAACGGGTATTAATACAAATTTATCTGCAGAGCAGGTGATGGCCTTGCTGCAAGGGACACCTCTGCCAGGAACACCCTCAATGAGTGTGCCTGGTGATTACATTTCGATTCTTGGAACACTCGTGAGTGAGACAAAAGCCTGGTCAGATGTTCAGA